>DASYLW010000129.1:0-3428 GCA_036009385.1 Caballeronia sp.
CGCGATTTCATCGGTGGACGAGGCGCGAGCCTACCTCGATCATCCCGTGCTGGGCGAGCGCCTGTTGATCCTCACCCAGATCGTGAACGCGCTCGAGGGGCGCTCGGTGGAGCAAATCTTCGGTTACCCCGACGACCTGAAATTCCATTCGTCGATAACCCTCTTCGCCCACGCCGCGAATGACAAGACGCCGTTCGAACTGGCGCTGAACACCTATTTCGGCGGCGAGCCGGACGCAGGAACGGTAGCGCGCCTCAGGTAAGCGCAACCATCCGGTCCGGTGAATCTGTTCCGGCGAAACGTTACAATTCGCGTCGGCGCACATTCGCCGCCTGCTGGTCCCACAAGGACCCGTGACAGATTGCGTCACTGGCCGCATCTATCGATGGCACGGTCAGCCAAGCCTGGAACACCCTTCTGTTCGCTTCGCCTTATCGCTATTCGCCCAGCGCGGTGCACCCTCGCACCCTTGCACCCCGGTGCTCCGGGCGACGCCCTTATTAACCAGCCAGGATCGTCTCTTCATGCTTTCGCGCGTCACCCGCTTGTTCCCTCTTTGGGCCGTTCTTATTTCGGTCATCGCGTACTTTTCGCCCGCAACGTTCACAGGCATCGCGCCGCGCGTCACTACGTTGCTCACCATCATCATGTTCGCGATGGGCGTGACACTTTCATTCGGCGATTTCCGGCGCGTTTTTACCCGGCCGGCGCCGGTTATCGCGGGGATCGGCCTGCATTACCTGGTGATGCCGCTCGCGGCCTGGGCAATAGCCCATCTGCTGCGCATGCCGCCCGACCTGACGGCAGGCATGGTGTTGGTCGGCAGCGTCGCCAGCGGCACGGCGTCGAACGTGATGATCTATCTTGCGCGCGGCGACGTAGCGCTGTCCGTCACCATCAGTGCGCTCTCCACGCTGGTCGGCGTCTTCGCCACGCCGCTGTTGACACGCCTTTACGTGGATGCGTCGATTGCCGTCGATGTCCACGGCATGCTCATGAGCATTCTGCAGATTGTCGCGTTGCCTATTGCGGCGGGGCTGATCATCAACCACTTGTTCAACAAGACCGTGCGCGCAGTCGAACCCGCGTTGCCGATTATTTCGATGATCGCGATCCTGCTGATTATCTCGGCCGTGGTGGCGGGGACGCAGAAAAGTATTGCGTCGGTCGGCTTGCTGGTGATGCTCGGCGTGATCCTGCATAACGGTATCGGCTTGCTTGGCGGATATTGGGGTGGCCGCCTGCTTGGTTTCGATGAAGCCGTATGCCGCACGCTGGCAATCGAGGTCGGCATGCAGAATTCAGGACTGGCTGCCACGCTGGGCAAGCTGTATTTCACGCCGATCGCAGCGCTCCCGGGCGCGCTGTTTTCGGTGTGGCACAACTTGTCGGGTTCGTTGCTGGCAGGGTACTGGGCTGGACGGCCCGCCAAGGGCTCGACACGCGATCTTGAAGCGAGGGAGTTGGCAGGAGGTTCGCGGCTGGAAAGCTGACGCCAAGTCTCCCCACCTGCGCCGTGTCGTTTCAACTTATATTAGTGGGTGAATCAGACCGGCTAGAAGGGGAACGATCATGGAACGCGACGATTTCATCGAAATGCTGGCGTGCGAAGGCTTCCAGACGACCGTGCTAGTGGAGCGCGAGGCCGGCGCGTCTCTTGACGACCACGCGCATGCGTTCGAAGCCAAGGCGCTGATTCTCGAAGGTGAGCTGACGCTGCGCATCGACGACAAAGACACGCGCTATCAGCCAGGTGACGTGTTCCATTTGAGAGCAAACGAAACGCACAGCGAGCGTTATGGTCCCGAAGGCGTCTGCTATCTGGTGGGACGAAAATAGCAACCAATAGCAATAAATAGCAAGACGGCCGGACGAACACCGGCCATTCCTTCATTGGAAGCGAGCGAAGCCAACGAACACATCGGCATCGCTCCCATTGCATCGTCACTCCTTCAGGACCGAACCAAACGGCATGTCGGTGACCGCTGATGCGTGCTTCTGCTTGTGAGCCTGCCGCATCGGCTTGAGCACGAAGAGCGCCAGCAACGCCGACGCCGCAGCCATTCCCGACGCTAGCATGAACACCGCGTGCCAACTGCCGGTCGCGGCCGTAATCACGCTGCTGAACGGCACTAGCAAGGCCGCCGTCCCCTTTGCCGTGTAGAGCAGGCCCGCATTGGTGGCTGCAAATTTCGGCCCGAATGTATCGCCGCACGTCGCCGGAAAGAGGCTGTAGATCTCGCCCCAGGCGAAGAAGACAATACCCGTCAGCACGACGAACGCCACCGGACTCTGTCCATATTTCGACAGCATCAAGATGCCGACCGCTTCAATCGCAAACGCCATGAACATGGTGTTCTCGCGGCCGATGCGATCCGAGATCCAGCCAAAGAAAGGCCGGGTCAAGCCATTGAGAACCCGGTCGATCGTCAGCGCGAACGTCAGCGCGGGCAACGTCAGGCCAAGCAGCGAGACAGGCGAATCATGCAGGCCGAAGTCCTTCGCGATAGGACCAAGCTGAGCGGTCGCCATCAAGCCGCCCGCTGCCATCATCACGAACATCAGATACATCACCCAAAAGATCGGTGAGCTAACGACCTGCCTCGGTGTCGCGTTATAAACGGTGCTTTTCAGGGCACTCTTGACCGATGCAAGCAGGCTTGCAGGTGGCGCATACAGCGCCATGCCGAGCAGGAACACGACCAATCCCTGGCCGAGGCCGAACCACAGGAAGGTGGCTTCGTAGCCGCTGCTCTTGATCATATGCGCGATCGGCACGACGGTTGCAGCCGATCCTGCCCCGAAGCCGGCCGCGGTGATTCCGGCTGCGAGACCACGCCGGGTGGGGAACCACTTCAACGCATTGCCAACGCACGTGCCATACACTGCCCCCGCGCCGACGCCGCCCACGGCCGCCGCGAAATACAGCAACGGCAGCGATGAAGCCACCGAGTTGAGCGCCCACGCGATCGCACACAGCAGACCACCCGCAACGACAACCGGACGCGGGCCGTACTTGTCGACGAGATAACCTTCGATAGGGACCAGCCAGGTTTCCGTGACCACAAAGATCGTGAACGCTACCTGAATCGCCGCTCGACCCCAGTGATGCTTTTCATCGATCGGATTCACAAACAAGGTCCAGCCGTACTGCATATTCGCGATCATGGCCATGCAGATCACGCCAAACACGAGCTGCATCCATGGCGACGCTAGTCGCGACGCACCTTCCTGGCGATTCGATTCCATCACTGTCTCCTTGGCGTTTGCTGCCTTGTATTCGGGACGCCGAATGGACGTCTCCGTCATCGCCTGACCTTCGTTTCGATAGCGATGGAATACACAATATGTAATATATCAAGTAAGTACAATGAAAGAATTCACAGGGTTTTTACCAGATCGGGTTAATACTGAAAGAAATATGAAAG
>DASYLW010000130.1:0-15165 GCA_036009385.1 Caballeronia sp.
CCCGGCCAAAAGCGCCGCTTTCGCCCGTGCCACCGGCGCGGTCCAGTCTCCGAGCGTAGTCTGCTTGAACAGGCGCGCGCCTGGATACCACACGCTGTCGTCACGATCGAGCATCCAGCGCCAGTCGTAATTTGCCGGCAGAAATATCCACACGGGCTTGCCAAGCGCACCAGCCAAATGAGCAACCGATGTATCGACCGTTATCACCAGATCGAGTTGCTCGATCAGCGCGGCGGTATCGGCGAAATTGTGGATGTCGTCCGTCAGATCGTGGGGTTTCAACGCGCAACCGGGCTGCGAGAGCTGATCGCGCGCTACGCCCTTCTGCAGCGAGAACCACTCAGTGTTCGGCACGTCCGCGAACGGTGACCACGCGGCGAACGGCATCGAGCGGAATTGATCGTTGCCGAACGTCGGACTGCCCGCCCACACAATGCCGATCTTCCTGCGAGCGCCCGCCAGTTTTTTCACGCGCGCCGGCCACGAGCCGATCCGTTCGGCGCCTACGCTCATATAAGGCGTATCCGCGATGACCCCAGCAACGAGATGGGCCACGCGATGCGGAACGCTCATCGAAGGCGTCCAGTAGTCGTATTCTTTCGTCGAACCAATGGGCAAAGCCCGACGCACGCCGCGCACGCTCTGGATCAGTTCCACGATGTTCTCCGGCACCCACATATCGACGGTCGCGCCCATCTGCTCAAGCACCTTCACATAGCGCGCGAACTGCATCATGTCGCCGTGCCCCTGCTCGCCGGCGACCAACAGCGTCTTGCCTTGCAGCGATTCCCCGCGCCATTGCGGCACCCCGGGAACATTCATAGGCTTGTACTTGCTCGAGCGCCAGCGCACTTCGTGCAGCGCCCAGCCTTCCTTGAAGTTGCCGCGCCGTAACTGCAGCAACGCGAGATTGTGCAGCGCGTCGGCGTGATCGGGGGCGAGTGTCAACGCGTGCCGGTAGTACGGTTCCTCCTCCTCGAAACGACCTTGCGAGCCGATAGCCGCACCCACGCAGACGTGAATCTGCGGATCGTCGCGCAAGGTCAACGCCCGGCGATACTGCGCCTCGGCCTCCACGAATTTCCCAAAAAGTCCGAGCGTCGTGCCGAGATTCACGTTGGCCTCGAAGTGCTCTGGTTTCAAAGCAAGCGCCCGATGCAAGCTCGCCACCGCTTCGTCGAATCGTTTCAGTTCGCGCAGCGCATTGCCTGCGCCGAAGTAGGCTTCGAAGCTCTCGGGATTGCGGCGAAGCACTTCGTGATATACGGCCAATGCTTCGTCGTGACGCTTCGCGGCAGCGAGCGTCGAGCCGAGGTTCAAACGGGAGTCGATGAAGTCAGGATCTTGAGCAAGCAAGATCTCGTGCTGTTCGATGGCTTCATTGAAGCGGCCTTGCTTTTGCAGCGCCGAGCCAAGGTTATTGCGTGCGTTGGAAAATGCCGGATCGATGGTAAGCGCGCGCTCGTAGCACGCCACGGCATGAGGAAGATCACCCAGCGCCGCCGCCACCAGCCCGCGATTGCTCCAGCACGCAGATCCGTCCGGGGCAAGGGCAAGCGCACGATCCAGCAACTTCGCCGCGTCTTCGTTGTTATCGCGTTGATGCAGTAACACACCAAGGTAATGCAGTGCATCGGCGTGATCGGGATGCACCTTGAGAACCGCGCGATAACCACTTTCCGCTTCGGCCATATGGCCCGCCTGATGGAGTTCTAAAGCAGCGGCAACGGATTCGGAAAGTTGATTCATGGTGGGCGTATTCATCAAAGTGGATAACCTCTCGATGCTATGCGCCGCCCTCCCATCCGACTATCGGATTGCTCCTATCCCTTGTTTCGCCGATTGAGGTTATGAGTTTCGCTGATCGGGGGCATCAGTCTTAATCGCCGGGGGACTGGAAACCCGGCTTGCCAATTTGTTCCGGCGCCTGCGGCACGCGACGGAACCGCAAGGTGTCGTAACCCATTTCGTCCAGGCGGCTCAGCAGTTCGTGATATTTCGCGTCGCTGATATCCGGCGAACGCGCGAATAGCGGAACACGGAACGCCAAGGTATCGATTGAGGGCGGATACGAACGCATGCGCATATCCGCCCTGACTGGTTTCATCGATTCATGGGTGCGAATTGCAGGCCCGGCGTTTCAACTTGAATTTGACTTAACTAACTTCAATTTAAATGCGCCGCACCTTCACCTTCTTGCCCTTCACCTTTCCCGCCGATAACTTCTTCACCGCCTGATCCGCGATATCGCGCGCGACCGCCACGTACGTGACCATGTCCGTCACGTTGATCTTGCCGATCTGCGAGCCTGCGAAACCCGCATCGCCGGTCAGCGCGCCCAGGACGTCGCCGGGACGAATCTTTTCCTTGCGGCCGCCGAGGATCTGCAGCGTGGCCATGGGCGGTTGAAGATGACCCGGCGTCGCCGGCGTCAGTTCGCTCAGCTTGTGCCACTCCACCTCCTTCTTCTGCGCCTGTTCGATCGAGCTCACGCGCGCCATTTCATTCATGCTGGCGAGGCTCAGCGCCCAGCCTTCCTGATCCGCGCGGCCAGTGCGGCCAATTCGATGCACATGGATCTCGGGATCTTGCGTGACATCGACGTTGATCACGGCTTCCAGCTGCGTGATATCCAGCCCGCGCGCGGCGACGTCGGTCGCGACCAGCACCGAGCAACTGCGATTGGCGAATTGCACGAGAACCTGATCGCGTTCCCGTTGTTCGAGTTCACCGTGTAGCGCGAGTGCATTAAAACCTTGCGCGACCAAAACATCGAGCAAGTCGCGGCACTGCTGTTTCGTGTTGCAGAACGCGAGCGTGCTGACGGGCTGATAGTGATCCAGCAACTGGCCCACCGCGTGCAAGCGTTCGTTGTCGTGGACTTCGTAGAAACGCTGCTTGATCTTCGAATTCGTGTGCTGCTCGGTGAGCTTGACTTCCTGCGGCTTGCGCAGGAACTGCTGGCTCAGTTTCGCGATGCCTTCCGGATACGTCGCGGAAAACAGCAGCGTCTGACGATCCTTCGGACATTGTTTGACGACGGCGACGATGTCGTCGAAGAAACCCATGTCGAGCATGCGGTCGGCTTCATCGAGGACCAGCGTCTTGAGCGCGGTCAATGGCAGCGTGCCGCGTTCAAGGTGATCCATGATCCGCCCGGGCGTTCCCACGGCAATGTGGCAGCCGTGCTCAAGACTCGCGATCTGCGGACGCATCGGCGAGCCGCCGCACAGCGTCAGGATCTTGATGTTGTCCTCCGCGCGCGCGATGCGGCGGATTTCCTGGGTCACCTGGTCGGCGAGTTCGCGCGTCGGACACAACACGAGTGCCTGAACGGAGAACAGCCGCGGATCGATTTTCGCGAGCAGCGGCAACGCGAACGCGGCCGTCTTGCCGCTGCCCGTCTTCGCCTGCGCGATGAGATCGTGGCCTGCGAGCGCGATCGGCAGGCTGGCGGCCTGGATCGGGGTCATCGTCAGATAACCGAGCTGTTCGAGGTTCGCCAGCATGGCCGGCGAAAGCGGCAGAGCGCTGAATGAAGTTGGGGTGGTCATGAGCTTATGTTGTTACTTCGCGGCAGGCTTCGGCGGGACCGAATTGTCCTGCTCGTAGGTGATCGTGCCGTCGGGCGCGTCGTGGCGCAGCACTTTGTTGCGCGCGCCGCACATGGGGCAGCGGAACATCAGGCCCTGGCCTTCGTTCTTGATGAGCACGTCGGCGAGTTGCCATTCGGCGCCGCACGGCTGGTTTCGGCAGGTAAACATGATTGATTTGAGCGTAATTGAGGGGTTGCGGCGTGAAAAGGGCATCGGCGAGGCCGACACACGCTGTTTTAGCCGCAATTAGAAGCCGAAGTGTACGCGTCCACGGCGCAATTGCCTCGTTTTGCGGCATTTTCCCGGGGCTTGCCGGCCCGTTCGCCCGTCTGGGTGGAGTCGATCGGCTAAACTGGCAGCCACTAAAACGATGCGCGGCAACGCCTTCAACCCACTTCCCCGATGCGAATTCTGCACACCTCGGACTGGCACCTCGGCCAGTACTTTCTTGGGCATTCACGCCAGGCTGAACATCAAAAGCTGATTGCGTGGCTCGTCGAGCAAACGCGCCTGCACGCGGTCGATTCGGTGCTGATAGCCGGCGATATCTTCGACACCGGCGCACCGCCCAGCTACGCGCGCGAGATGTATTACTCGCTGATTCTGGCGTTGCGTGATGCGGGCGTCGGCTTGACGCTGCTGGCGGGCAATCACGATTCCGTCGCCGTGCTCGAAGAATCGCGCCATTTGCTGACGGCGTTGAATACGGTGGTCATTCCCTCCGTGCAAGACGATCCAGACGAGCAGGTTCGTGTGCTCACCACGCGCGACGGCAAGCCCGGCGCGATCGTCTGCGCCATCCCGTTCATCCGTCCGCGCGACGTATTGCAGAGCATCGCGGGACAGAGCGCACGCGACAAGCAGGAGTCGCTGCAAGACGCGATTCACACGCACTATCAGGCGCTGTTCGCGCTGGCCGAGCAAAAGCGCGTGGAGCTTGGCGTGCATTTGCCGATCATCGCAACCGGTCATTTGACGACGGTCGGCGCGAGCGCGAGCGAATCGGTGCGGGAGATTTATGTGGGCGCGCTGGAAGCCTTTCCAACGAGCGCGTTTCCGGCAGCCGATTACATCGCGCTCGGGCATATTCACCGGCCGCAGAAAGTGGGCGGGTTCGAGCACATTCGCTACAGCGGATCGCCGATTCCGTTGAGCTTCGATGAAGCGCGGCAACAGAAAGAAATGCTGCTTGTCGATGTTTCGACGACCGGCCTTGAGCGCGTGACCGTACTCGAGGTGCCGTGCTTTCAGCCGTTGTTATCGGTGAAAGGATCGTTGAAAGAGCTTGAGGTTGCGGTTTCCGTGGCTGCGTCCCAGGCGTCCGGAGGCGGGACCGTGTGGCTCGAAATCGTGGTCTCCGCCGATGACTACCTCAGCGATCTCCAGTCGCGTATCCAGAAGATCACCGAAGAACTGCCGGTTGAAGTACTGCGCATTCGTCGCGAGCGTTCTTCGGCATCGAACACGCTGCAATCCCAAGCAAAGGATACCTTGAACGAGCTCACGCCCGATGATGTATTCGCGCGCCGCCTGCAAACTGAAACGATCGACGAGGAAACGCGCTTGCAGCTTTTATCGATGTATCGCGAGGTTGTGGCGCAGATCGGCGAGGCGGATGCAGCATGAAGATCCTGTCGTTGCGTTTGCGGAACCTGAACTCGCTAAAGGGCGAATGGAAGATCGATTTCAGCCAGCCGCCGTTTCGCGATAACGGCTTGTTCGCGATCACCGGCCCGACCGGCGCGGGCAAAACCACGTTGCTCGATGCAATCTGTCTCGCGCTCTATCACCGCACGCCGCGCATGGACACAATCTCGCAAGGAACGAACGAGCTGATGACGCGGCACACGTTCGAATGCCTCGCGGAAGTGGAGTTCGAGGTGAAGGGCGAAGGGTATCGGGCATTCTGGAGCCAGCGTCGCGCACGCGACAAAGCCGACGGCAATCTGCAAGCGCCCAAGGTCGAACTCGCGCGTCTCGATGGCACGATCCTGACTGAGCGGATTGTGGACAAATTGAAGAAAGTTGAAGAGATCACTGGACTGGATTTCGGCCGCTTCACCAAATCGATGATGCTCGCGCAGGGTGGCTTTGCCGCGTTCCTGGAAGCGAAGGCGAACGAACGCGCCGAGTTGCTCGAAGAACTCACCGGCACCGATATCTACGGCACGATCTCGCAGAATGTGTTCGAGCGGACGCGCAACGAGAAGCTTGTGTTGGATACGCTTTTGGTCCGTGCCGACGGTGTCCAATTGCTGACTGACGAGCAGCGGACCGGGTTGCAGCAGGAGCGCATTGGTCTTGCCGCACAGGAAACCGCGCTCGGCAAGCAAGTCGAAACGACACGCGCGATGCAGACGTGGCGCCTCGCGTTATCCGAAGCGGAAACGCAGGTTGAACAGGCGCTGGCCAATCAACGACAAGCAGACTTGAAGATCGCCGATGCCACGCCTTTGCTCGATCGTCTCGCCGCGAGTGAGCCTGCCGAAAAGCTGCGCGCCGATCATACGGCGATGCTTTCGGCACGCGAGGGACTTGCAGAAACATCGCGTCAACTGGTGCTATCGAAAGAACAAAAGCGAGCCGCTTCACTCGATGCAGCGCGCGGTTTGCGATCAGCATCGGTGATCGGAAGGCGGATCGTGGAGGTTCGCGAAGACTCGCTGAATCGCGTGTTACTTGAAGCAAGGACCGTTCAGTCCACACTCGATGAACATCCGCATCGAAGCAAACTCGGTGAGCAGATTGTGCTGTGGCAACAGCACTTCGCTGCGCGCCGGCAGACGCTCAATGACATTGAGACGAATGCCGCAAAGCAGAAAGAATTGAGCGGTGTGATCGATAAGCTGGCGGGCGAGATCTCCGCCAAACATGTTGCCGTGCGCGAGGTTATGGCAGCAGCGGAACTCGCGCGCAAGACGGAAGCCGAGCAGCGCGAGGAGCTTTCGAGCACGCTCGGCGGCGAGAGCGAAGCTGCGTTGAAGACGCGCTGCCAGCTTCTTGCGAAGCAAAATTATCTGTTCAGCAAGCTGGCGGACATCCATGAAACGGTTGCGCGCGGAACCAGGCAAGCCGCGTTGGATCGTGATGAGCAAGCTCGAAAAAATGCATCATTGGCGTCGCTGAACGAGCAACGCGAATGTCTTGCGAAAGACGTGACGACGCTTACCGAGCAAGTCGAAGACAAGCGGAAATTGCTGCACCAGGAGCAGCGCATTCTCGATCTCGCCGGACATCGCGCGGCGTTACAGCCTGGCGAAGCATGTCCGTTGTGTGGATCGTCGGAGCATCCGTCCGTCACTGCGTATGCCTCGCTCGATGTCTCGTTGACCGAGCAAGCGTTGAAGGACAAGCAAGTCATATTGCAGCGCGCAAGCAAGGAAGCCTCGACGACCGATGTCGCTATCGCGGCGTTGACTGCGGAGATCAAGGCGCTTGGGGCGCGTATCGATACATGGCGTGAAGACGAAGCGCGTCACGCGGAGAATTGGCGAGAGCTGTGTGTCGATCTTGGACTCGAAGCCGTTGACCGTGACGCACTCGACGCGCTCATGGCAGCGCACGCTGCAACGTTGAAACTTGCGCTGGAGACGTCCGTCGCGGCCGATCAACAGATAGCGCTGATCAAGCGACACGAAACTTCGCGGCATGCCGCGGAGCGCGCGGCGCTCGACCACGAGCACGCATTGAAGCGGCTCGAAGAGCGACAAAGCGCGGAGCGAAAATCCTTGAAAGATGCCGCTGACCAAGCCGATGTTTTGCGAGCCGCGTCGCTCAACAGGGAGCAGACGCTTGATGAATCGGTGATGTCCGTTGGTTATGCACGGCCGGATTCCTGGATGCACTGGGAGCAATGGCTCACCGGGCGCGACGCAGAATGGAAGGCATGGCAGAAGGCATCGGAGCAGATTCGCGCGTTGACGCAGCAAGCCGACCGGGCGAAGCACGCGGTTGAATCTGCATCGGTCGAAGCTGTGAAGTGGTCCGCGCGATGGGCCGATTGGGAAAAGAATTATGCGGAATTGGAAACTGAAGCCGGCGTTGCCACGACCGCTGATCCCGATGCTGCGTTTTTATCGGCAATACAACGCTACGAAACCGCGCGCGACAAAACCAGCCTGCTCGAAGGCACTGAGCAAACATTGACGGCGCGCCTGAGCGAAGACTCGGTGCGCGCCGAGAAAACATTGGCGGCTTGGACGATCGCGCTAAGTAAAAGCATCTTTGCCAATGAACATGCGTTCTCCGAAGCGCTGCTACCGAACGAAGAACGCGAGCGCCTGCAAACGCTGAAGCGCGAACTCGATGAACTGCGCACGAAGGTTCAAACGCTGCGCACGACCACGGAAAACCGTCGTGCGGAATTGCTGAAAGAGCCGAAGACCGAACTGGACGCTGACGCCCTGCAACGGTCGCTTGACGACATGCTGGCAACCTCTAAAGGCTTGAGCGAAAAACAAGGCGAGCTTCGCGCGACGCTTACGAACGACGACCGTTTGCGCGTGGAGAAGCAGGCGCTGTATCAACAGATCAATGCTCAACGCGCGCACTACGACTTGTGGCAACGCTTGAGCAGTCTGATCGGTTCCGCCGATGGCGCGAAGTATCGCAAGTTTGCGCAAGGCCTGACGCTCGATCATTTGATCTATCTCGCGAATCGGCAACTCACGCAACTGCATGGGCGTTATCAGTTGAACCGCAAGCTTGGCGGCGATCTGGAAATGGAAGTGCTCGATATGTGGCAAGGCGACATTGCGCGCGATACCCGCACGTTATCCGGTGGTGAAAGCTTCCTGGTGAGTCTTGCGTTGGCGCTGGCTTTATCGGATCTGGTGAGTTTCAAGACTTCCATCGACTCGCTGTTTCTCGATGAAGGATTCGGCACGCTCGACGGCGAGACACTGGAGATTGCGCTCAACGCACTGGATTCGTTGAACGCGAACGGCAAGATGATCGGTGTGATCAGTCATGTGGAAGCGCTAAAAGAGCGCATTCCATTGCAGATCAGAGTGGCGAAAAGCGTTGGAATCGGCTTTTCGACAGTGGAAGTTGTGGGCGCTTGAGCGGCGCTGAGTGGTCGATGAGTGGTCGCTTATTCGTCGCGGTGGATCACGATTTCCCGCGACGCGATCTTCTCGATCACGAAGAACGGCATGTCCAGACGCCACTCGCCATTTTGCACGGTCGTCTCGTAGTCGAACAATGGCTTGCCATCAGCCGATCTGAAAATCAGTCTTTGCACCGCGCCTTCCGGGAGCGCGCTTTCGCCGCCTATCGCCTGATAGCTCGTATTGCTGCCGACGTGAAACTTGTCAGTATTCCATCGGTTCGGCGCATGTGGCGGGAACGGTTTGGCCTCGTGGAAACCGAATAGATCGTCGTGAGACAGGACACTTTTGCGCAAGGTTGGCCACACGTTTTCACGCAGATAATGCTGGTCGATGAAACGGCCGCTTTCCGCATTCGTCGCAGCGAATTGCTGCATCGATTCAACCGCGTTATGCAAGACGCCTGCGCAGCCGCCCCATAAGCCTGCGAGAATCAATTCCGTATGGGTGAAGTAGTCGCGGATGATGTGGAAGTAGTACGGGCTTTCGACCCACTCCTGTACTGCCGCATGTTCGCGCTCTGAGAGGAGCGCGTCGGCATCGCGGAGAAGGAAGCGTTTGACGCTTGAATCGTCGATGACCAGGAAGCGCCACATCAACGGATGAACGGCCGAATCGCGGTCCATGGAAACGACTTCGGCGCCGGCGTCTTTAAGTCTGCGTTTAACATGCTCGGGGACGGTTGCGTCGAGATAAACGCGGCAGGTCCAGCCCTTGAACACGTCGCGCGTTATCTCGGCGTTCATCACGGCGGGTTCACAATATCGCGGATTCGATCCGAACAGCGAGTATGCGATCACGTTTTCAGCGGGGTTCGCGGAGTTGAACGCGGGCGGTGGGGAACCAGGAATTGGCTCGCTCGGATTTGCGCCGAATTTTGCATCGGAAGCGCGTAAGGAGCGCTGCCCGTACTCGCGCATTTCTTCCGTTTTGCCCAGCCAGCCGCAAACTTCCACCAAGCCATCAAGCCAGGTCGCCGACGCCAGCTTGCGCTGGCTCGCCGGCGCGTTGTGAATGCTCATGTATATCTTGTAGGCAGCGTCGTAGGCTCCGGTGCGCATCAGGCACAACGCATAGTCCGGAAGGATGGACATGTTGCCTGGCGTGATCCGAAGCGCTTCTTCCGCGAATTTCGCACCGCTTTGAAAATCGCCTGCCGCGTACGCCGAGCGAAATTGTTCAGCAATGTTGACTAAGCGCGCCTGCATTACCGCAGAGGACTGGCGCATAGCGCCGGGTTGTTTGGTTTGTTGAAAATCAGGTCGAGCCATGAGGTTTTATTGGTGGTTATCGAGCAGGCATTTCGTACGCGCGTTGGTGCCGCAGCGCCGAACTGATGCCAGGTAACCGTCGACTTTAAACGGCGCAATGCCCATTGCCGACGCTTGAGATCGTTTTTCACAATTTCGCGGAGCGAAATCGTCGGGAGAGTCGCTAAGACTTGGCTTTGAGTAGTCCGCTAGAGACCAACGCGCATCGAGCAGCCGACCGGCGAGCAGCCCCTGACCACGTATAGACTGGCGCGATTGTCGGCAAGACGAGCCGCCACTTTCTTGGCAGGTATCATCGTCACTATTCGCCGCACGTCGCGGTATTGCTTCAATGTCACTCCCTGTTCCATGTCCGAATCTGCAAAGCTCGCTGAAGCTCTTACCCTTGCCGAAGTCCAGTCGCTCGCCGACGCGAAGACGTTCGCGCGCGGCAAGGCCTATTTCCACGATGGCGTCGTCTCCCGCCTGGAGGAGCGCGACGGTGCTGTTCGCGCCACCGTACAGGGCACCCGCCGTTACCGGGTCGAACTTGCCGTCGAGGATGGCGAACTCGCTTACGACTGCAACTGCCCGGTGGGTGACGAAGGGGTTTTCTGCAAGCACTCTGTCGCCGTTGCGCTTTCCTGGCTCGAGAATTCCGGTGAAGAGGTGTTCCATGCAGAAGAGGCGGCGCCCGGGAAACCGCGCAAAAAGCGGAAGACCTACGAGGAATTGATTCGCGAATACGTCGCGACACTCGACAAGGACGCGCTTCAGGAATTGTTGCTCGATGCCGTCGAGCGCGACCTGACGCTGCGCGACAAGCTGCTGTTCGCCGCACGTGCGGCGGGGGCCTCCGACTTACCCGGTATGAAGGCAGCGGTCAGGCAGGCGACACGTATTTCCCGCGCAATGGATTGGCGGGAGTCTGGCGCATACGGCGACGGCCTGACGTCGCTGGCCGACATGCTGCGCCAGAGGCTTTCCGGACCTCATGCCGCGCAGGTGGTCGAGCTGTCCGAGCTCGCAATTGCCGGCGCGGAAAAGAGCCTCGAACAGATTGACGACTCCAGTGGAGACGTGATGCCGGCAATTCTCGAGCTGGCGGCGGTACACCTCGATGCCTGCACGTTGACCGGACCCGACCCGGTCAACCTTGCGGAGCGGCTCTTCCGCCTCCAGACAGAAGGCAGTTGGGACATCTTCTACAACGTCCTGCCGGCGTACGCGGAGCCACTGGGCAAGAACGGGTTGCGCCGTTATCGCGAACTCGTCATCAAGGCTTGGGATGCACTGCCCTCGCTCGCCGCGGGCAAGGAATATCGACGGTCATACGAGTCGCCGCGCATGCAGCTCGAACACGCGATGGAGGGGCTGGCTGAACTCGACGGAGATGTCGACGCGCTCATCCGCATACGCTCGAAGGATCTTTCGAGTCCGTACCGTTTTCTGCTGGTGGCGGAGCTTTGTGTGAAGCACGGTCTCCCGGACGAGGGGCTCGCGTGGGCTGAGCGCGGCATCGAGGAATCTGGCAAGGGCCTTGACCAGCGCCTTCTGGACTTCTGCATTGACGCGTATCTGCGTCGCAGCGAATTCGACAAGGCGGATGCATTCGCATGGCGCCGGTTCGAAATGCACCCGACGGCCGAGGCGTTTCCCGCCTTGATGAAGGTTGCTACGGCTACAGGCAGGCATGACGAGACACGGCCGCGTGCGCTTGCGCACCTCTGGGCGCTGGTCAGGGAAGAAGAGGCAGTCGCAAAATCGAAGCGCAACGTCTGGCAGCGCTCGACACGGAGCGAACTGGTGAGAATTTTTCTCGCCGGAAAAGAAAACGACACTGCATGGGAAACGTTTACCGGCGGCCCGGTCGCAACACAGCTATGGCCGGAAATGGCAGCTGTCCGTGGCAAGACCCATCCGCACGACGCCATCGCCCTCTATCACAGGCTGCTGCCGGTCGCTGCCGAGGGCGGTACGCGCAACGGCCGGTATGACGAGGCGTTCCAGATCGTGCGGGCTATCGGCACGCTGCGCGCGAGGCTGGGTGAACGTGCGGAATTTACCAGTGAACTGGAGGGGATTCGGGCGACATATCGCGCGAAGCGCAACTTCATCAAGCTGCTCGCCACGCTGTCCTGAAGTTGCCCTCAGGCTGTGTCGAACCGATAGGCCGGCAACGCGCCCGCCGCCGGTATCGGTGCAGGAGGGACAGAAAATGTACGCTGATGGCCGATGCTGCAAACACATTCACTCCAGCGCGCTGATTCTGGGTGAGTCGATACGTAAGGTGGCCCTTGCTGATGGAGCCCGTCAAGCGCCAGTTCGGACGAGTTCATAGCGAGGTCGGCGAGCTCGCAGGGCGGTGGGGTCAACAGCCCTCATTCGAGCTAACGTACCTTGCCCCAAAGGCCTCTGAAGCCAGGACCTGTACAGCGGGGTCGGGCTTGTCCCGCACGCTTGCGTCAATGCCGCGTAATGCCCCGAAGCGACATCGCGAAATCCCTCTCGACCTGCGGATTTTTTCTCTTGGCGTCGAAAAATCCGTTCCTGGGTCGTGAAATTTTCACGATACGGAGATTTTTCGCGTGTTCCTCGAAAAACATGCAAGTTTTTGAATGCGCTCAGCAAGCGTTCGCCGGCTGGCCTGCGAATCAAGGGGAGTCAGCGTCCGCAGGGTCGGCTGAACCGCCGGAGCGCCGCGCATCTGCCGACAAGACGCGCATTCGCCAGAGAAGCAAACGAGACCCGCAGACCAGCGAAGACAGCAGAAGTCGGGCTGAAAAGCCCCTCCTGATTGTTGCCGAGACCGAGAAGACGACGGCCACCTCGATGAGGTGGCCGTCGTTCTCGCGGCTGTGACTTTAATTGGATTAGGTGCCGCCAAACTGAGCTATCGGAATTCATCCATCAAAAAATTTCAGTGCATGAGTCCCAAACCTGAGGTTATGGGTTCCCGCTACAAGCCCCCTCAAACATCAATATTCCCTGCCCGCAGCGCGTTAGATTCAATAAACGCGCGACGCGGTTCGACGTCATCACCCATCAACGTCGTAAAGATGCCATCGGCTGCAATCGCGTCTTCGATCTGAACCCGCAACAAACGGCGCACGGTCGGGTCCATTGTCGTTTCCCACAACTGCGACGGGTTCATCTCGCCCAAGCCCTTATACCGCTGCTTGGTCACGTTACGCTCCGCATCCGCGATCAACCACTTCATCGCACTCTTGAAGTCACTCACCGCCATCGACCGCTCGCCGCGTTTGATCACAGCACCCGGCCCGATCAAACCCTTGAACGTATTCGCAGTCGCCTGCAATTGCTTGTAATCCGCGGTCAACTGGAAGTCTTCATCGATCACCGAAACCTTCACGTTCCCATGATGCCGGCGATTGATATGCAGCGACCTGATCTCGCGCACCGAGTCGTACGCGGGCTCAACGGTCACTTCCGGCTTCAACGGATCCGCGCGCAATGCGGCCTGCAAAGCGGCAGCCGAAGCCACGGTGGATTCTTGCGTCGATAAATCCAGCTCAATGCCATCCATCACCGCGCCAAGTGCACTGACGTCGTAAAACCGGCTCAGGCGATCCACCACCGCCTGCGCGAGCAGATAAGCACGCGCCAGTTCACCCAGCGCATCGCCGGTGATTGGCGTAGCGCCTTCAGCGGCAGTCAGCTCCGAACCCTGTAACGCCAGCTTCAACATATGCTGGTTCAGTTCGTGCTGGTCCTTCAGATACCGCTCGTCCTTACCCACCTTGATCTTGAAAAGCGGCGGTTGCGCGATATAGATAAACCCGCGCTCCACAATCTCCGGCATCTGCCGATAAAAGAACGTCAACAGCAGCGTACGAATGTGCGCACCGTCCACGTCCGCGTCGGTCATGATGATAATGCGGTGATAACGCAGCTTCTCGAGGTTGTAATCGTCCTTGCCCAGTCCGGTTCCCAGCGCCGTGACCAGCGTCACGATCTGCTCCGATGAAATCAGCTTGTCAAAGCGCGCGCGCTCCACATTCAGCACCTTGCCGCGCAACGGCAAAATGGCCTGGAACTTCCGGTCACGCCCTTGCTTGGCCGATCCGCCTGCCGAGTCACCCTCGACAATATAAATCTCGGACTTCGCCGGATCCTTTTCCTGGCAATCAGCCAGCTTGCCCGGCAAACCAACGCCGTCCAGCACACCTTTACGACGCGTCATTTCACGCGCTTTACGTGCGGCGTCGCGAGCCCGCGCTGCATCGATAATCTTGTTCGTGATGATCTTCGCGTCGTTCGGCGTTTCCTGCAGGAACTCCTCGAGCGCCTTGGCGACCACGTCTTCCACCGGCGCGCGCACTTCCGACGACACCAGCTTGTCCTTCGTCTGCGAGCTGAATTTCGGCTCCGGCACCTTCACTGACAGCACGCACGACAAACCTTCGCGCATGTCGTCGCCGCTCGTCTCGATCTTCGCTTTCTTCGCGATATCGTGATCGGTGATGTACTTGTTCAGCACCCGCGTCATGGCCGCGCGCAGGCCGGTCAAGTGCGTGCCGCCATCGCGTTGCGGAATGTTGTTCGTGAAGCACAACACGCTTTCGTTGTAGCTGTCGTTCCACTGCATGGCCACTTCGACCGTGACATTGTCCTTTTCGCCGATCGCGTGAAACACGTTCGGATGCAGCACTTGCTTCGCTTTGTTGATGTAGTCGACAAAACCCTTCACGCCGCCGACAAACGCGAAATCGTCTTCCTTGCCCGAACGCTGATCGGTCAAACGAATCCGCACGCCGTTATTCAGGAACGACAGCTCGCGGATCCGCTTGGCGAGAATGTCGTAGTGATATTCGACATTGCCGAAGATGGTGTCGTCGGCCATGAAATGCACTTCGGTGCCGCGGTTTTCCGTATCGCCCACCACCGGAATCGGCGACACAGCCACGCCGTCGATGTGTTCGATCACGCGATTCTGCGGCACGCCACGGTGGAACTCCATGAAGTGCTTCTTGCCGTCGCGGCGCACGGTGAGGCGCAGCCATTCGGACAGGCCGTTCACGCACGACACGCCCACGCCGTGCAGACCGCCCGACACCTTGTAACTGTTCTGGTCGAACTTGCCGCCGGCATGCAGCTCGGTCATCACGATTTCGGCGGCGCTGCGCTTCGGCTCGTGCTTGTCGTCCATCTTCAGGCCGGTCGGCACGCCGCGGCCGTTGTCGGTGATCG
>DASYLW010000131.1:0-16225 GCA_036009385.1 Caballeronia sp.
GGATGGGTTATATATGAATCTGCACCAGTTCCGCTTCGTGCGCGAAGCCGTCCGGCAGAACTACAACCTCACCGAAGCCGCTAAAGCGCTGTTCACGTCGCAGCCGGGGGTATCGAAGGCGATCATCGAGCTGGAAGACGAACTCGGGGTCGAGATCTTCACACGTCACGGCAAACGGGTTCGTTCGCTGACGGAGCCGGGGCGAATTATCCTGGCATCGGTGGAAAAAATCTTGCAGGAAGTCGAAAGCCTGAAACGCGTCGGTAAAGATTACGCCGCGCAGGATCAAGGCAATCTCGTGATCGCGGCCACGCATACGCAGGCGCGGTATTCGCTGCCGAACGCCATCGCGGAGTTCAAGAAGCGCTTTCCGAAGGTCCACCTTTCAATTCTGCAAGGAAGTCCGACGCAGGTCGCCGAAATGGTCATACATGACCAGGCGGATATTGCCATCGCCACGGAAGCGATCGCCAACTATAAGGAGCTGGTGTCGCTGCCTTGTTTCCAGTGGCACCACGTGGCCGTGGTGCAGCCAGATCATCCACTGCTCGAGCGCAAGCTGCTGACGCTCGATGACCTCGCGCAATACCCGATCATCACCTACGACAACGCGTTCGCCGGCCGCACGAAAATCAACCAGGCGTTCGCGTTGCGTCACCTGACGCCCGACATTGTGCTGGAAGCCATTGATGCCGACGTGATCAAGACCTACGTCGAGCTGGGCCTGGGCGTGGGCATTCTCGCGGATATCGCGTTTAATCCGGAACGGGATAAACACCTTCGCGCGATGCCTGTTGGGCATCTGTTCGGCACGAACGTCACGCGGCTTGCTTTGAAGCAAGGCGCGTATCTGCGCAGCTATGTGTACACGCTGGTCGAGCTGCTCTCGCCTTCGATGAATCGCAAGCTGATCGAGCAGGCGCTGTCGGGCGAGCACGAGACTTACGAGCTTTGATTGATCTGGTTGGGTCACGACGCGGGCAACGCTCGCGTCGTGACCCGCGCCGCGCGATTTTTGTCATCCCGCACTTTTTAAACCACACCTCTTCGCGGAGACCTTCCAATGAAGTTGTCGAAGTTCATGCGCCCTGCGTTGATGTTCAGCACACTCGCATTTTTTAGCGCAGCGGCCAGCGCGCAGCTGAAAGTCGGTATCGATTTGTCGAGTACGGGTCCGGCGGCCGCTATCGGCATCACGAGCAAGAACGCCATGCTGATGTGGCCCAAGACGATTGCGGGCCAACAGGCGGAATACACCATTCTCGACGACGGCTCCGATCCGGGCGCGGCCGTGCGTAATATCCGCAAGCTGATTACAGAACACAAGGTCGATGTGATCGTCGGACCGAACATCACGCCGGCAGCGCTCGCGGCACTTGATCCGGTGGCCGAATACCAGACGCCGATGATCACGCTGATCGGCTCGGCGTCGGTTGTCGAACCGCAGGAAGGCAAGAAGGTCTGGGCGTTCAAGATGGCCCAGACCGACCGCGCGATGGCCGATGTAATGACCCGCGTGATGGTCAGCCGAAACGTGAAGACGGTCGGTTTCGTCGGTTTCGCCGATAGTTACGGCGATAGCTGGTTCAACGAATTCTCGAAGTTCGCTGAGTTGCGGCACATCAAGGTGGTCGCGAGCGAGCGCTTTAATCGCACAGACGCGAGCGTGACCGGGCAGATCCTCAAGCTGATGGCCGCGAAACCGGATGCGGTGCTGATTGCGGGCGCGGGTACGCCGACGGTGTTGCCCGAACGCACGTTGATTGAGCGTGGTTATAAAGGCGCGATTTATCAGACGCACGGCATTGCGACGCCGGAGTTCATCAAGCTTGGCGGCAAGGACGTGGAAGGCACGTTGTTCCCGACCCAGCCGGTGGTCGTCGCGCGGACATTGCCCTCTGATCATCCGTCGAAGAAAGCGGCGCTGGTTTTCGTTGACGCTTACGAAGCGAAGTATGGAAAGGGGACGGTCACGCAGTTTGCCGGCGATGCGGCCGGGGTCTATCCGCGGCTGCAGGATGCGGTGGGACGCGCGCTGAAGGCCGGACAGCCAGGGACAGTGGCGTTTCGGGTGGCATTACGCTCGGAGCTGGAACACGCGCATGAACTGGTCGTGCCGAACGGCGTGGTCAACACCAGCGCGACCGATCACGTCGGGTTGGATCAGCGGGCCAGCGTGATGGGCATCATCAAGAACGGCCAGTTCACGTATTTGAGCCAGTAAGCGGGCCGATGAACGCGGTTGTCGTCTGCGGCTGCTCAAGGGCTTGCCCGCGGAAACGATTTTCGGCATAATCGCTGACTTGCCGGTTGGCGTCGGATTTTTCCGCCTTCAGTCGGCAAGTTCAAATGCTGTTTGCCCGGGTGGTGAAATTGGTAGACGCAGGGGACTCAAAATCCCCCGCCGCAAGGCGTGCCGGTTCGATTCCGGCCCCGGGCACCACAAAATATTCCGGCAAGTTCCAGAGAAGTACAGAAACCCGCGACAGCACAAGGCTTCGCGGGTTTTTTGTTTCCGGTGTATTCCGGCGAGTCCCATAGACAGCCGGGGGTATGAGCGGGTATTTTCGGGGTAGGAGCAGCCAATCCCCTAAAATTTGGACGGAGTCACCCGAAATGCCCATCGGTACCGGGCGATAGATCGGGCCGGCCAGACGGTGGACTTCATGCTCAAAGCAAAGCGAGACGTGGCTGCGGCTAAAGCCTTTTTTACCAAGGCCATCAAGCATCAGGGGCAGCCGCCGAAAACCCTCACGCTCGATGGCTCTGCGGCTTCGCATCGCCCGGTTCGTGAGATCAAGGAAAACGGGGTGCTTCCCGAAGATACCAAGGTCCGGTCCTCGAAGTACCTGAACAACCTGGTCGAGGCGCTCACGAGGTCGCTTACAGAAGTTGTTCTCACTTGATGAAACGCATAACCGCGGCATCGCTGGGCGCTGCCGGCCTCGCAATAGTCAGCAAGCGGCGCGCAAAACACGACTAGTGGTTCGTGACGAAACGCCAAAGCGCTGCGCACTCGATGTCGGATATCTGATAGTGGGGCATGGACTTGCGCAGCACGACGCCTGCCGGATCGGCGCCGTCCTTGAGTGCGCGGCAGAAGGCCACCTCGTTATAGCGACTGGGCGGTCCCCCTCGACGGCTTGTTGCACCAAGCAAATAGGCGGGAGTCAAGGATGGTGCGAAGGCGGCCGCCGGCTCCGTTCGAGTGTGGCAGTTGATGCATCGGGTAGTCCAGGCCGGCAACGGACGATCGTCGTCGCGCAGGTGCGCCGGGATCGCATGCTGTCCACTGAAGATCGAGCACCCCAAATCCGCTGGTTCACACGGCTGCGCCGCGTTGGCCAAGCGCGCTGCGGTGACCAGTGCGAGGCCGATCGCTGCGCGTTGGAACCGCGATGCCATCACCGGACGCGCAGCGTGCGTGAGACGCTCGGCACGCCCTTCGTGTTCAGGGCGAAGAGCATGTAGTAGCCAGGTACCGTAACGCCGGGATCGGCTGGAATTTTCAACAGATATTCGCCAGCCGTGCCCACCGTGAAGGTCAACGGCACGCGTCGCTGCTCATTGTTGAGCGCATGCGTCGCTGACGACAAGCGCATCAGCGCGAACGCCTGCGTCCCGCTACTGCCGGCCACGGCGATCGTGGTACCGAGTTGGGCCTCGGTCGGCGCTGACGTAATGGTCGGCCGCGATGCCGAGGACCCATTCGCATTGAGTAGATACGGTGGCGTCAGTATTTCGACGTTGGCGTGGTTAGTCGTACAGCTGCCGCATAGTCCGCCACCGCCGCTCAGCACGCGCCCATCCGGCAGCAGCAGCGCAAAGCTGTGATAGGTCCGCGGCACAGCCTGGGAAGCAAGCGGCGAGAAGATGTTCGTCGTCGGGTCCCACAACTCCGGCGTCAGTATCGCAGTATCGTCTGAGAAAGGTTGGGCAAAGGTTTGACCGCCCACCACGACGACTTGTCCGTTCGGCAACACGACACTGTTGCCAAATGCGCGCTGATAGTTCATCGAGCGGATCGTGCGGGCGCTCGCCGTACCGCTACTGATATCGATGAGCGTGACATTCGACGTAGCGTTGGATTGCTCGTAACTTGGCGCGCCGCCGATGGCGAGAATTTTGCCGATGTCGTACATGACGGCGTTGCCGTTCATCGCGTCGCCGTCGTTGCCCCGATTCCCGGCCTGGGTCACGCTGCCGTTGCCCGCGGTATCGAACCAGTGCATGGCCCGGCTGGGTCCTGCGTGGAAGACCCGGCCGTTGGACACCGCGAACATCCACACATGGTTATCGGCGCGATATAGGGGATCCGCGTCATTCGTGAGGATATAGTCAGCGAGTATCGCGCCATTGACTTGCCACCCCGAACCGGGGGTCCACGTTTCACCGGTCTTGCCTCCCATGCCACCGTTCCATGACCCCCCCACCAGGAACACATTGCCATTGCTCAACGTGACGCTACCCTGGTAGCCGCGCGGAATGTTCATCGGGTCGCCTGACGACCATGAGCTGGTTGAAGGCGTGTAAATACTGGTCTTATCACTGCTTGAACCCCCGGTCACAAACACACGGCCGTCCGGGAGATTGACAATGCCAGGGCAGAACATATCGTGCCCGGTATTGCTCACCAGCACCTGTTTGCTGGTTCCCGTTGCTGGATTGAAGATCGCCGTATACGTCTTGCCCGGCGTGACCTCGCCCCCGGTAAAAGACAGGCGGGCATCGGCCGACCAAACCACGATGGTCCCGTCGGGAAGATTGGCTGCCGCCGCGGGAACGAGTGGCAGCGTGATCGGCGCAGACCACTTCGATGGCAGCGTCGTCACATTCAGCCCGCTGACCTCCCAGGTCTGCTTGGCGCTCCCATTGCACACCTGCTGCAGGATCTGCGGACCCTCTGCGGTCACGCTCGCCGCAGCCAGACACATGCCGCTATGCGACGCGATGATCGCATAACCACTACCCTGCGGCGTTAGAGAGTAGCTTTGGTTCGCGCCGCCGTTGCAGTTCCATTGGATGACGGGCGCGCCCGCCTTCAGGCTGTCGTTCGACACGTCCATGCACAGATTGCTGTTCTGATTGATGAATTGATACCGCGTTCCGGCAGGTGTAGGCGACCAACGCTGATTTGCGCCGCCGTTGCAGGTCCAGGAAAGCACCCGGGCGCCTGCCGTTTTCGAGTCTGATTCGACGTCCGCACACAAATTCGTGCCGCCAAGGGTGATGGTGCCGGGCGTTTGCGCTTCGGCGAGTCGGGAAAGGGTGGCAAAGGTTGAAGTGAATGCGATAAGGAACAGGGCATGCACGCATCTGTCGCGTGGTCCGGAGAAGATCCTTACGGAACGGATTCGTGCCATGGCCTCACTTCCAGTTGAAGTCGAACTACGTACGGCCCAGCGCGCCGAGCACATCGCAGACTTCGTCTGCGCGCGGAAGGTCGGCACTACGCCAGCGCAGCATTGCGCTCGCATCGAAGCAGTAAATCTGCGTTGAATGATTGGCGATATTGCCGAGGGGCAGTGGACTACCCGAGAGCGCGATGCGCATCCGGTCGACGTCCTTCAACGTGGGTGTAGCCGCGTTCCACGCGGGGCCGGCCTGAAAGCGCATGAGCCACTCGTGCAAGGCGGATGGCGAGTCGGAAAGCGGATCGATTCCGATCGATAGCAATTGAACCGGATAACGAGCACGGATATGCGGCATCCGGTCCTGAACCGCGCTGAACAGCGCGCCCTGCAGAGGACATACCGAGCTGCACCCGGTGTAGACCGTCTGCAGCGCGGTTACGCCCTGACGGAGCAAGTCGCTCAGCAGTCGCTTCCTGCCGGTTTGGTCGACTAACCAGACATCGTCGAGACGAACCGGTGGGCTGACGAGCCCCATCCTTCCATGCTGCGCGTATAAGGGGAGGGACACCGCGGCCATCGTGGCCAAGGCCACATCACACAGCAAAGCGCGTCGAGTCAATTTTCGAACCGACGCATACCTGGCAGATTCCGGGCGCGTGCGAACTTGTTGATGGGACACCGGCTTCGTTCTCCGCGAAAGTCTGATGGATCTGCCAACTACGCGCCGTGAAGAATGCCTCTGGCACGACAGTCGGTGAACAAAGCGGAAGATCCGGGTAACGGCGAGGTCTGCTCGCTTTCGTACCCGCAAGTTTGCGATGTATTAAGCGTAGCAGGGAAGATTGACGGCGACGGCCAATCCATCGGCCAAAGCGGACATTCGCTACTTCCCGTGGACAGGTGGCGGCGAATACCTGCTTTCCTATCCTCTGGTTAAACAAACATTCGTCCTATCACTCTGAATGAGACTAAACCGCTCCCGCGGTATGCACGCCGTTTGAACGTGGTGGTTCTTCAGAGGAAACCCGCTCTGTTTCCTATGTTGATCGACGAGGCGATCCGCCTCGTTACTCAACAGGAGCCGAGCCATGACAACCCCAAGCGAAGTTACCGGTCCGCTACGCCAGCGCATGATCGATGACATGCTCATGCGCCGACTCGCGCCTAAGACGCAAGCCGGTTATCTGCGGGTGGTTCGCCAGTTCACTGTGTTTCCTGGTCGCTCGCCGGACACCGCGACCGTCGAGGACTTGCGGCGCTGTCAATTGCATCTGGTCCACCACGGCGTTTCGCCAATTCCCCTTAACGCGGCAACCACGGGATTGAAGTTCTTCTTCGACACGACACTGGGTCGAGACGATCTGATGGCGAAGATGCATCCTGTGTATCTGCCGCGTGTCTTGCCTATGGTGCGCAGTCGCGAAGAAGTCGCCCGGCTGACCGCGGCAGCCACCAACCTCAAACATCAGACAGCGCTGGCAGTGGCCTGCGGAACCGGACTGCGCGTGAGCGAGGTGGTAGCGCTGAAGGTTGGGGATATCGACAGTGAGCGCATGACCCTGCGCGTTGAACAGGGTAAAGGTCAGAAGAATCGATATGCCATGCTTTCGCCGATCCTGCTCGAGCGACTGCGGGTTTGGTGGCGAGTCGCTCGTGCCCAAGGGCGCATGCTCGACGGTGGCTGGCTGTTTCCCGGGCTCAATCCGATTGAGCCACTCAGCGCCCGGCAACTCAACCGGGCCATCCATTGCGCGGCGTTTGCCGCCGGAATGAATTGAGAAGCGCGTATCGATGCACACCCTGCGTCACAGCTTCGCCACTCATCTGCTCGAACAGAAGGTCGATATCCGCGTGATTCAGGTCATGCTGGGGCACAAGAAGCTTGAGACCACAGCGCTTTATGCCCAGGTCGCCACCGATGCCAGGCTGCTGCCGCGCGTCGCTGGTTAGAAGCGCGGCAGGCCGATCTTCTGCCTGTCGGGTATTACCACGTGGTCTTCGCACTTCCGGCGGCGATCAGCGACATTGCGTACTACAACAAGGCTGTGATCTACGGCCTGCTGGCGACAACCGGCTCGCCTATAGCGCAATGGATGTCGAAGCGTTCCGACATTCCCAAATCGAGGCGGGTGCCGCTAGCTTCCGTAGCCACCGAGTTTTCGTATGGCTCGTCCGCAAAATCTGCAAAATCGGGCGATGTTCCCGTGTTGCGAATGGGAAATATCCAAGGTGGGAAACTTGATTAGGCCGACTTGGCGGGTGGATTGGGCGCGCATATGAGCGCGGTCGGAATGTTCCAAACGGCGCTCGTGCACTTCGCGGAGATGGGTCAAGCGCCCAGAGAGACTGCCACTACGAGACTTCGGGAACGCGAACGATCCAATCTTCGACAATGCCATAGCCAAGCTCGGCCTGTTCGACAGTTGGATGGTGGAAGAGGTGGCGTTCGTGTACGAAAACCTACGAGCGTTTCGAATCGCGTTCGGAGTTATCACTAGAGAGCATGGAAACATGGAGCCGAAAGAACTCGTATGGCGGCTCAACTCTTGCGGCGACATCATCACCCAAGCATATGGACGTGCGCTAAAGCGTATCGACGATTTGAGAGCACATGCAGCGCGGCGTTATTCTGTCGCATGGCCGTGGCGACAGTGGTCCTAAGTGCGGCTGGGTCAACTTTCAAGGTTCACTCAACACGACGGCCCTGTAATCGGACATGCACAGTGATTAGGCCTGCGCGAAATTTGGCAGCGGTGACCGTCTGGGGTATTTCTGGGGGTACTAACACATATCAACGATAAGCAACCCCTGTCGTACCGGACCTTCGAGCTATGAATTTTATTCCGGCCCCGGCACCATTTCCGAAAAGCCGTTTCTGCGTATGCAAAGACGGCTTTTTCGCATTTGGCGCGGCTCGAAGTCGCCCGGCTCCGCCGGTCCCTTCCCCACCACGATTGTTTCTCTCCATTAAAAGCCGGGCCCACAAACAGATATCATGTGCGCTCGTTAATACCTGCCGTGTTCACCCGGCATTCCTGCTGGAGTTTCTATGGCCTCATCCCCTGATAGCGTCAGCATGGCGTTGTTTTGCGACTTCGAAAACGTCGCCCTCGGCGTGCGCGACGCGAAATACGACAAGTTCGACATCATGCCGGTGCTCGAACGGCTGCTGCTCAAAGGCAGCATCGTGGTGAAAAAAGCTTATTGCGACTGGGATCGCTACAAAGGTTTCAAAGCGGCCATGCACGAAGCCAGTTTCGAGCTCATCGAAATTCCGCACGTGCGTCAGTCCGGCAAGAATTCAGCGGACATCCGGCTCGTCGTGGACGCGCTCGATCTCTGCTACACAAAATCGCACGTCGATACGTTTGTCATCATCAGCGGTGATTCTGACTTCTCGCCGCTCGTCTCGAAGCTGCGCGAAAACGCGAAGAAAGTGATTGGCGTCGGTGTGAAGAACTCCACGTCCGACCTGCTCGTCGCGAACTGCGATGAATTCATTTTCTACGACGACCTCGTCCGCGAGCAGCAACGCTCGATCGCCAAGCGAGAAGCGCGCGAGGCCCGTGAAGCACGCGAGGCGAACGCGACGGCATCGTCGGCGAAGCGCTCAGCCGACGACGGCCAGCCCAAGCAGGAACTCGAAGCACGCAAGGCCAAGGCCATCGCGATTGCGGTGGAAACGTTCGATGACCTCGCTTCCGAGCGCGGCGAAAGCGGAAAGATCTGGGCCTCGGTGCTCAAGAGCGCGATCAAGCGGCGCAAGCCCGATTTCAACGAGTCGTACTATGGTTTTCGCGCGTTCGGCAATCTGTTGGAAGAAGCGCAGGTGCGTGGTCTGCTTGAAGTGGGACGGGACGAGAAATCGGGTTCGTTCGTGTTTCGCACGCAATCAGCGGCCGTCACTGAATCAGTAAAGGACATCGAGGCGCCCGTCGCACCGAAGGAAAATCGGCTGGCGGGAAATTCGGGTAACTCGGGTAACGACAGGAATCGGAGAAAAGGCCGCAACCCGCGTCAGCAAGTTTCCGATCCCCTCTTCGATGAACCGCGCGAGGCGCAATCGGCGACGCCTGCGCAAGCGCACTCCGAATCGCGTGACGAGCATGATCGCAGAGACGAACCGAACCCACGAGCGGAGGTCGCGGAACCGCTCTTCGACGAACCGCAAATCGCGCAGCAACCTGAGCCGCAATTCGAAGCCAGACCCAGGCAGGGCCGCGACCGGAATCGTCGAAACAACCGGAACCCAAGGCCGCAGGTTCACGAACCGCTGTTCGATGTCGCACAGGAACTGCCGCCCGAAATTCACACGGAAACTCACACGGCAGCCGTCGACGAGCGACCGTTCTTCACGCTGCCCGTGAAGGCTAAGGACGAATTCGTGTTTGTGGAGCGCACGGAAGAAGCACCTCCGCAAGCCAGTGAAGTAAGTGAAGCGCCGTCACCTAAGCCCGGCGCGGCACGACGTGGACGTCAAGCAGCGGCGAAGAAAGTCGTGGCAAAGACGCAGCCGGAAGCGCCAATTGAGAGCGTCCCTGCAGCCAAAACTGTCGACACCACGGACAAGCCCGCGGCAAAGAAAACGGCAGCAAAAAAGGCCCCGCGTAAAACGGCACCGGCTAGTCGGCGTCCGCGAAAGACCGCAGCCGCAACGAGTGAAGAGTGAACGTTTGACGACGCGTCATCGCCATGACTTGGTTGTCATGGCGATGACGGTTAAACGACTTGAACGCGGTGGCGACTGCCAGGAGTCGAGAGCCGAAAAGAAACGCCGGCCCGTCTCCACACGCCTTCGCGTTCAGCCCAACAACGCATCGCCTCAGAGCTCTGGAATCTCCAGATCCATCAGCGCCGAGCTCAGCGATTTTCCATGCGCATCCAACGCGAGCGATCGCGTCACCCCACGACCCAGCGCGCGCCCAGTACAAAATTAAACGCCGCTATTCCAGGCAATTCGAAGCGCGTCACATCGCCCTTCACCGCATCGCTCAGATGCGCTTTCACGCGCTCCGGCGTGACATGCGCGAACAGATGATCGTAGTGCCGCGCGTCGTAACAGATCACCGATACATTCAGCGTATTGCCCTTATCGCCGATTCGGGAATGAGCAAGCAGATGTAATTTCACCTCAAGCCTCCACCATTTCAAACGATGGCCGCACGAGTTCGCGCGGCAACAAAATCGATTGCACCGCGATCACTTCGCGCGCGGTCTTTGTCACCCCCCCGCCGCCGGCAGACGCTGATGGCGAACATCAGCGGGTACGTGACGGCGGTGGAAAAGAACGAATACATGAAACGGGCGCGGGCCAGCCGAACCATTGATGACTCAACTGCCCGACCAGATACAGCGCGATGGCGGTCGCGCCCGCTGCGGCAACCGAGCTGACATCGAATTCGAACGCGACAGGCGCTGCCGCCGATGTATCCGCCGGCGAGGGTTCGCTATTGCGCGTGAGCTGGCCGTTGCCGGTCCACGCCGGCTTCTTCGTGCCGAGGTGGTTCGGAAAACCCGCGCAGCAAATAGCGGCAATATTGCCAAGCATGACCGCCGACAATACCTGCGCGAACAGCGGGCCTTGATTGACCCCCGCGGAGCGTTATCTCAGGCGCGTGGGCATTGTGCCGAACGAGCGCTTCGAACTAGGTTCGCTCGCGGCCATCGCGATGATGGTGGATCGCGGACTCGGCGTATCGCTCGCCCCCGATGTCGCCTCGCCAATGACCAGCGCGCTGAACATCGCGCGTATCACCTTGCCGATGGAGTCAGAGCCGTGCCGCTTTGGTGTGCTCTCGAAGCGGGCGTCGGTGCGTGACCGGCTGATTCGCGGCCTGGTTGACCGCGCACTGCAGTGCGTGCGCGGCCTGAATGAATTGAAAGTATCGGGGGTTGCTTCGCCGCCCCTGAAAAAACAATACGGCGGCAAGCTTGCGCGTGCCGCCGTATGTAGCGCTTGAAACATGCAGTCTCCAAGCGCCGCCCTGCTGGCCTCGCCGCTTACTGCGGCTGGCCCTTGTCGTTCGTACCCATGGCCGAAGCGGCTGCAGCAGCCGATGCACCCTTCAGGTGCGATGCCTTGTCTTGCTGATGCAACGTCGTACCGCCTACGCCAGATGCAGCCTTCTTATGCTTGAAGTGCGGCAGATGCGGCTTGGGTTCTTTCGGGCTGACAGGGGGCTTGCTTTCGTCCGTCTTCGGACCGCCGCCGCCGCCAGCACCCTGAGCCATTGCCGCACCTGCGAACGCGAAAGCGAGCGCACCAACCATTGCAATTTGCGAGAACTTCTTCATTACCAATCTCCCTGGAGTTGTGAATCGATTGCAGCATCGCATTGTTGTTCGAAATGCATGGAATTTCAACGAATTCAGAATATTCCTAGCGAAAATTGGTCCTGGCGAGTTCCACGATTTCGTCGCCGCGACCGTTCAGGATCGCTCGCAACATATAGAGGCTGAAGCCTTTCGCCTGCGCCAATTCCACTTTGGGCGGCATCGCGAGTTCGTGCTTTGACGTCACCACGTCGACGAGCGCCGGCCCGGGATAAGCGAAAGCCTTCTGCAGAGCCTCTGCGATGTCTTCGGACTCCTCCACCCGGATGCTGAAAATTCCCGCACCCTGGGCAATGGCCGCGAAGTCGGTTTTGGCCAGATCGACGTTGGTATCCAGGTAGCCGGCGGCCTTGAGCTCCATCGAAACGAAGCCGAGCAGACTGTTGTTATAAACCACCACTTTGATCGGCAGATCGAGTTGGCGGGCGCTGAGCAAGTCGCCGAGCAGCATCGACAAACCCCCGTCGCCCGAGAGCGAGATCACTTGCCGCCCCGGATTTGCACCCTGCGCGCCGAGCGCCTGGGGCATCGCGTTTGCCATGGAACCGTGGTTGAACGAGCCGTGGAGCTGGCGTTTTCCGTTCATCGTGAGATAACGCGCGGCCCAGACCGTCGGCGTACCGACATCGGCGGTAAAAATGGCGTCTTCCGAGGCGGCTTCGTTAATGAGTTTCGTCAGATACTGCGGATGGATCGGCTTGCCCGGGCCTGACGGCGTGGCGAGTTCATCGAGTCCCTTTCTCGCCTCTGCATAGTGCTTGCGGGCGGTATCGACGAACTTGCGGTCGGCCTTGCGCGTAAGCTTCGGCAGCACTGCCTGGATCGTCTCCTTGACCGTACCGACCAGTCCGAGCGCGAGCGGTGCACGCGCGCCGAGCTTCGAGCCGCGCCAGTCGACCTGGATGATCTTGGCGTCGGTGGGATAGAACGGCCGGTAGGGAAAATCGCAGCCGAGCAGCAGCAGCGTGTCGCAGGACATCATCGCGTGGTAGCCGGAGCTGAAACCGATCAGCCCCGTCATGCCAACGTCGTACGGGTTGTCCCATTCGATGAACTGCTTGCCGCGCATCGCATGGACAACCGGTGCGCCAAGCGTGTCAGCGAGCGCGACCACTTCGTCGTGCGCGCCCGCGGTGCCGCTGCCGCACATCAGCGTCACTGCGTCCGAACCGTTCAGCATGGCCGCGAGCCGGTCGATATCGATCTCCGAAGGCAGGATGGTCGACGGCCCCGTGGCGGACCAAGCCGGTTTTTCCGCGGGCGCATCGCTCAGTGCGACGTCGCCGGGCAGCACGATTACCGCGACGCCGCGCTCTTCGATCGCCGTGCGCATCGCGCGAGCGAGCACGCGGGGCAATTGCGCGGCGCTCGACACCAGTTCGACGTAATGGCTGCATTCCTTGAACAACGCAGTCGGATGCGTCTCCTGGAAGTAGCCCAGCCCGATTTCCGTCGATGGAATATGCGCGGCAATCGCCAGCACCGGCTGCTGGTTACGGTGACAGTCGTACAGACCATTGATCAGGTGCAGGTTGCCCGGGCCGCAACTGCCGGCGCACACAGCAAGCTTGCCCGTCGATGCCGCATCGGCGCCTGCCGCGAACGCGGCTACTTCCTCGTGCCGGGTGTGCATCCAGCGGATGGAGCCCACCTGGTCGAGGCTGTAGGCGAGCCCGTTCAGGCTGTCGCCAGTCACGCCCCAGATACGCTCGACGCCTGCAGCCGCCAGCGTCCTGGCCAAAAATTCCGCAACCGTGTTTCTTGCCATGTCCTGCTCCTTGGGTGGAAAGAGGAATCGGAGTGGTCGATCGGAAGCCGGGTCGTCAGCATCCTTTCGTCATACGCGTAAAACCAGTTCAAAGCGGGTCAAAGCAGATCAAAAGAGGCTCAAAGCGAAAAGCATAAACGTCATGGCGCAGATCAAATATGAAAAATCCTTTCGACCCGCTTTACGAGTGTTACGAATGGCCGACGACAGCGGCTGAATGCCGGCACGCCGGTCTGCAACGCAGCCACCGGCGGCTTTCGTTCATGAGGCGATTAACGTAAGACCCGGCGTTGCCCGGGCAGTCGTTGCAACAGATAAAGCATGCCGGTTGCTAGAATGTCCGTCCCCTCTTTTTGCCTGAGCCAAGAACCTCCCTGATGGATCTCGAACGCATTCTTTTCACGCAGGGTTTCGGCTCGCGCCGCCAATGCCGCGCGCTTATAGCCGATGGCCGTGTCTCCATCGCGGGCTCGCCGTGTGCCAATGCTGCGCTCGATATCGCGTCCGACGAGCTCATTTCGTTCGAGTTTCAAGTCGATGGCGCGACATGGCGGTATCGGGAAAAAGCTTATCTGGCGCTGAACAAACCGCCGGGCTACGAGTGCTCACGCGATCCGCAGCACCACCTGAGCGTCTTTCACCTTTTGCCCCCGCAATTGACCGAGCGTGGCGTGCAATGCGTGGGACGTCTGGACCAGGACACGACCGGCCTTCTGCTTCTCTCCGATGACGGCGCCTTCGTGCATGCGTTCACATCGCCGAAACGCAAGGTGCCGAAGGTGTATCTCGCGACCACGCGACATCCGCTAGACGATGCTCAACTCTCGGCACTTCGCAACGGCGTCTTGCTGCATGGCGAGCCGCGGCCAATCGCGGCGGTTAGCGCTGAACAACGCGACGAGCGAGAGCTCGAGCTTTCGGTGCTCGAAGGCAAGTATCACCAGGTGAAGCGGATGGTCGCAGCAGCGGGGAACCGCGTGGAGAAATTGCATCGGGAGCGTATTGGCGGGTTTGCTCTGCCCGATGAGCTGGCCGAAGGCCAATGGCGCTGGCTGGACGAGGCAGACCTCGTCATGCTCAGGCATTGCTGAGGCGCTTCGTGTGTCATATCCGTGCGACAGCGCGCTGAGTCGCGGTCACGGCGGGTTTAACGTCTCAATCAGGCCAACGCGGCGCGCTGCATCCATCCGGGCGCTTCGAACGTAGAAGTGGCATCCGCCTGCTTTTGGACATTTATGCCCGCACGACAAAAACGCCGCATCGTGACATTCGGTCTTGCCGGTCTTGGGCTGCGGCGCTCGCCGCCTGTAGCCGTTAAATTTTTGAACGCCACCATCCCGCGATGTCTTACCGGCAGGCACGCACGCCGAGAGCCCGCCGATCAACTCCGTTGCGCGGCAGCTCGACGGTGCTCGCGGATCTTTCGTAGTTCCTCAACTCGGGATAAGCGCGGCGGGACCCATACCGCGGCGATTCAATAGGTGTTAACACAGCACGCTGGCGCCGCACCGCAGCATGCCTTTCTTACGACGAAAATCTATACTCCTTTCACGACTATTAAAAGAAGCAGGAGGGCCACCATGGCCGCTCACATGACCATTGCAATGATTGCGTTCGTGGCGATCAGCGTGTTGTTTATCGTCGGATTGCTGGTGACGATGCATCTGCGCCATCGCTATCAACCCAACCTGATTGGTGCGCTGATCGGGGCCTTGCTGTGCTTCATCCTGCTGGAGACGCTACCGGTTCTGATGTGACGGCTGGATCAACGTTAGCCTGGCGCAGGAAGTCATCAATGCTCGGGTAACGCAGTGCGTAACGCATTTCGTCTCGCAGCCGGGTGTTCTGCAGACGTCGCGATTCGCGCATGAACGAGAGCATCATCGGCTCGAGTTGCGCCTCTGCCTGCTCACGTGAAACGCGGGGGGCGCGCGGCAAGCCGAACGCATCGGCAACCAGGTCGAAATAATCGCCCATGCGCAAGTCGCTATCGTCCGATGCATGCACCACGCGCTGCGGCCGCGCCCGCCGGATCGCGAGCACGAGAATGGCGGCCAGGTCGTCGGCGTGGATATGGTTCGTGTAGACATCGTCGGCTGGCGCGAGTGCCGGCGTTCCCTTGCGCAGCCGTGCCAACGGCAGGCGGTTGCCGGCGTAAATCCCCGGAATCCGCACAATCGATGCACTCAGCACACCGCGCCGCGTAGCGCCTCGCAATTGCGTTTCCGCCGATACCCTTCGTTTCGCGCGTGCGTTGTCCGGCCTGACCGGGCGCGTCTCATCGATCCATGCCCCGCCACAATCGCCATAAACCCCCGACGTGCTCGCATAGATCAGGCGGATTTGCGCCCGGTGCGCGGCGGTGCTCGAAACCCGGTCGGGTACAATAGACGCTCTTTTTATGGCTTTGGCGTGTGTTTTGACAGCCGCTGGCGTGCCGCTTTTGAAGGTCGCGCGAAACCATCCGCGCCACGCTCGCTGACGGGCCACGGCGCTGGTCGCTTCGCGCGCAACGGACCGTCGCGGCGCACTCAACGCGGCAATCAGGGCGCGGGTCCTGCTGTCGTCGTCGCCGCCGGTTTTCCGGGGTGGCGCGAGATGCAGCACCGTTGATGCAAGACCGGCCAGGCGTCGCAGGCTGCGGCGCTCGTCCAGGTTGCCAATCAACGGTGTTGTGCCGGCTGCGCGCAGTTCGGCGGCGCGTGCGGGTTGACTTGAAAGTGCGATCACGCGGGGCGCGGCGGCACGGCGTGCGAGAAGCGGCACGCAA
>DASYLW010000132.1:0-6169 GCA_036009385.1 Caballeronia sp.
ACTCGCCCAGCGCCCATGCGCTCGCAAAGGCGAACGCGCCGTGCCATGTAGGTACGAAGAGCGGCTCATCAATCGCAGTTGAGGAGCCATTGTCGTCGTACCGCGCACGCCCCGCGCACAGCGACCAGACCACGCCCGCCAGCGCCGGATAGATCGCGAGATACATTGAAAACAACGCGACGGCCGCAGCCGCCAGCGGCGCCGCCATGCCACCGTAGTCGTGCATGCTGACATACAGCCACCACACACCCGTTACGAAGTTGCCGAATCCAAATGCCCAGCCCGTCAACGCCGCGCTTTTCCAGCCATTGGTGCGCGTAAGCCACGCGAAGAACAGCGTGAAAATCACCAGTTCGACCCAACCGCCGTGCGGCGTGGGCGCGAACGAAAGCGTGTTGGCCGCACCCAGCACGGCCGCGACGACGTAATGCCAGAACGGCAAGGACTGAGCTGTGCCAGCGCGGTTTTCGGAGGTCATCAGCGGGGAGTGGCGCCGCGAAGTGACAGGAGACGAAGAGTCGGCCATGGATTACGGGGTCGGCAGAAAGTAAGCGAATGACGGAGCGTGAGCGGCGCTCGTCATGTCACGGAAAAGGCGCAAAAAGCCTGCGTAGCGGTTCGGCACGCCGCTGCTGCTGCAATTGAACGCGTAGTGTGAACAAGCAGTATTACAGGCTTAAGCAGGTCAGGGCCGCTTGGCGTGCCACCTTGTTCTCTATTGCAATCAAGCCGGATCAGACGCGTTCAGTCGTGTCCAGTCCTGTTCAATCGCGTTCGTCGTCGTGATCGTTGTCGCGATGGTGATTGCGTGAATTGCCGCCGAGCATGTTCATATTCGGTGCACGCCGTACGCGCAGCACGTGGATCTGGCGGGCATCGCCGCGCATGATCTCAAACACGAAGTCGTCAATCCGCACCTTCTCTCCACGATGCGGCACGCGTCCGAACCGATGCGTGACCAGCCCGCCGATGGTGTCGACTTCGTCGTCGGAGTAATGCGTGCCGAATTGTTCGTTGAACTGCTCGATGCCAGTCAGCGCACGCACACGATGCGCGCCATCCGGCGTTGCAATGATGTTGCCGGCTTCTTCGTCGAAGTCGTATTCGTCTTCAATGTCGCCAACAATCTGTTCCAGCACGTCTTCAATCGTGATCAGTCCGGCCACGCCGCCGTATTCGTCAACGACGATGGCAATGTGATTCCGGTTCACGCGGAAATCGTGCAGCAATACGTTCAGGCGTTTCGATTCGGGGATGAACACGGCGGGGCGAAGCATGCCGCGGACATCGAATTCTTCTTCGTGGTAATAGCGCAGCAAGTCTTTTGCAAGCAGCACGCCGATCACGTTGTCCCGGTTGCTTTCGAATACCGGATAGCGCGAGTGCGCTTTTTCGAGCATGAACGGAATGAACTGCTCGGGCGTTTCGGAAATATTGATGGCGTCCATCTGGGCACGCGGAATCATGATGTCGCGCGCGCAGAGTTCCGACACCTGGAACACGCCTTCAATCATGGAGAGCGAATCCGCGTCGAGCAGATTGCGTTCGTGGGCGTCCTGGAGGACTTCCAGCAATTCGTCGCGCGATTCAGGTTCGTGCGAGATGAAATCGGTCAGGCGCTCAAGCAGCGTGCGCTTTTCCGGCGGTTTGTCGGTGTGTCGTCGACTGGGATAGGCGTCGTTCATAGTGGGGCGCCCGGATTGTTCCGGACGCGAAATTTCGGAAAGTTAAGAATACACCAAGGAAAATTCGCGCCAATTCGGGCCGGCACGAAGTCGTTCAGATCTCGTAGAAACATCGTAACTGATAAATATCGGCGGAGTATGTCGAGCCAGTGACGTTAGCCGATCGGCCGCAATTGAGTAAGTTACCAGGCATTCGGAGCAGTTTTATGCGTGCTTTTAACGCAGGCCGTCACGCTCATTCCTGCGATGAATTCGCATCTCGCCAGCAGCGCTGCAATAGGGCTTCGAGTTGCCGGTCCGGCATGCCGCACTCGCGTAGCGCCTCGACCGTACGGCTGACGTATTCGAGCGTGGTGCCGTATCGGCCGGTGGCGCAGCCGAGCACGTGGCGCACCATCGGGTCGGCAAGTTTGCCAGTGTAGGTGGACGCCTCGCGCCGCATCACGAACGCCAGCGCTTCCACGCGGCGGCCGTCCACCAGCGTGCACGGCAACCACGCCACGCGATAGGAATTCATCGCCATTTCCCGTCGCCACAGCACTTCAAGGTGCGGCTCCGCGCCTGCGGCCGCCAGCCGGAACGCCATGCCCGAGCATGAACCGCCGCGATCCAGCGCCAGCACGAGCCCAGGCTGCTCAGGCGTGCCGCGATTCACGCGCGACCACAAATACAGTCCGCGATGATAACCGTGCACCTTGCTGCGCACCGTTTCCACGGCGGGCAAGCCTGGGTTCCAGATCAGCGAGCCATAGCCGAACAGCCAGAGATCCGTCTTGCGGTCCCACTGCGACAACGCTTTTTCACGCGATGCCGCGAGTTCTTCGTCGGTCAGAAGACGCGACTCCTCGAACACCGGCGGATAGTGGTCGGGAATCTGTGAAGGCGGTTCCTTCATCAGTTCAGGAAGAGGGGACGGGTCGTCAGTCACGGCTCAGGTGGGCGGCAACGGCAGGTAAGGATCGGTGAAACCGAGCTTTTGCATGATGCCCGTCTCGATCGATTCCATTTCTTGCGCTTCCGCCGAATCTTCATGATCGTAGCCTTGAGCGTGCAGCGTACCGTGCACGATCAGATGCGCGTAATGCGCGGCGAGCGGCTTGTTCTGCTCGCGCGCCTCGCGTTCCACTACCGGGCAGCACAGCACCAGGTCGCCCGTGACCGGATCGTCCTCTGACTCGGCGTACGCGAACGTGAGCACATTAGTGGCGTAATCCTTCTGCCGATAAGACCGGTTCAGCGTCCGGCCTTCTTCAGTGTCGACGAAACGCACAGTCAGTTCCGCGTCCGCGAACAGCGACGCCTTGATCCAGCTGGCGAGCGTTGCGCGCGGCAACAGCGCCTTGTGTTCAGGGAACGTTTTGGCGGCGGGAAATTGCAGTGTCAGTGCAAGTTTGGGCATGCTTGATTTGGGCATGCTTATTCAGAGCGATATTTTGCGGCGGCAATCGCAGCGGCAGCGGCGTCGCGCTCCGACTGCGCGTCGTACGCTTCCACAATGCGCGCCACCAGCGGATGACGCACCACGTCCACGCTCGTGAACTTCGTCATCGCGATACCGCGCACATTCGCCAGTATGTGCTGCGCTTCAATCAGCCCGCTTCTGTGCCCACGCGGCAAATCGACCTGCGTAGTGTCGCCGGTGACAACGGCCTTCGATCCGAAACCAATCCGCGTCAGGAACATCTTCATCTGCTCGGGCGTGGTGTTCTGCGCTTCGTCCAGAATGATGAACGCATGATTCAGCGTCCGGCCGCGCATGTACGCGAGCGGCGCGATTTCGATCATCTGGCGCTCGAACATTTTCGCCGTTTTATCGAAGCCGAGCAGGTCGTAGAGTGCGTCGTAAAGCGGCCGCAAATACGGATCCACTTTCTGCGCGAGATCTCCCGGCAGGAAACCCAGCCGCTCGCCGGCTTCCACCGCCGGACGCGTCAGCACAATGCGCTTGACCTGATCGCGTTCGAGCGAATCCACCGCGCACGCCACTGCCAGATAGGTTTTGCCCGTACCCGCCGGGCCGATGCCAAACGTCACGTCGTGCGCAATGATCTGCTTCAGGTATTCACGCTGCATTGGCGTGCGGCCGCGTAGATCGGCGCGTCGCGTGTACAGCTTCGGCCCCGGATCTTCTTCTTCGCCCAAGTCGATGGTCACGTTGGGTTCATCGAAGGGATGATCGGGGTCTCCACGGAAACGCGGATCGACGGGATCGGAATTCAGGTTATTCGATGGCTTATTGGCATTCAACCCGTGCCGCGCCGCATTGCGCGCTTCGACCAGCGCAAGCTGGATATCGTCCACCGACAACGTGTCCTTCGCGCGATTGTAGAAATTTTCGAGCGCCGCCAGCGCAACCTTCGCGCCGCGCCCGCGGATGGTGATCTTGTGTCCGCGACGCGTCAGCGTCACGTCGAGCGCCTGCTCGATCTGCCGCAAGTTTTCGTCGAGCGGGCCACACAGGTTGGCGAGCCGCGCGTTGTCGTCGCGCGGAGCGGTGAATTCCAGATGCTGCTGAGCGGTCTTCAAGGCGAGAGTCGGGTTCCTGTATAAGCTGCGGTTAGTGAGTTGTCGCTGGCGTCATGATCAGCTCGCCGCGCAACGAATGCGGATACGCCACGTTGATTTCCACATCGACCATCTGGCCGATCAGCCGTTTGTGCGAAGAAATTGGCGCCGGGAAATTCACCACGCGATTATTCTCCGTGCGTCCGGCGAGTTCGCTCGGATCCTTGCGCGACGGGCCTTCCACCAGAATGCGCTGCACCGAGCCGAGCATGGCGTTGCTGATCTTCGCCACGTTTGCCTCGATGGTCGCCTGCAAATGTTGCAAACGCTTGAGCTTCACTTCGCGCGGGGTGTCGTCGTGCAAGTTTGCAGCGGGCGTGCCGGGACGCGGGCTGTAGATGAACGAGAAACTGGTGTCGTAACTCATTTCGTCGATGAGCTTCATCATCTTCTGGAAGTCATCTTCCGTCTCGCCCGGAAAGCCGACGATCATGTCCGTGGACAACGACAAATCCGGACGAATCGCGCGCAATTTGCGAATCACCGACTTGTATTCGAGCACCGTATAACCGCGCTTCATGGCCATCAGAATTCGGTCGGAACCGTGCTGCACCGGCAAGTGCAAGTGGCTCACGAGCTTCGGCACCTTTGCGTAGGTATCGATCAGGCGCTGCGTGAACTCCTTCGGATGCGACGTGGTGTAGCGAATCCGTTCGATGCCAGGAATTTCGGCAACGTATTCAATCAGCGTAGCGAAATCCGCGATGTCCGTGGAATGCTGTGTCACCGGTCCGCGATACGCATTCACGTTCTGGCCGAGCATGGTGACTTCGCGCACGCCCTGATCGGCGAGGCCGGCGATTTCGGTGAGCACGTCATCCAGCGGCCGCGATACTTCTTCGCCGCGCGTATAGGGCACCACGCAATAGCTGCAGTACTTGCTGCAACCTTCCATGATCGATACAAACGCGCTCGGGCCATCGACGCGCGCTGGCGGCAAGTGATCGAATTTTTCGATTTCCGGAAACGAGATATCGACTTGCGCGCGGCCGCTGGAACGCCGTTTTGCAATCATTTCCGGCAGACGATGCAACGTCTGCGGGCCGAACACCAGGTCCACGTAGGGCGCGCGGGACACAATGGCCGCGCCTTCCTGGCTCGCCACGCATCCGCCCACGCCGATGATCAGGTTCGGGTTCGCTTCTTTCAACTCGCGCACGCGGCCGAGATCGGAGAAAACCTTTTCCTGCGCTTTTTCGCGCACCGAACACGTGTTGAAGAGAATGACGTCCGCGTCTTCCGGCGTATCCGTCTGGGTGAGGCCATGGGCCGCTCCGAGCACGTCGACCATTTTGTCGGAGTCGTACTCGTTCATCTGGCAGCCAAAGGTCTTTACATACACTTTCTTGGTCATGAGTTTCGCCGGTCGCAGTGATTAGTCTGGGGGCGCGGTATTTAATGCGTTGAAGGGACTTGCGTGTTTCGTTTCGTCGGCTTTAGACCTGCTTTTAGCCTTATTTCGCCAGAATTGGCCGAAATTCGGACGGCGCGTAGCTCGACGCTCGACTCAATATTATAGCGTCCGCTCGACTTCGTAACCCCGCTGGCCGGGCGGGTAGGCCAAGTCGCCGAGCAACTCCGCGGTGGCGCGGGCGAAGCGTTCGATCAGGAAATCCAGCAGCACGCGCACGCGCGGCGCCATATACCGGTTGCCGTGGAACACCGCGTGAACCGCCGCTTCGTTCGAACACCAGTCTGCCAGCAAAATTTTCAGCGCGCCGGAGCGGACATCGGCGGCTATATCCCAGATGGATTTGTGCGCGATGCCCTGGCCAGCTAGCGCCCAGGCGCGGGTCAGCGCGCCGTCGTTGGTTTCCCAGGCGTCGCCAAGCGGCACGGTGTGGGTGAAACGCTCGTCGCCGCGGACGAACTGGAACTCGTTGAACGTCGCCGTCGATGTCACCAGCACCGTGAACGTG
>DASYLW010000133.1:0-4010 GCA_036009385.1 Caballeronia sp.
AGGAGAGAGGCATGAGAGTTCTGCTGGTCGAAGACGACCTCCAGATCGGGCAAAGCCTGATGCGTGCACTGAAAGACGCGGACTACGCCGTGGACTGGGTGCGCGACGGCCTCACCGGCCGCGAGGCCATGAGCGCTGCCGACTACACAGTCGTCCTGCTAGATATCGGCTTGCCGGGCATGTCGGGCATCGACTTGCTGCGCACCGCGCGGGCCGGCGGCAATCCGGTGCCGGTGCTGATCCTGACCGCGCGTGATGATCTCGACATGCGGATCGAGGGCCTGGATATTGGAGCGGACGATTATCTGCTCAAGCCCTTCGAGGTCGGCGAGCTGCTGGCACGGATGCGCGCGGTGCTGCGGCGCAAGGCGGGCTATGCCGTATCGCGGCTCGGCGATGACACCCTGAGCCTCGACCTCGACAAGCGCACGCTGACATTCGGCGATAAGGCCGGCGCGTTGTCCGCCCGCGAATTCGCGCTGATGCACGCGCTGCTCGAACATCCGGGAACGATCTTCTCGCGCGGGCAGATCGAGGACAAGTTGTACGGCTGGGGCAAGGAAGTGGAGAGCAATGCAGTCGATGTCCTGATCCATTCAGTGCGCAAGAAATTCGGTCAGGGCGTGATCCGTAACGTGCGTGGACTCGGCTGGACGGTTATGCTCGGCACGCCGCACGCGCACAAACCCTCAGACGACTGAGCTTCCTTCGACCTGGCGAGGCCTATGTGATCGTTCGCGTTTCGAAACTTCTGCTCGTGATGGCGATGGCGCTGCTCGCGTCACTCGTGAGCTTCGGCAACCTCACCGACTACGGCAGCAACCTTGCGTTCGTGCAGCATGTATTCCTCATGGACACGACTTTTCCGGGCAACGCGAACCGGTATCGCGCGATTACATCGCCTGTCGTGCAGAACGCCGGTTACGCGCTGATCATTGCGCTCGAAACAGCGACCGCCGTGTGCTGCTGGATCGGCGCCTTCAATATCTGGTGCGCGCGCCGAGCGGCTGGACCGGCGTTCGGCCATGCGAAACGGATGGCGATTGCAGGGCTCACGCTCGGGTTCCTCACATGGCAGGTTGCGTTCATGTCGATTGGCGGCGAATGGTTCGACATGTGGATGTCGACTACATGGAACGGAGAGGAAAGTGCGTTCCGGTTCTTTGCGACCTTTGCACTTGTGTTGATTTTCGTGAGTCTTCGCAATGACGATATCGCTGAGTAAGATCGCACTGGTGCAGGCAATGTGGTTGCTCTTCACCTCTTTCCCTTGCATGGCTGCAGCGTTACTGGTCGACACTGGAAAGCCCGCGACGCTTACGACCGAAGCCTTGCTTGCCATGCCCGATGCCGCGACGATCCAGGTCCCGCGCGACGTCACCTTCCATCACGCGATGACCTACCGCGCCGTGCCGTTGCGATCGTTGCCCGGCGTGCGGGCGTTGCCCGCCGATGCAGGACTGCAGATCACCGCAACCGATGGCTTCGTCACCAACTTGCCTGCGGCGCTCGTGCGTGACGATAGTGGCCACGGGGCGACGCCGTGGCTTGCTATCGAACCCCATGACAAGCCCTGGCCGCGGACGCCGAAGGGAACAGATATTGGTCCGTTCTATCTCGTGTGGACCAATCCGGGCGCATCGGGTGTGATGAGTGAACAGTGGCCGTACCAGATCGATGCCATCCGTGTGGTGGCGTCGCGCGCGGCGAAATGGCCGCAACTCGCCGTGGATAACAGCGTTCCGGCGAACTCGCCGGTTCGCCGCGGACAGGCGCTCTTCGCCACGCAGTGCATGGTTTGTCATCGGATGAGCGGAGCGGGCGACGCATCGGTTGGTCCGGATCTGAACCTTCCGCGTAATCCGACCGAGTACTTCCAGGCGTGGGCGCTAAAGGCTTATATCCGCGATCCGAAATCAATCCGGGAATGGTCCGGAATGAAGATGCCGGGCTTCGACAAGGCTATCCTTAGCAATCCTGACCTGGATGCGATCATTGCTTATCTGGGTTACATGGTGCATAGGCGCAAGTAGAGCAGACGGCGTGCTCGAAGGCTTACGATGCGCCAACTGACGCCCCGACGGCGCCGCTCATTCTTTTCCAATAATGGGTCGTTACGATTTTGTTTGCGGATTTGGCAGACCTTGCAGCCACCACCGAATATCAGTACAACGCAAAAAATGGTTTATGACGTTGCAATGGACACCATGCGTCAAAGCCATGCCACCGTGCGAATGAATGAAGATCGACTTCGGCATCAGCAACAGTTTCAGGCGGTGCAGCAGTTCGCTGCGCTTCAGAACCACGCCGGCAAACCTTATGAACCGCGGACCGGCCTGTGATCAGTTATATCCTCGACCCCCATTGGATGCTTTGCACAACCCGGCAGCCAACCCTTGCCATATGCGCTCGTAACGACCTATAACCTAGATGCGCGCACCTTCCCCTATGGAATCATCGCGTATGTGAATAGCAGGAGGAACGGTACCTTCTCAGTGTTCGCGACGGCACGCGATTCGTCCCCGGCGACGAACCCAATGGCGGCCGAATCGTAAAGCGGCATGTACGCTGAGACGATGCACGCGTTCTGATATCCTTTTTACTGTGCTCCGGCGTGTGAGTTCGGCGTCGGTACCACTGGCAGGCGGTATCTACTCTAGAGACGAGGGATGAGATCATCATGACCAGTCAGTCGAATTCGCGGGGTGTGATCGGCGTCATCACATTGCTCTTTACGGTACTGACTGCGCTCTATCTGCTGATTGGTGGCGCATGGCTGCTCGCGGTGGGCGGCTCGGCGTACTACGTCATCACAGGCGTCGTACTGTTGGGCGTGACCTGGCTGCTTTGGCGGCGCAGCCCCGCCGCGCTCGTGCTCTATGCGCTTGTGCTGATCGGCACAGCGATCTGGGCGCTCTTTGAGTCAGGTCCCGACTTCTGGGCGCTAGCGCCGCGCTCCGGCGTGCTCGTCATCTTCGGCGTGTGGTTGCTGCTGCTCATGAACAGCCGGCTTGTGGGCGACCGCAAGCTGGGTGTCGCGTCGCTCGTCATCGCGCTCGTGGCATGGGCGGGCGTGCTCGCATACGCGAGCTTCAATGACCCGCAGCAGGTCGATGGCACGCTGAACGCTGCTGCGCCCACGAGCGGCAACAGCACCGGGATCGACGCCGCAGACTGGCCCGCCTATGGCCGCACTCAGGAAGGCACTCGCTACTCGCCATTGCAGCAAATCACGCCTGAGAATGTGAAGAATCTCGAGGTGGCCTGGACCTTTCGAACAGGTGACATGAAGGGGCCCAACGATCCTGTCGAGATTACCAACGAAGTCACGCCAATCAAGATCGGCGACCTGCTTTACCTGTGCTCGCCGCATCAGATCCTGTTTGCGCTCGACGCAAAGACGGGCGCGCTCAAGTGGAAGTTCGATCCGCAACTGAAGGCCGATCCATCGTTCCAGCATGTGACTTGCCGCGGCGTGTCGTATGTCGATCTTTCGGCGAGTGCCACGGCGGTCGCACCCGTTGCAGCCACCGCAGCCACCGCAGCGCCGGCGAGCGATACCGCCGCAGTCGCGGACGCCTCGCGACCCGCTGCCACGGCCGACTGCAGGCGCCGCATCTACCTGCCGGTCAACGATGGCCACCTCTACGCGCTCGATGCGCTGACGGGCCAACGTTGCGCGGGATTCGGCAACAACGGCGACCTCGACCTTCAACACGCCCAGCCGGTCACGACGCCTGGGATGTACGAGCCCACCTCGCCGTCGATCATCACCAGCAAGGTGATAGTCGTGGCGGGGGCGGTCGAGGACAACTTCTCGAGCCGCGAGCCATCGGGCGTCATCCGTGGCTTCGACGTGCGCACGGGCAAGTTGCTGTGGGCGTTCGATCCGGGCGCGAAGGATCCGAATCACATTCCGGGCCCGGGTGAGCATTACACGTGGACTTCGCCCAACTCGTGGGCACCCGCCGCCTACGATGCAAAGCTCGGCATTGTCTATTTGCCGATGG
>DASYLW010000134.1:0-6770 GCA_036009385.1 Caballeronia sp.
GTCATGGAAATCACGTGATACGGCCGCAATTCACGAGCGGCCGTTATTACTCAAGATGGTCACTTCGGGCAGTCCATCGCCGATCCTCGGGACACTAAAAGATCACATACACCTTGCGCATGGCTTCTTCCACTTCCCACGGCCCTTCGGTGTTCGCTTCAAAAAACAGCGTGTCGCCGCTGGTGAAATGAATCGTGTCTTCGCCGTCCGCCGTAAAGCGACCGCGTCCCGCCAGGAAATGCATGACTTCCGCCTGCTTCACCGAGCGCCGATACGTCCCCGCTAGGCACTCGAAAAATACCGGTATCAATCGCCTTGCTGCCTTTGATCACGTGTTGCACGCCCGAGACTTTAATCGGGGTCGTGCCGGGTAAACCGGCGCTGCCCCAATCCTCGAGATTTTCCAGGCTGACGCCCTGCTTTATTTGCTGAACCTTCATGTGGACCTTATTAACTGGTAATTCGTCATGTCAGACCGCGCTATCCCGCTCTACCGTTCGTTCGATCTTCCCCAGGCGCACGACGGTCACGCCCGGGCGCAACTGCCGCAACGAAGGCATCACCAGCATGCAGTCGTCATAGGGCGTATGGATCGGCTCGCCATTCGACCAGCCGATCAAACTGCCCGCTTCGGGGAAAATTTCCAGACCCGTGTAGGGCGCGGCAAAGCGAAAATCCATGCTCTGCGCCACGACCGGTTGCGTTACGCGCACAACGTGCATGACCGAAGGAAGAGGGCTCAGCCAGTCGCCCGGCAGGTCCTCACTATCGACCACGCCGGAGAGCAGCAGGAAGCGCGCGGTGGTATCGCGGGCGACGGTGACAGCGCTGCGTTCCCAGTGCTGTCCGCATTCGATCAGCAACGCATTCTTCGGGCTGCCGGCATCGCCGAAACCCTCGTAGTCGCGCATGCGGCGGCCTTCGGGATGACCCTCATCGCAGATCACCGTGGCCGGCGTGCCGAGTTGCAGCGACAACTCAATGCCCTTGTCCAGCGGACCGGCAACAATCAGCGGCTTGCTGCGTTCGTGCATTGAATGAAGGTCGAGCAGGGCGTCCACGGTGTCGATGACCGGACGCATCTCACGCGCCCGTTCGAGCTCGCTGGACGTGCGCGATGTGTCGTCGAGTACCTTGCTGGTCCACACGCGGTTGAAGTCCTGATCGACGAAACGAGCGGCATCGGGCTTCGATGCATCGAAGCTCGCATACGCCGCGACGTTCGCGAACGAGAGCGTCAGGCGGCCGCGCCGTGGCCGCAATTGCAGGCGCAGCAGCGCATCGACCACAATCGCGCCGCACACCTCGTTACCATGCGTCAGCGCGTTGATCATCACGTGCGGTCCCGGTACACCGGAGTCGAACGTGTGCACATACGGAATGCCCGACGCTGACTTCGCATGCACAGAGATATCGGGGAACGTGACCTCGATCGGATAATTTTCAGTGGCCGTGCTCATGCTAGATTCCCCTGGCAGAGGTACTTGATGGAGAGGTAGTCGTCGAGACCATACTTCGATCCTTCGCGGCCATACCCAGATTCTTTTACGCCGCCAAAAGGCGCTGCTTCACTGGACAACGCGCCTTCGTTGATCCCCACAATCCCTGCCTCCAGCGCGCGCGACACACGGTCGATACGGCGCAAATCCTGGCTGTAGAAATACGAAGCGAGACCAAACGGCGTGTTGTTGGCGGCTTCGATGGCTTCGGCTTCATCGTCGAAACGGAACAACGGCACGACTGGGCCGAACGTTTCCTCGCCGCACAGGAGCATCTCGTGGGTGGCGTCGGCGAGCACGGTCGGGGCGTAGTAATTCGGGCCGAGTTCGGGCAGGCGCTTGCCGCCGGCGAGCACGCGCGCACCATGCGCGAGGGCGTCGTCTACGTGACGAGCAATCTTGTCCAGTGCACGGATATTGATCATCGGACCGATCTGAGCATTGGGGTCGGTGGCCGGTGCAACCTTCAACTCGGCAACGCGGCGTCTCAGCATATCCGCGAATTTATCGTAGACGCCAGCTTGTACGTACACGCGGTTCGGGCACACGCAAGTCTGTCCGCCGTTGCGGAATTTGGAGGCGAGAAGGCCAGTGACGGCGGCGTCGAGGTCGGCGTCATCGAAGACAACGAACGGTGCATTGCCACCCAGTTCCAGCGATAACTTCTTCAGCGTCCCCGCCGATTCACGCGCCAAGTACTTGCCCACCGGCGTCGATCCGGTAAACGTGATCTTGCGTACGCGCGAGTCTTCGAGCCAGTCAGCGACAGTCGCAACAGCATGATCCCGCGAGGCCGTGATGAGGTTCAACACGCCCGCCGGAACTCCGGCTTCGTGCGCCAGCAGCACTAATGCCGAGGCGGTCAGCGGCGTGTCTTCAGCGGGCTTCGCGACGACCGTGCAGCCGGCCGCGAGCGCCGGCGCGATCTTGCGCGCGATCATTGCGAGCGGGAAATTCCACGGTGTGATGGCCGCAACAATGCCGATGGGTTCCTTTACCGCCGTCATGCGCTTGCCCCGCTGTTGCTGCGGAATGATGTCGCCGTAGATGCGCGTGGCTTCGTCGGCGAACCAGGCGACATACGACGCGCCATACGCTACTTCACCCCGGCCTTCGGCCAACGGTTTGCCCTGTTCAAGCGAGATCAGCGCGCCGAGCGCGTCCTGATTCGCCATGATCAGCGCGTTCCATTTATGCAGGATCGTCGCGCGTTCTTTGGGCAGCAAGTCGCGCCATGCAGGTGCTGCGCGAGCGGCGGCGTCGGTAGCGGCGCGTGCGTCGGCGGGGCTGCTGTCGGCGACTTGGGCGATGACCGTGCCGGTGGCCGGATCGGTCACGGCGAAGCGCGCACCGTCAGCGGCCGCGCGCCATTGCCCATCAATGAAATTGTCCGGGCGGATCAACTCCTTCGGTTCGAACTGGCGTGTCATAAGACCATGCTCCTGATTTAAGCCAACTAATTTAAGCGCAATGCTTCAAGCCTGCTGCTTCACGCGAGCCGCGCGGCAATTGCCTGACCGACTTCCGTTGTGTTCGACTTGCCGCCGAGATCGCCGGTATGGGGGCCTTCCTTGAGCGTTGCTTCGATAGCCGCGAGGATTGCATCGTGTGCCTCACGTTCCGGGCCTTTGAAGTCGCCGAGGAACTCGAGCATCATGGCCGCCGACCAGATCATGGCGACCGGGTTCGCGACATTCTTGCCCGCGATGTCCGGCGCCGATCCATGCACGGGTTCAAACAGCGACGGGAATTTGCGTTCAGGGTTCAGGTTGCCTGAAGGCGCGAGCCCGATCGTGCCGGTGCACGCGGGGCCGAGGTCGGAGAGGATGTCGCCGAAAAGATTGGTTGCCACGACCACGTCGAAGCGGTCCGGATTCAGGACGAAACGGGCGCACAGGATGTCGATATGCTGCTTGTCCCACTTGACGTCCGGATAGAGCGCGGCAACTTCGGCGGCGCGCTGATCCCACCACGGCATGCTGATCGCGATGCCATTGCTCTTCGTGGCGACGGTGATTTTTTTCTTCTCGCGACGCTGCGCGAGATCGAATGCGAACTTCAGCACGCGTTCGCTGCCGTGGCGCGTGAACACGGATTCCTGCAGCACGAACTCGCGGTCCGTGCCTTCGAACATCACGCCGCCCACCGATGAATATTCGCCTTCGGTGTTTTCGCGCACGATCCAGAAGTCGATGTCGCCGGCCTTGCGGTTCGCGAGCGGGGACGGCACGCCTTCGAACAAGCGCGCGGGGCGCAGGTTGATGTACTGGTCGAATTCGCGGCGGAATTTAAGGAGCGAGCCCCACAGCGAGATGTGATCAGGGACGGTGTCGGGCCAGCCGACCGCGCCGAAGAGGATGGCGTTGCAGTCCTGCAGTTGGGCTTTCCAGTCGTCGGGCATCATCTGGCCGTGCTTGAGGTAATACTCGCAGCTGGCCCATTCAATGTGCTTGTATTCGATGGAAATGCCAAAGCGTTTCGTGGCGGCGTCGAGGACGCGGATGGCTTCGGGCATCACTTCCATCCCGATACCATCGCCGGGAATGATGGCGATTTTGTAGGTCTTGGTCATGTTCAGGATCCTGTTAAGGGTTTCGTTCGCACTTGGGGGTGTTGGGGTTTTGCGTTAGCGGTCGGGGGCGCCGCCGGGTTGCTGCTTTCCAGGTATTCGCGGGTTTTATTCTGACTGATCTCTTTAGCTCTTTTAGCCACTGCGCGTGGCGGCGCGTCATTTCTTTTTCCAAAGCGAAAAAGAAACGAAGCAAAGAAAACGCTTTCAAACCACGCTACCCTAAGTGTCCACAGCGTGCAGTTTTCATTCATAGGTGCCCCAAAAGCACGGTGCTCGCCAGAGCCACGGATGTGTGAAACCCTCCTTCTCCGAACACGGATACCCACACGCTTCGCCACCAGTGATTGAACCTGCCTCCGATTCACCCCGCGCTATCCGCGGACGACCTGCTCCGAACTTGTATCCTCGTCGAACCGCGCCGCCAACCCTCCCAAGGGGCACGACCGTACGTGTGGTTGGGTCGTTGTTATTATTTTATTCCGCTCTGCAAGGCTTAAAATCAGCGTTTTGGTTAAGCCACTGTGCACGAATCGTGAATAATGAATATCACTTCTTCCCCAAACCTCGATGATCTCCGCGTCTTCTGCACAGTCGCCCGCAAGTCCAGCTTTAGCGCGGCGGCAGAGGTCCTGTCGGTCTCGGCGGCGTACGTCAGCAAGCGCGTAAGCGTGCTCGAAACCGACCTCGGCACGCGCCTGTTGCATCGCTCCACGCGCCGGGTCGCCATTACCGAGGCGGGCGAACGGGTTTACGCGTGGGCTGAAAAAATCCTCGACGACGTCGACCATCTTGTGGAAGACGTGTCCACCACGCGCCGCATTCCGCGCGGCACGCTGCGCATCTCCAGCAGCTTCGGTTTCGGACGGCATATCGTGGCGCCCGCGCTGGCGCGGCTCTCCGATCAACATCCGCAACTGAGCGTGCGCCTGGATCTGTTCGACCGGCTGGTGGACGTGGCGGGCGAAGGTTTCGATCTGGATATCCGCATTGGCGACGAGATCGCGGCGCATTTGATTGCCAGGCGGCTGGCGTCGAATCATCGAGTGCTGTGTGCTTCGCCGGACTATGTCGAGCGTCATGGCGCGCCCAGGCAACTGGCCGATCTCGCGAGCCACGCGTGCCTCGCGATCAAGGAGCGCGATCATCCGTTCGGCTTGTGGCGCTTGCACGTGCGTGGCGAACCGGTTTCGATCAAGGTGACCGGACCGTTGTCGACAAATCACGGCGAGGTCGCGGTGCAATGGGCGCTGGCCGGGCGCGGGATCGTGCTGCGCTCGCTGTGGGACGTGCGCCCGTTGCTTGAGAGCGGCCAGTTACTGCAAGTGCTGCCGGATGTTACGCAGCCCGCCAACGTCTGGGCGGTGTACCCGGCGCGGTTGGCGGCATCCGCGAAAGTGCGGGTATGCGTGGACTTTCTCGCCGACGAGTTCGCGCAATGGAACCTGCCGGCGCCCTAAGATTCCCCAACTGTGATTCTGTGAAAACAGGCTTTCGAGCGGGTAGTGGTTCTTCACGAACGGTGACTTGATGATGAAGCTGAAGTACTTTTCAATGCCAATATCGCGCTCGAGCAAGCCTTCAATAATGCTTTGATAGTGACTCACGCTGCGCGTGACGAACTTGAGCAGGAGTCGTATCCGCCGCTTGCCAGATGGCACTCCACGATTTCATCCACGTCCTTGATCGCCGCGACGAACTTGATGAAGTCCTCGCGACGATGATCGGCAAGCGTCACTTCAGTGAAGACAATCTGTACGTCGCCGAGCTTTTCCAACTGGATCTGCGCGCCATAACCGACGATATACCCCGCCTTCTCCAGCCGCTTCACGCGGATCAGGCATGGGCTCGGCGAGAGCCCGACCGCGTCGGCCAGCTCGACATTCGTGATGCGGCCTTTCTTCTGCAATTGCGAAAGGATGCGCAGATCTATGCGGTCAAGCTTGCCTTCGCTGCTCATCGTCAGGGTGTCTCTCCAGTTGCGTGGGATCGTCTCAAAATTGTGATCCGATTTTATCACGCAGCTACGTGGGTTTTCACCTTGCCCGGGGCTGCCCTTTCGGCTCCGCCTGACGCTGCCGTAAGCTTCAGCGCGGCGCGGACTTCGGGTTCGGCGAGTACGTCGTCAAGCGTCTTCTCGAGGCGCGCGAACATCAGGTCGAACTCGGCTTCCGTGTAGCTGAGGGCGGGCGCAAAACCGAGGATGTTGTCGCCGAACGCACGGAACACGAGACGGTTCCGGTAAGCGGCGGCCGTGATCCGATCGGACAAATTAAGCGCTGCATCGAAGCCTTGTCTGGTTTCTTTATCGGAGACGAGTTCGAGCGCGCCCAGCAATCCGCGATGACGTGAATCGCCGACCAGCGGATGGGTCAGCAGCGCGTCGAGGCCGCGTGCGAAACGCCCGGCATGGCGAATGCCGTTCGCAAGCAGGCCGCCCTCGTGATAAAGGCGCAGCACTTCGAGGCCGATGGCGGCACTGACCGGGTGCGCCGAATACGTATGACCGTGACCGACGATCGCGGCGGCGTCGCCGTTTGCGATGCCCTGGTACACGCCATCCGACATCAATACCGCGCCCATGGGTGCATAACCGGCTGTCAGGCCCTTGGCGACCGTCATCAGGTCCGGTTCGACGTCTTCTGCCTGGCAGGCGAACAGCGGGCCGGTTCGGCCGAAACCGGTGATGACTTCATCGGCGA
>DASYLW010000135.1:0-13188 GCA_036009385.1 Caballeronia sp.
TCACTCTGTTCTTGTACGTCGTGGCCACGGCGGCGACGGCCTTTTCATGGAATCTCGCGAGTTTTGTGCTGTTCCGCTTTCTGACCGGCGCGGGGATCGGGGGCGAATACACCGCGATCAATTCCACGATCCAGGAATTCACGCCCGCCCGCGTGCGCGGCTGGACCGACCTCGCGATCAACGGCACGTTCTGGGTGGGCGCCGGACTGGGCGCGGCGGGTTCGATCGTACTGCTCGATCCTGCCTTGCTGCCGCCTGATTATGGCTGGCGGGCGTGTTTCCTGATTGGTGCAATTCTGGCATTGCTGATACTTTTCATGCGCATGTGGGTGCCCGAGAGTCCGCGCTGGCTGATCACGCATAACCGCGTGGACGAGGCGAAGGAAATTGTGGAGGGCATTGAGGCGAAGTTCCGCGAACATGGCGTGACACTGCCGCCTGCCGATCGCGTCAAACCACTCCGCCTGCACGTCCGCGATCACACGAAACTCAGTGAAGTGTTCCACTCGTTGTTTCATTCGCATCGGCGGCGCTCGCTGGTCGGATTGACACTAATGACCGCCCAGGCGTTCTTCTATAACGCGATCTTTTTCACCTACGCGCTGGTGCTGACGGATTTCTACGGCGTGCCGGGGGATCACATCGGCTGGTATGTGCTGCCCTTTGCCGCCGGCAATTTCCTCGGGCCGATCATGCTCGGCAAACTCTTCGATGTCATCGGCCGGCGCAAGATGATCGCCTTCACCTACGGGATATCGGGTGTTCTGCTGACCATCAGCGGATATATGTTCGAGCAGGGTTGGCTGACGAGCACAACGCAGACTATTTCCTGGATGGTGATCTTCTTCTTTGCATCGTCGGCGGCGAGCTCAGCGTATCTCACCGTCAGCGAAAACTTTCCTCTCGAGATCCGCGCGTTGGCCATTGCAATTTTCTATGCCTTCGGGACGGCGCTGGGCGGCATTGTAGGGCCCGCGTTATTCGGCCGGCTCATAGACACGCATCAACGCGGCGCGGTGTTCACGGGCTATCTGATCGGTTCTGCGCTGATGGTGCTGGCAGCGGTTGTCGCTGGAATCTGGGGGGTATCGGCCGAGCGCAAGCCGCTGGAGGATGTGGCGCGGCCATTGTCTTCGGTCGATGAATGAGCGTTCGCTTAGCCCTGCGGCTGCAAACCGCCGCGTTTCGCCGGCGCGGCGTTTCAGCAATTCGAGCGCAACAAACCAAACTCCCCGAAACGCGGAGCTTCAGGGATTCACATCAACGACCTCTTGGCGCAGCGTGCTGCGATCCGCCCCGCGTCGCGGCGTCTATCCGACAACTGCCCTTGTCCAGCGATCGCAGCCACTAAAACCGCTTATTTAAATGCTTTGCCCCAAGCGCCATCGAACGCGATTTCGCCGATCGGCGAGCGCGAGCGCGGAGCGTTTTCGCGCTCCAGCAGGACTTCGTCGAGCAAAGCGGGATCGCCGTGATGTCCCAATGCGATCATCGCGATCACTTCTACATCGTCTGGCGGCGAGAACGCTTCGCGGAACGCGTTGATGTCGAAACCGGCCATCTGGTGTGCGACCAGGCCGAGGGCATGCGCCTGGAGCACCAGCGACATACCCGCCGCGCCCGTATCGTACGGAGCCGTGCGGTTCACATCGCCTTTAGGCGTCAAAGTCTTGGCCAGCACGCAAATCAGCACGGGCACATTCGTGTTCCATCCCTGGTTGAACGGCACCAGCGTGGCGAAAGCCTTTTGGAAAGCGGCTTCGTCGCGGCTGCGATCGAAGGTCAGGAAACGCCACGGCTGCATGTTGTACGAAGACGGCGCCCAGCGCGCGGCCTCCAGCACGCTATGCAACTGCTCGCGGCTCACCGCCTTGTTCGATATGGCCCGCGGGCTCCAGCGGCCGGCCAGCAGCGCATCGATTGCGACTTCAGCAGGTGCGATTTTTTCGGTCATGTGGCAGTCCCAGGTTGGTTGATCCGGACAGCGCGCTGACACGCACGCTGCGAGATCATAAGAATAACCAAGCTGGCAAACCCGCGCTGCGGCATCGAATTCGCTGCTCCATCGACACGCCGGAGAGCTGCCGCTCGAAACTCAGGTCACCACTGCCTGCATCGAACGGGGCGCCGCTTTGTTGATCCGCAAGACCATCACGGCCGCGACAATACACAGGCTGCCGGAGATCATCGTCGCGACGGTGTAGGTGCCGAGACTCGCGCGCAGCAGGCCGCCCCCGAGCGCCGCAAACGCCGCACCGAGTTGATGCGCCGCCACGACCCAGCCAAATACGATAGGCGCCGCCTCCTTGCCATAGACGTCGGTAGCAAGCCGGACAGTCGGCGGTACGGTTGCTACCCAATCCAGCCCGTAGAACACGGCGAAGATCGGCAAACCATAGAAGTCGATACCAAACGCGTGCGGCAGGAACATCAGCGACAACCCGCGTAAGCCGTAATACCAGAACAACAATACGCGAGCGTTGAAGCGATCGGACATCCAGCCGGACAGCGTGGTGCCGACGAGATCGAAAATGCCCATGGCGGCGAGAAGACCCGCGCCCTGCACTTCGGTCAGGCCGTGATCGGCGCACATCGCGATCAAATGCGTGCCGATATACCCATTCGTACTCGCGCCGCAGATAAAAAAGCTGCCCGCCAATAACCAGAAATCGCGCGTCTTGCTCGCCATGCCCAGCGTTCCGAAAGCGAGCGTAATCGGATTCTTCTGCGCGACGGGAATGGGCGGTGGCGCATCAGGAGCCTCGCCGAACGGGCGCAGCACGAGATCGGCTGGACGTTCGGGCAGCAGCCACGCCACCAAGGGCAATGTCACCGCTGCGGCCGCCGCGACGACCAGCACCATGGGGCGCCAACCGTAGCGCTCGGTGATCGCCGCGAGCATGGGCAGGAACACGAGCTGGCCCGTGGCCGAACTTGCAGTGAGGATCCCCATTGCCAAACCACGATGCGACGTGAACCAGCGATTCACTACCGTGGCCGCCAACGTGATAGCAGCGACGCCGGTGGCTCCGCCTACCAGCACGCCCCACACCAGGATCATCTGCCACGGCGCGGTCATCAGCGTGGACAACCCCACGCCCGTCGCCAGCGCGCCAAGCGCGACAAGCAACGTGGGGCGCACGCCGAAACGCTGCATCGCGGCGGCGGCAAACGGTCCGGTCAGGCCGTACAGCGCCAGATTGATGGAGATCGCGAGCGAGATAGTCGCGCGGCTCCAGCCGAATTGCTGCTCAAGCGGCAGCATCATGACGCTGGGCGTCGCACGCGTGCCGGCGGCCGCGAGCAATACAAGAAAGACGACGCCCACCGATATCCACGCGTAATGCATGCGGCCTGAAAGCCGCCTCGCTGCCCAATTCATCCTTCGCTCCGGTTTCTTCTGATTGTCTTGCAACGAACGTTTCGACGAACGTTACCGCTCAGTCACATTTAGGTTGCGAGCTTAGTGACTGCTCGGTAACATGTCAAGAATCCCTTTGGAAGTAAAGGACATGACTGTGGTACGCGTATCGAATGAAGACACTGTCGCCGATAAAAAAACCGTCCGCCGACACATGGACGGCGCCACCGCGCAGGAGCAATTGCTCGACGCCGCCGAGCAGCTGTTTTATCGCGACGGCATCCGGGCGATCAGCGTGGACGCGGTGGTCGAACGCGCCGGTGTGAACAAGATGAGCGTGTACCGGCAGTTTTCATCGAAGGACGATCTCGTGGTGGCGTACCTCACGCGCATGGACGCGCGCTTTCGGGAGCGGGTCGAGCGCAGTATCGCGAAACATCCGGGTCAACCGGGCAAAGCCCTTGTTCAGAGCATTACTGACCTCGTAGGACGGGCATCGAATCCGGATTATCGCGGCTGTCCGTTCGTGAACGTGGCCTGCGAATTCGCGGACCGCGCCCATCCGGCGCGGGTATCTGTGGAGAATAACAAGCAGTATCTGATCAGCCGCCTGCTGGAGTTGTCGACCGCGGCGGGCGCGGCCGACCCTCAACTTCTCGCCGATTCCCTCGCGTTGCTGGTAGAGGGCATTTACGCTGCGAGTCAGACTTTCGGCCCCGGCTCTGGACCAATGCGTGCGGCGCCAGCCACAGCCGCGCTGCTCGTGAAGGCGGCCTGCGGTGAAGACAGGATTGAACGGTGAACGAAAAGATTATCGATTCAACGCGGCATTGGCTTACGCGCGCAGTCATTGGCCTTAACTTGTGCCCGTTTGCGAAAGCCGTGTATGTGAAGGACCAGATCCGCTACGCCGTCAGCGAGGCGCGCACGTTCGAAGATGTGCTCGCCGATATTGAAACCGAACTGAAGTATCTTGCCGAAACAGATCCGGACCAAACCGACACGACGTTGTTGATCGTCCCGCACGCGCTCGCGAATTTCGCCGAGTACAACGACGCGCTTCATTTCGCCGATACCCTGCTAAAACAGTTGAAGCTGGAAGGGGAACTACAGATCGCGAGCTTTCATCCGAACTATCAATTCGATGACGCCGAATCCGACGACATCGAAAATTTCACTAACCGCGCGCCCTACCCGATCTTCCATTTCCTGCGTGAAGCAAGCATTGAACGCGCAGTCGAAGCGTTCCCCGACGCCGCTGATATCTACGAGCGCAACATGGCCACGCTGCGCCGCCTCGGCCACGCCGGCTGGCTCGCGCACATGAAACGCGACGCCCACGTCAAGTCGTAAAGAACCGCTCGCGCATCTCTTCCAGACCGAGCGTCTCCAGTACATCGGACAAACGCTGCGCGGGTTTTCCGCGCGGCAGATCCTTGAACTGCGCGATGATCAACTCGTTTTTCATCGAGTGCTCCCAGCCGACGAGTTCCGTCACGCTCACCTGATACCCATGCGATTCCAGTTGCATGCAGCGCAGCACATTCGTGATCTGGCTGCCGAATTCGCGCGTATGCAGCGGATGCCGCCACATCTCCGTCAACACGTTCTTCGAGAGCGAATGCCCTTTGTTCTTGCGTAGAACCGAGGCCACCTCAGCCTGACAACATGGCACCACCACGATCGTTTTCGCTTTCTTCTGCAAAGCGAAATGAATTGCGTCGTCGGTCGCCGTATTGCAAGCATGCAATGCCGTGACGACATCCACAGTCGCGGGTATCCGGTCTGACGTAATCGATTCGGCCACCGATAGATTCACGAACGACATACCGTCGAATCCCAACCGCGCAGCCAATTCCTCCGACTTTTCAACCAGCTCCGAGCGTGTCTCTATACCAAAGATATGTGACCGATCGCGCAGAGTCTTGAAGTAGAGATCGTAGAGAATGAAGCCAAGGTAAGACTTGCCCGCTCCATGATCGACCAGCGACACCGAACCCTCTTTTGCATGAATTTCGGCAAGCAAAGGTTCGATGAACTGGTACAGGTGATAGACCTGTTTCAACTTTCGACGGCTGTCTTGATTCATTTTGCCGTCGCGCGTCAAGATGTGCAGTTCCTTCAGAAGTTCGAGGGACTGACCGGGACGGATGTCGTGCTTGGCCGATGTTTCCGGCGTTTTATCGGACGAATCCGTTGATGCAATGGGCGCGTTCGGCGCCCGGGACTTCTTGGCCATCGTCTGGATACCGTAGTGATTCTGTAAGCGGTGACGCGAAATTTCGGCGCGAAGTGTGCGCTAACCGCTGGTCGTATCGATGTAAATGGGCAAGTTTACCCAAAAGCGCATAGACGCTCCCGCATGACGCAGCATCGGGAACTGACAGGGGTTTCGAGTCTCCTCGAGGTAACACTCAGGAACCCGGGTTTCAGATGGAACATTTCGTGCCTTGAGAACGGGATAACCAACGGGATGGACGCATATCACGGCGGCACAAGGCCGCAACTTTTTATAGCAGGACGCCCTGGTAGCAAGGCCAAGCGGACGAAACGATGACCTCGGCAATGCTTGAGATCGTGGCCGGTGAAATGCACTGGCGAAGTCGACGCACGGTCTGTTACGTAACACCTAACGCACACGGCGCGTTCCCACGGGGAACACGCGAACACAAAATGAGGACGGCGATGGACCCAATCCGAGACAGTAAAGCCGAACAGCAGTTTCAGGAAATGCTTGCAAAGCTCACGTCAATGCCCGAGTGGAGCGAAAAACAGCAACTTGAACTCGAAATGGCCCGAGAAATTTCCGGCGAAATGCTACGGATCGCAGAAGTCATGCGCGACGGCACCACCGACATGGAAACGTGCCTGACCATGCTCAAGTACGCGAAAGTGATGGATTTCGTGCTCACGACACTGGCCTCGCGCCGGGAGATTGCGCCGCAAACGCTGCGCGTAATCTTCAAGCTCGCCGGGCTGAAAGTGGACGAGGCCTATCCTGGTTGACGCTGCTTGTACGTTGTTCGAACGACCAGTCCGGGTTGATTGCGGACTGGCCTGATGTAGCTTTATCCATGCTTGCGGCGCGTCATCAACCGCTCGTACGACGCCTTCAAATGACGCTGCATGGAAGCCTGGGCCTGAATTGCATCGCGCGCCTCGAGCGCGTCCAGTATGTCCTTGTGCTCGCTTAACGCGGCCACCCAGGTTTCCTCCCCCTCAAAATGCACACGCAGCTTCGATGACAGCGGGCTATGCCGTTCATCGAAGAGTCCAGCCACCGTGCGCACCAGCACATCGTTACCTGACATTTGCGCCACCGCCAGATGGAACGCGCGGTCCGCCGCCAGCGGAATTTGACCGTTCGCCACTTCCAGCGCCATGCGTTCGTAGATCTCCCGTAGCGCCTTGAGCGCCTTCGGTTTGCCGAATGCCGCAACATTCGCCGCGATCGCGCCCTCAATTATCATCCGCGCCGTCATGATTTCCAGCAGACTTTCGCCGAATTCCGTTCCCGGCGGCAAACTCGAGCGCGCCCCGGGCGCGGACGGTGCGCAGATATAGACGCCCGATCCCATCCGGATTTCAACCCGCCCTTCCAGTTCCAGCGCCACCAGCGCCTCTCTCACGGACGGCCGCGACACCCCCAGCATCAGCGCCAACTCACGCTCGGACGGCAGGCGGCCGTTCGGCGCGAAGCCTTGTTCTTCGATCAGCGCGCGCAGTTTATCGGCGATCTGAAGATAGAGACGACGCGTCTCGGTGGGTTTGACAGCCACAAAGGCTCCTTATTTGGACAGCGGGCGACATCGGCGAAGGGCTGAATTCTAAACAACGGTGCTGGCGATGGTCAGGCCAAACCCCTAGCTGAGGCTAATTGGCTTGACCAGCTACGTTTCAGGAAATTAACATGCATTCTGGTAAGGCCAAAAAATCACTCCCATCCCCATGAAAACTGTCATCTGCGAACAACCCGGCTCGCTCGTTCTGATTGATCGCCCGTCGCCCGAACCCGGTATTGACGACGTGTTGATCCGCATCAAGCGCGTCGGCGTTTGCGGTACGGATCTGCATATCTATACCGGGAATCAGCCGTATCTTTCGTATCCGCGGGTGATGGGGCACGAGTTATCGGGGATTGTGGAGTCGGCGCCGGCCAACGCACGCGTGGCAAAGGGCGATCAGGTTTACGTGATGCCCTATCTTGCGTGTGGGAAATGCGTCGCGTGCCGGGCCAAGAAACCGAATTGCTGCATGAATATTCGCGTCTTGGGCGTCCATACCGACGGCGGCCTTGTCGAGCAACTCGCCGTGCCGCACGCATTTGTGTTTAAGGCCGACGGGGTGACGCTCGATCAGGCCGCGATGATCGAATTCCTGGCTATCGGCGCGCACGCTGCCGCGCGAGCTGACGTGCAACCGAAGCAGCGGGCGTTGGTGGTCGGCGCCGGACCGATAGGAATGGCGGCGCTGATCTTCGCCAAGCTGCGCGGCGCGGAGGTGACGGTGATGGATGGCCGCGAGGACCGGCTGCGATTCTGCGAGACACTTCTGAACGCCGACCATATCGTGCGTCTCGATACAACCGGAGCCGCTGCAGATGCGAAACAGCTTGCGGAACTCACCGGCAATGAGTTTTTCGATATCGTCTTCGACGCCACGGGCAACGTGAAAGCGATGGAACGCGGTTTGGAGTTCGTCGCACATGGCGGAAAGTACGTGCTGATATCGATTGTTAGCGACCGGATCTCGTTCGCCGATCCCGAGTTTCACAAACGCGAAACCACCCTGCTCGCGAGCCGGAACGCCACGCCGGACGACTTTGAAACCGTGCTTTCCGCGATGCGCGCGGGCCTCATTCCTACGGCGGCGCTGAATACGCACACGCTTCAGTTAAGCGATTTGCCAAGCGAATTTGCCAAATTGCTCGATCCGTCGGCGGGCGTGATTAAAGCACTGGTTGAGTGCTGACACGCCGGTATCGACGATGAGCAATCCCATTCTCCAGTTCGGTACAAGCCGCTTTCTGCAGGCGCACGTTGACTTGTTCGTTGCGGAGGCTGCGCGACGTGAGCCATCGAAGGCGCTGGGACGGATTACCGTCGTCCAGAGCACATCGAATGCGGAAAGTCGCACCCGGATTGACGCGTTGCGCGCCTCGAGCATGTACCCCGTGCGGATCCGCGGCCGGCAAGCCGACGCGACCATCGACGTCACTGTTCAGTGCGACGCGATCACCGAAGCCCTTAACGCCAGCGATGACTGGACGACGCTACGCGAACGCGTGCGGTACGACGTCAAGGTGATCGTATCGAATACGGGCGACACCGGCTTCGCCTCCTTTGAAGACGACGTTGCGCGACGACTTGAGGAGAAATCCGTTCCGCGTGGATTCCCCGCCAAGCTCGCGGTGCTGCTGCACGACCGATTTATTGCCTGTGCCGAACCGGTGACCTTGCTGCCTTGCGAACTGGTTTCGCGTAACGGTGACACATTGCGCGATCTGGTTATTGGCATTGCAAGGCAGTGGCGAGCAGACGACGCGTTCATCCACTATTTGCAGCGCGATTGCATATGGGTGAACTCGCTGGTGGACCGCATTGTCTCGGAACCGATTCATCCCGTTGGCGCAATTGCCGAGCCCTACGCGTTATGGGCAATTGAACGCCAACCCGGCATGGTCCTGCCATGCGAGCACGAAGATATTGTCCTGACCGACGACCTCGCCCACTACGAACGCCTCAAACTGCTTTTGCTAAACCTCGGCCATACGATGCTGGCGGAACTCTGGCTCGCCGATAAAGCCGCCGACACCAGCGTCCGCGATGCCATGCGCAACGAAGCGTGGCGTACGACATTGGAATCGACGTGGCGCGACGAAGTGCTTCCCGTCTTCGATGCCCTCGGCGAGCACGACGCCGCACGCACCTATCTCGTCCATGTCCGGGACCGCTTCGAGAATCCGTTCCTGGATCACCGTCTCTCCGACATCGCGCGTAACCACGCAGAGAAAAAGCAACGCCGTTTCAAACCGGCTGTCGAGCTTGCGCATCAACTCGGCTTGAATATTGAACAGCAGCGGCTTATTGCTGCGCTGTCCTGAGGAATATTTACCATGCCTATCGATCACACTGTCATCCGGCTTCATCCCAACGACGATGTCGTGATCGCCACGCGCCAGCTCATGTCGGGCGCGCGCATTTCGTCGGAAGTCGAACCGCTCGTGGTAAGTGGGCTGATTCCACCGGGCCACAAGATTGCTACTCGCGACATCGCCAAAGGTGAACCCGTCAGGCGCTATAACCAGATCATCGGCGTGGCGCTGAATGACATCTCGCGTGGCCAGCATGTGCATGTTCATAACCTTGGCATGGCGGATTTTGAGCGCGAGCATGAATTCGGTGTCGATATGCGCGAAACTAATTTCGTCGAAAAACCCGCCACATTCATGGGTATTCGTCGCGAGGATGGCCGCATAGCTACGCGCAATTACATCGGCATCCTGACGAGTGTGAATTGTTCGGCTACGGTGGCGCGGGCTATCGCTGATCACTTTCGCCGCGATGTCCGCCCTGAAGCGCTCGCGGATTATCCGAACGTGGATGGCGTGATCGCGTTGACGCACGGACTGGGCTGCGGCATCGATTCTCTCGGCGACGGCATCGCGATCTTGCGACGCACGCTCGCGGGTTACGCGGTGCATCCAAATTTCCATTCGGTGCTGTTCATCGGCCTCGGCTGCGAGACGAATCAGATCTCGGGCGTTCTCAGTTCGGCGGGCTTAAAAGATAACGACGCGAAACTGCGCAGCTTCACAATCCAGGATAGCGGCGGGACGCGCAAGACCATCGAACGCGGCATCGCGATGGTGAAAGAGCTGCTCGCCGATGCCAATCTGGTCAAACGCGAACCCGTGCCGGCCTCGCACCTGGTGGTTGGATTACAGTGCGGGGGCTCGGACGGTTATTCGGGGATCTCGGCGAATCCGGCGCTCGGCGCGGCCGTCGACCGCCTGGTTCAGCATGGCGGCACGGCAATTCTCTCCGAGACGCCCGAGGTCTACGGTGCAGAACATCTGCTTACGCGACGCGCGGTGAGCCGGGAAGTTGGCGAAAAACTGCTGACGCGCATCAAGTGGTGGGAGGACTATTGCGCGCGAAATGGGGCGGCGATGGACAACAATCCCTCCGCGGGAAACAAGGTCGGCGGCTTGACGACGATTCTCGAAAAGTCACTAGGCGCGGTGGCGAAAGGTGGCACGACCAAGCTCGTGGAGGTCTATGAATACGCTCAACCCATTGATGCGAAGGGTTTTGTGTTCATGGATTCACCTGGATACGACCCTGTCTCGGCAACGGGTCAGGTTGCGTCGGGCGCGAATTTGATCTGCTTCACAACCGGGCGCGGCTCGGCTTATGGCTGTGCGCCGTCGCCTTCGCTGAAGCTCGCCACGAACACAGCGCTTTGGGAACGGCAGGAAGAAGACATCGATATCAACTGCGGTGGGGTGGTCGATGGAACGGCATCCATCGATCAACTTGGCGAAGCCATTTTTCAGATGATGCTGGACTGCGCGTCGGGAGTCGCATCGAAGAGCGAAGCGCACGGTTACGGTCAGAACGAGTTTGTGCCATGGCAGGTCGGTGTGATTACCTGATCGGCTGATGAGGTAGGCGAAGCGCGTTGATCATGCTTTGCTTCGGGGCTTTCGCCATTCCGATGCTGTGGCTCGCGGCTAAGGAAATCCTCCGCGATACATAATGGCGCCCTATTCATGCGCAGCGGTTGCTTCGAGACTTTCGACAACTCGGCGGGAGCAGTCAGTGGATGTCCACTGGCATCGACTGCGGCAGCGAAAGTGCAGCGTCATGGTTCACGCGCTTACCCGTAAAAGCAAACGGGCACTCATGCTGGACGAACAGCCGCGACGGCAGCGGCGCGTAGCACGGGCAGATCGGCTGCCCCAATAGCCTGAAGCAAGTCAAAGGACCGTAGGCGAAAATCGACTGGGTACCGACTGCGGTGAAATGGAATCTGGCTCGCGCGACCATTTGCAGTCCTGCGCCGAGGTGGCGCAAGCACCCAATCCGTCATTTTGTCCGGGAACAGCGCCTCGGCCGTATCTAACCCATCGGGCGCTGACGAACAAATATGTAGTCGCTTTCGGCATCAAACTAACCACCTCGATGTGACAGTACGCCTTAACCCGCCATCATTTTCAACGCCAGCGCCTCGGCCACTTCTATCCCATCGATCGCGGCCGAATAAATACCACCGGCATATCCAGCGCCTTCGCCCGCGGGGTAAAGCCCGTCGACATTCACACTTTGGTAATCGTCTTTTCGACGAACCCGTATCGGCGACGACGTGCGCGTCTCGACACCTGTCAGCACCGCGTCGTGCATGGCGAAGCCGGGGATCTTCTTGTCGATCTGCGGCAACGCTTCGCGAATCGCCTCGACCACATACTCTGGCAATGCGCTGGTCAGGTCGGTCATACGAACGCCAGGCTTGTACGACGGCTCGACCGTTCCAAGGGCGGTAGATGGCCTTCTTGCAATAAAGTCACCGACCAACTGCGCCGGCGCGCAGTAATCCCCACCGCCCAGCTCGAATGCGCGCTCTTCCCACTGCCTTTGAAACGCGATTCCCGCGAGCGGGCCGCCAGGAAAGTCGTCCGGCGTGATTCCGACGACAATACCGGCGTTCGCGTTACGCTCGTTGCGCGAATATTGGCTCATCCCATTCGTTACGACGCGTCCCGGCTCAGACGCCGCGGCTACCACCGTTCCGCCAGGACACATGCAAAAGCTATAGACCGCGCGCCCGTTGCTGCAGTGATGAACGACTTTGTAATCCGCCGCACCGAGTAGTTTATGTCCCGCGAATTTGCCGAACCGACTGCGATCGATCAGCCCTTGCGGATGCTCGATACGAAATCCGAGTGAAAACGGCTTTGCTTCCATGTAGACGCCACGATCGTGCAGCATCTCGAACGTGTCCCGCGCGCTATGTCCCACCGATAACACGACGTGATCGCAGCGCAGCGTTTCCCCATTCGAAAGCGTGAGGCCTCGCACCTTGCCGCCGTCAATCTCGATGTCTTCAACACGCGATTCGAAGCGAACTTCACCACCGAGTTGATGAATCGTCGCACGCATTTTCTCGACCATTCCGACCAGTCGAAACGTACCGATATGCGGCCGGCTCAGATAGAGAATGTCTTCGGGCGCGCCGGCAAGCACGAACTCTTCGAGCACCTTGCGCCCGTAGTGCTTCGGGTCCTTGATCTGGCTGTATAACTTGCCGTCCGAAAACGTCCCGGCACCGCCTTCGCCAAACTGAACGTTCGACTCTGGGTTCAGCACGTTTTTCCGCCACAAGCCCCAAGTGTCTTTGGTCCGTTCGCGAACAGCCTTGCCACGTTCCAGGATAATGGGGCGAAAGCCCATCTGGGCGAGAATCAATCCAGCGAACAATCCGCACGGACCCATGCCAATTACAACCGGTCTCGGCGATGTCATCGGCATCGGCGCCTTCGCGACGAACTTGTACGCCATGTCCGGCGTCACGGTGCAATGCGGATGATCGTTCAGATATCGAAGTGCGCTGGCTTCGTCCTTCACGTCGACATCAATGATGTACGTGAGTTTGATGTCGGAGCGCTTGCGTGCATCGTGCGCTCGACGGAATACCGTATAGCGGATTAGGCTATCAACGGGGATATGAATAAGCGCGAGACGTGAGCGAATTGCCGACTCGAGTTCGCTTTCCGAATGCTCAAGCGGTAGCTTGATTTCGCTTAGACGTAGCATGGTGACCTGTTT
>DASYLW010000136.1:0-17617 GCA_036009385.1 Caballeronia sp.
CGGTGCCGGTGTCGAACTGCGGCCGCCTGACGCGCAGGTTGCGACAGTTCATATCAGACCGGTTCTGTCAGGATCATGTCGTTTAGCAGAGCGAAGTTCCACGCGACCAGATCTACCATGAAGAGCCTTGCCGACACCCGCGTGATTTGTCCGAGCGGTGAGTCCGGGTAGACCGCCGGCTGCCCGGCTATGTAGTTCGTTCAGGCATGGTTGCAACAAGTTGGGAAAGGTTAGCCTCCAGGTAGTCGGTATCGTAGGCGTCCGCCAGAAGCGTCTGCTTCGCCGGCCGTACCATGGAATCGCAGGCGACTGACGCGCTCTCCCCTCGATGTGATATATCAGAAATGTAGGTCAGCCGTGCAATAGGGGGCGGGACTGAGACTCAATGGGGAGCAGGATCACTATCGATCGAAGGTCGGCATAAGCAGGGCTGTGAAGCAGGGCTGTGAAGCAGGGCTGTGAAGCAGGGCTGTGAAGCAGGGCTGTGAAGCAGGGCTGTGAAGCAGCGCTATGACTGGCAGACAACGAGCGGTCGCGGCTGAGCGCACGGAATGCCGTGCATTGGTAACGCTCCGAGTCATTCTGGGGCTCGTTGAAAATGAACTGGTCTATCATCCAAATAAATTTCGCGAGCCGCGAGCAAGCCCGGAAAGAGATCACGGAATGGCAGCCATCCTCCGCCGCATTCAAAATGTCGACCGAGGGGCGCACAGTAGCCGTTCGTCGACAGGGATGGCGCTGCTCGCAGACCTTCATGGACCCACACCGCAGCGCCGTGTCTGCACCGCCTTCCACCGTGTTACGCGGACGAAACGCTCAAAATCAGCCAAGGGAAGCATGGATATCCTGCAAGTCGTACCGCACTCCACCACGGATACCCTCGCGAGAATTCGGGCAATTTCCGAGTCCTTGCCGGAGGCGCAGCTCCAGGTCGGTAAGGCGATACTCGCAGAGCCGGAGTGGTCGGTGCGAGCCAGTGTCGCGGAGATCGCACGCCGCGCGGGAGTCAGCGCGCCCACCGTCATTCGATTCTGCCGTGCCGTCGGATTCGAGGGCTTGAGCGACTTCAAGCTGCAGCTTGCACAAAGCCTGGCAGTGGGCACGCCGTACCTTCATCGGGCAGTGAACGCCCAGGATGGCGTGCCCAGTCTGATCCACAAGATCTTGTACGCCGCCGCCGCTGTGCTGACCAGCCTTGAAAGCCAACTTGACGCCGATACGATCAGCCAGGCTATCGAGAAGCTGGCCGCGGCCGAGCGGATCGAGTGCTATAGCGTGGGCAACGTGTCAACCTTCCTCGCGAGCGACGCCCAGTCGCGCTTCGCCCGGCTTGGCCTCATGTCCAATGCCTATTTCGATCCGCACATGCAGGTCATATCGGCCGCCTCGCTCTCTCCCCGCGACGTCGTGCTCGCCATCTCGCATGTCGGTCGCATGCCCACCTTGCTGGAGGCGGTAGCACTCGCACGTGAACAGGGCGCGACGGTGATCGGCATCACACAGCCCGATACGCCGCTCGCCAGGCAATGCTCCATTCCAATCGGGATGGTCGTGCCGGAGGACGCCGCCGCGCGCGTGGGCACGGAAGCCTACATCGCGGGTCAGGTTCTCCTCGAGGTCCTGATGGTCGGCGTAGGCCTGCGGCTGGGGCCCTCCGCACTCGAGCGCCTCAAGCGAGTCCGGTCGGTGCTCAGAGAGCGCGGCGTCGATACTGAGGTCCATCCGGCCCTGCAGCGAGCATGGTCCGAAGCGGAACCCGACCCCCTGTAAGAAATACAACAGGTGAGCAAAGGCAAGGCGCGTGTTCCGCCGTGCACTCCTTCCCCGCCGTCCCATCCCTCGACTCTCGTCTCGCCCCTCAAAATTTTATTTTTCTTTTGACATCGAACTATCGACGTTTTACGCTTGATCATGAAATTTTGTTACATGATCAAGCGGTCAACGCAACTACACCCGTCGTACATCCGTACATTAAAAAAGGTATTTCAACAAGAATCAGAGCGGGGCTTAATCACTTGATCCCTTGTTTTGTAGCGCTTCTGTAACCTGTACTGCGAATAAGACGGAAAAATGCCGCAAGCGACGTTTTTCTATTTTGACGAACTCCAGGCAAAGGTTTAGCTTTGATAGTGAAATTTAATTACATACCGGTTCAATCGATGTCGATCTTCGCGGAGTCACGGCCATGACCGACACCCGGCACGCGCAAGAGCCTGCGCATTGGCTGCTGCAGGGCGGACACGTGATCGACGGCACTCGAACGTCGCGGTTCCGCGCCGACGTCAGGGTGGAAAACGGACGCATCAGCGAAATCGGCGCGGATCTCGAGTTGCGCGGGGCGACCGCAGTCGATGCAGCCGGGAAAATCGTCGCCCCGGGGTTCATCGACGTGCACACGCATGACGACCAAAGCGTTCTGTCATCGCCAGCCATGCTGCCCAAGGTGAGCCAGGGCGTGACCACGGTCGTGGTGGGCAATTGCGGCATCAGCCTCGCGCCGCTGGTCCATCTGGACGTGCCGGCGCCGCTGACTCTCCTGGGCGGCTCGGGCAAGCATGTCTATCCGACGATGCGGGCATACGCCGAAGCCGTCGATGCCGCGCGGCCGGCCGTCAACGTGGCGGCCCTCGTCGGACATTCCACCTTGCGTGTCGCGACAATGGACGACCCTTACCGCGCCGCAACGCCCGCGGAGCAGGCGAAGATGGCCGATCTCATGCTCGAGGCGATGGCCGCGGGTGCGACCGGATTCAGCAGCGGGCTTTTCTATGACACCAACGCGGCCTCGGACACTGCCGAGGTGACGCTGCTGGCGCGCATCGCGGCCGAAGCCGGGGGCGTCTACACCGCCCACATCCGCGATGAAGCCAAGGACGTGATAGCTTCGCTTGACGAAGCGTTCACGGCCGCGCGCGATGCCGGACTACCCCTCGTGATCTCGCATCACAAGTGCGCGGGACCGGCCAATTGGGGACGCTCGGTAGAGACGCTGGCGCACATCGACGCTGCTCGACGGGGCCAGCCAATCGGTTTGGACGCCTATCCTTACGTCGCCGGCTCGACCGTCCTGCGTCCGGACCTGGTGGACGATGTCATCGAGGTCATGGTGACGTGGTCCGAGCCCTATCCCGCGATGAGCGGACGCCTGCTCGCTGACATTGCGCGCGAGTGGAACTGCAGCCAGAAGGAGGCTTGCGGGCGCTTGCAGCCGGGCGGCGCGAGCTACTTCCAGATGCGTGAGGACGACGTGCGACGCGTCCTGCAGTATGAGGCGACCATGATCGGCTCCGACGGCCTGCCCCACGACCGGCATCCGCACCCCCGCCTCTGGGGCACCTTTCCGCGTGTGCTCGGGCATTACGCGCGCGAACTCGCCCTGTTTCCGCTGGAGGAGGCAGTGCACCGCATGACCGGCCTGTCCGCGCGCCGCTTCAATCTGCTGAACCGTGGCGAGATCGCCGTGGGCAAGCACGCGGACCTGGTCGTGTTCGATCCGGATCTCGTGATCGACCGCGCCACCTACGAGCAGCCGACCCTGCACGCGAGCGGCATAGAAAACGTGATGGTGAGCGGCACGATGACTTACGATGCGCGAGGCGCCACCGGCGCTCGTGCCGGCAAGTTCCTGCGCCTGGGGAGCAGCTCATGAGACCGTCGCTGTCGTTACCAGCCGCCAAACCCAGCCGGCGCATGAAGCGTGTTGGTTACGATCGCCGGGCCTTCGCCTGGCTGCTCAATACGCCGGCACTTCTCGCGATCTGCGTGCTGTCTGCGTTCCCTATCGCCTACTCGGCCTGGATCAGCCTGCACCGGTATAACCTGCAGCGACCGCACGCGTTCAAATTCGTCGGGATATCGAACTATACAGACATACTCCAGTCACCCGAGTTCTGGACTTCGCTGTGGATCACCGTCGAGTACACCGCGCTCGTGGTCATGCTGGTGGTGGTGCTGGGTATCCTCATTGCCCTGCTGCTCAACCGCGAGTTTCCCGGGCGGGCGCTGGTGCGCACGCTGGTCCTGCTGCCGTGGGCAATCCCGCCCGTGGTGAACGGCCTGATGTGGCAATGGATCTACGACGCAAAGGTGGGCGCGCTCAACGGCCTCCTCGTAAGCCTTGGCTTGCTCGACCAGTACCGAGGCTGGCTGTCGTCACCCACATCAGCCTTGCTCGCGCTCGTATTCTCCGAAGTCTGGAGCCTGTTGCCGCTTGCCGTCATCCTTCTGCTCTCTGCGTTGCAACGCATTCCCGCAGAACTTTACGAAGCGGCCCGCATGGATGGCGCAAGCAAGTCCCAGCTCTTTCGATACATCACCCTTCCCTGGCTTTCGCAGTCCCTGCTGGTCGTGCTTATCCTGCAGACGATGTCGGCGCTTCGTGCATTCGATGTGATTTACGTGCTCACTGCGGGAGGTCCCGGCACGGCCACCACCACGCTCACCTGGCAGACCTACCTGACCACGTTCAGCAACCTCGATTTTGGCCATGGCAATGCATACGCGTGGCTGGTCAGCCTGATTACGCTCGCGCTCGCGCTGGCCTATTTTCGGGTGCTCTACGGACGCGGAGACATCGAAGCATGAGTACCTTGCCCATCCGTTTCTTTACGCCCGCCGGCCGCCGCTCGCGTCGCACGGCATTCCTGACGCTCGCCGGCATTGCCATCGCGATCTACATTCTGGCGCCGTTCTGCTGGCTGTTGCTGACGAGCTTCATGCACGAGCGCGACGCCCTCACGGTACCCACGCAGTGGATTCCCCTGCACCCGACGCTCGAGCACTATCGGACGTTTTTCCATCCTTCAGGAGCGAACGCCCTGGTGGGTGGCCGCGCCGCGGAGGAAATGCTTCCGGGCATGGTGAACTCGCTGCTCGCCGCATTGGGCACCGCTGTCGCCAACCTCGTGCTCGGCACGCTGGCTGGCTACAGCCTGGCGCGCCTGCGCTTTCGCGGGCAAAACGCGCTTCTCGGTGTCTATCTCGGCTCGCGCATGGTCCCGGGCATCGCGCTCATCGTGCCGCTGTATCTGACGCTGAAGAACCTCGGCATGCTGGACCATCTGTCCGCGCTGATCACGACCTATGTGACCTTCACGCTGCCGTTCACAATCTGGCTGCTGAAGAACTACTTCCAGACCATCCCGCGCTCACTTGAGGAAGCGGCGTTCATGGATGGTTGCAGCTGGCTGCAGATGCTCGTCAAGGTGCTGCTGCCCGTTGCAATGCCCGGACTTGTCTCCGCGGCGATGTTCGCTTTCATGACCGCCTGGAACGACTACCTGTTTGCCGTGATCCTGACCAGCACGACCGCCTCGAAGACCTTGCCCGTGGTTGTCGCGGGATTTGCCACCGACGTGACGACCCAACGCACGCTGATGGCAACAGGCGGCGTGCTTGCGATCATTCCGCCCCTGGCGCTGGCGTTCCTGTTCCAGCGCCTGATTGTTCAGGGCCTCACCAGCGGCGCCGTAAAGGACTGATCATGACCGACCGTTTAACGCAATCTCATGGCCTCAAGGAGGACCGCGATGCCGCCCAATGACGATCTTGATAGTCCGATGTCCCGCCGCAGATTCCTCACGCTGTCAGCACTTGCCGGCGCCGGCGCCACCGTCGGCAATCTCGGGCTGATGTCCTCCGCGCGCGCGGCCGACGCTGCCGTTCAGTTCGCGGGCTGGGCCTTCGAGCCTCAGGTAGTTGAGCAGCGGCTCAAGCAGTTCATGGCCGAGAACCCCACCATCAAGGTGAACTACACACCACTCGACATGCAGCTGTACAACGAGAAGATGATCGCGCTCTTCAACGCGGGCTCCCAGCCGGATGCGTTCTACGTGCGCGACACGGACTTGGGTGCGTGGGTCGACGCCGGCTGGTTGCAGGCTATCGACGGCCTGCCCGGGCTTGACGCATTGAACAAGGACATCTTCCCCTTCGATCGCGAAGCGCTTTTCTACAAGGGCAAGCAGTACGGAACGCCCTACTATGGCGACATCTACGTCTACATCTACGACCGCGCGGCGCTCGACAAAGCCGGCGTGAAGGAGGCACCGGTCACGCTCGACCAGTTGAAGACCGCGGCGCTGGAGGTGAAGAAGGCAGGCATCGCCCAGTACCCGATACTCAAGGGATACAAGACGAACGTGGACGGGCTGAGCGAGTTCTGGTCCATGGTATTCGCCTCCGGCGGGCACCTGTTCAATCCCGCCATGGACCCAGTGTTTCCCAATGAGGACAAGACCGCGCTGAGTGTTCTCGAATGGATGCTCGACGCGATGCATGGCTCGCAGATTCTGGATCCGCGCGGCCTCGAGCTCGACGACACCCAAGTGCGCGACACGTTCCTGAGCGGACAGGGCATCTTCACATCCAATGTCGGCAACGTCTTCCCGCGCTCGAACAATTCGCAGTACAGCAAGCGCGCCGGCAATATCCACATGACGAGATTCCCCGGGCTCAAGGATGCCGGCCAGGGTCCGATGGGATGGGCGCGCTTGTACGGCATGAGTTCCCAGACCAAATCCCGCGATGCGGCCTGGCGTCTGATGTACTTTCTTGGCGGCAAGGACGCCCACGGTCAGTACTCGTCTGCGCAGACGTGGTACCTGAAGTATGGCGTCGGCTATCCGTTCAAGGCGCTCGACACGGACCCGCAAATCGCAGCGTCGCAGAAACAATTGGGCTACGAGCCAGCCATTTTCCAGCAGCAGATGGCACATGCCCGAACGCGCGAGAACATCAGCACCACCTGGTACACCGAATGGGACCGCTTCACACAGCAGCAGATCCAGGCAGTGCTGATGCGGCAGACCACGCCCCTCGCGGCACTCACCGCGTCGGCCAAAAAAGCGCAGCAACTGAAGAAAGAGGCAAGCTGATGAGCTATTTCACGCTGGAGCATGCCGGCGCAAATCCCCCCGCGGTTTTCCTGCACGGGTTCTGCCAGTCGTCAGCGTATTGGGAGCCGACCGCCGGCCGGCTCGCGGCAGCCGGTATTCGCTGCGTGGCGCCGGACCTGCCGGGCTTCGGTGCGTCGGCGGACGAAAACGGGCCGTACACCATGAGCGGCCTCGCGGACTCGCTCGTGCGTCTGCTTGATGCGCGCGACATCGCGCGCATCAAGCTGATCGGCGGATCCATGGGCGGAGTCGTGGCCCAACACTTTGTGCTCCGCTACCCGGAGCGCGTCGAGCGCCTGCTGCTAGTCGCGACCGGTGCGACAACCTCGGACCCCGCAGCGGCGCTCGCGAAAGCCGATGCCATGGAAGCCGCGCCCTGGGATGAAGCCGCGATAACCCCGGTCGTCAACGGCTTCTTTCTTCATCCTCCGTCCGACGCGAAGCTAGCCAGATTCCGCAGCATTGCACTCGGGGCCGCGCCCGCCGCTGCTATCGAAGCCGCTCGCTCGAATGCCGTGAACGACACGCTCGAGCAGCTTTCGGGCATCCGGGTACCGACGCTGATCGTCCAGGGCCGGCACGATCGCGCACGCACTCCCGAGCACGGAGAGCTGATGCGTCAGCGTATCCCGGGCGCCGCGCTGGCGGTCATCGAGGACGCCGGTCATACGCCGCAGCTCGAACAAGCGGACGCCTTCCATGAGCTCGCGCTGCCCTTCCTGCTGGCCGGGCAGCCATGAACCGGCCACCGGCCGCATCTGGCATCCAACAATGGAGAATACTCACATGACTCTGAATGAAATCGCGGGCAAGGCCTGCCTCGTGACCGGCGCCAGCCGCGGCATCGGCGCGGCTGTGGCTCAAGGCCTTGGCGCGCAGGGCGCGAAAGTGATGGTTCATTACCGCAGCGGCCAGGCACAGGCCGAAGCGGTCGCCGCCTATATCGAAGAACACGGTGGCAGCGCGCGCATCGTCCAGGCTGATCTCACCGAGCCGGGCGCCGCCGACCAGCTGATCCAGGAGACTGTCGCGGCCTTCGGGCGGCTCGACATCCTGATCAACAACGCGGGGGACCAGATCTCCCGCGTGAGTCTCCCTGACTTCCCCGACGAGCTCTTCGAGCGTCATATGGCGATCAATGTGCGGCCGGTATTCAGCGCATGCCGCGCGGCCGTCCGGCAGTTCCGCAAGCAGAATAGCGGCGGCAACATCATCAACGTCAGCTCGGTCGCGGGGCGGACCGGCGGTGGCGCAGGGTCCGCGGTCTACGCCGGCGCCAAGGGGTTCGTGTCCACGTTCTCGCGCTCGATCGCGAAGGAGCATGCGCGCGAGGGCATCAGGGTGAACGTCGTCTCGCCCGGTGTCATCACGACCGACATGCAGGACCGCGTGACGTCGCAGGAACAGCTCAAGGCCACCGCCACGCAGATCCCGATTGGCCGCATCGGCGATCCGGAGGACTGTGTCGGAACATTCCTCTTCCTTTGCTCCGATCAACTCAGCGGCTATGTGACCGGCCAGGTAGTCGAGGTCAACGGCGGTCTGCTGATGCCGTGAGCCCCAGGGCCGCGCGTTCACCACTCACCTATTTCCCGGAGTCATCGCCTTGGCAGACCTCAGCATCCAGAATGTTCAAAAGTCGTACGGGTCCCACGCCGTCATTCACGGCATCGACGTGAATGTCGCTGACGGCGAATTTGCCGTACTGGTGGGACCGTCGGGATGTGGCAAGTCCACACTGCTGCGCATGATCGCGGGTCTCGAGACGATCAGCTCGGGCGAGATCCGCATGTCGGGACGGGTGGTCAATGACCTGTCGCCGAAGGACCGCGACATGGCGATGGTGTTTCAAAACTATGCGCTCTACCCGCACATGACCGTGGGTGAAAACATGGGATTTTCGCTCACCATCAGCAAGGTGCGGAAGGCCGAAATCGAGCAGCGGGTACGGCGCGCCGCCGAGATCCTGGCGCTGGATCCGCTTCTTGAGCGCTATCCCCGCCAGCTCTCCGGCGGCCAGCGCCAGCGCGTCGCGATGGGACGCGCGATCGTGCGGGATCCGCAAGTCTTCCTGTTCGACGAACCCCTGTCGAATCTTGACGCCAAGCTGCGTGTCGCCATGCGTACCGAGATAAAGCAGTTGCACCAGCGTCTGCGCACCACCACTGTCTATGTCACACACGATCAGGTCGAAGCAATGACCCTCGCCGACAAGATCGTCGTGATGCGCGACGGTGTAGTCGAGCAAGTAGGCGCGCCGCTCGAAGTCTACGATCAGCCGCGCAACGTGTTCGTCGCGGGCTTCATCGGCTCCCCGGCCATGAACTTCATCGAAGGTAACCTTGCCGACGGCGAGCAAGGGACGGTGTTCAGTTCCGCGAGCGGTTTCACGGTGCGCTTTGGACGCCGGCTCGCCGTGGAGTGCCCGCGCCCTGTGATCCTTGGCATCCGGCCCGAGCACTTCGCCGTTACGGAGAACGGCACGCCAACCGAGGTCATCGTGGTTGAAACGACCGGGTCGGCCACCCAGGTCAATGTTCGCCGCGGCAAGGACGAGCTTGTCTGCGAGTTTCGAGAACGCGTTCTGGCTCGACCCGGAGAGACCTTGTGCATCTCGCCGCGGCCGGAGGCAATCCATCTGTTCGATGCGCAAACCGGACAGCGCGTCATCGAACGGGAACATTCCTTGTCCGCATGAACCCTTCGTTTGCTTCGCGCGCGGGATAGCGCGCCGCAGGGGCTCATCCGGAATCGTTAATCGGGAATCAATAAGCGGCTGCGCGTGAGCACATCTTTCACGAGTTCCACGATGGCGTCCATGCCTCCATGCCGCTCTTCCTGGTAGGCCACGAAAAACGCTTGCTGGGTAATGGGCCGTTCGGTGTTGAGCACATGAACCAGTCCGTTCTCAATGTCGGAACACATGATCGCGGGCGACAGCACCGCCGCCGCATGTCCCGCCGCCACGAGCCGCAACATTGTAGACAGGGAATTACACGAGCTGATGTTTTCCGGCGTACAACGCGCGTTGCGGAACCAGTTCATCACCAGCGAATGGTTCGACGACGGCTGGGAGACCGTGATGATGGGAGCAGACGCAAGAGTGTAAGGCGTGGCGACGGGGTCAGGCACGAGCTGCGGCGACGCAACCCAGTGGAGGTCGGTATGCCCTATAGCCGTCTCCACCACATGCGGAGCGTCGGTCGAATCGTTCAGTATCGCGACGTCAATTTCCCGAGCGGCCAGCTTGCGGCCGAGCGTCACGCCGACATCGATGGTGAGCTCGATTTTCATCTGCGGGTAGCGCGTCTTCATATGCGTGAGCAAGTCCGCCAGACCCGCCTGAGCGATGGACTCGTTCGCGCCAAGCCGCAGCAGCCCCTGCATGGGGTCGGCACGCTTGCCGGTCCGTTCGAGATTGTCGGCGAGCTTGAGCATTTTCTCCGCGATGGCGAGTGCGTCGCGGCCCGCCGACGTGAGCTCGGAGCGACCCCGGCCACGCTCGAAGAGCCGCACGCCAAGGTGTTCCTCGAACTCCTGGATGCGCGCCGAGATGGTGGGCTGAGTGAGATGCTGGTGACGTGCAGCCGCGTGAAATCCGCCCAGTCGCGCAACCCAGTAAAAGGTTTCGATTTGCTGCAAGGAAATGCGCATGATCGTAGTTCTCTATCAGTTAGCTTCACTAACTTTGATTATCTCCCGTCAAATTTGACTCTGTATAGTTGATTCGCGGAATTGGTTACGTTTGTAATGATGTCGACATGGTCCGATTCAAGGCCGGTTTGCTGCAAGACAACCCGTAGAGTCGATCGCCTCGCCCAATCATCCTCCGATCTCGATACCGCAAATCGAGCTGCATGACCAGTTGCAAGATCGGCATATGAATCGCATAGTTAATTTGGAGTACAGATGATACAAAAATCAATGATTGCTGTTGCGCTCTCCAGCATGTTCGCGGTGCCAGCATTCGCGCAAAGCAGCGTCACGCTGTACGGCCTGATCGACGAAGGCCTGACCTACGCCAGCAACTCCGCCGGCCACAGCCAGTGGGCCATGCAAAGCGGCGTGGAAGGCGGCAGCCGATGGGGCCTGAAAGGAAGCGAGGACCTTGGCGGGGGAACGAGGGCGATCTTCCAGTTGGAAAACGGCTACAACCTCTCTACCGGCGGGCTTGGACAGGGTGGACTCGAATTCGGACGCCAGGCCTGGGTGGGCCTGGCGAATCAGCGGTGGGGGACGCTGACCGTCGGCCGCCAATACGACCCGGTGGTCGACATGGTCGCGCCGACCACGTCCAACGGCCAGTGGGGTGGACTGTTCTCGCATCCGAGCGATATCGATAACACCGACAACGCCTTTCGCGTGAACAACTCCGTCAAGTACGTCACGCCGACCTGGAACGGCGTCACCGCCGAGGCAATGTATGCATTCGGCGGCGTAGCGGGCAACTTCCGCCAAAACAGCACGATCGCCGGCGGCGCGAACTATCGCAATGGTCCGCTGTACCTGGGCGCTGCATATTTCTACGCGACCAACCCCGCACAACAATTCGCCGACGGCGGTTTCAAGCCCAATGCAACGCCGGGTATTTCGAACGGCGAAGGCGCGTTCGGCTACGTGGGCAATCCGGCCAATATGCGGAACATCGGCGTGGGTGGCGCGTACACGATCGGCCAGGCACGCGTAAGCCTTGCCTATACGAATACGAAGTTCGATGACGCAAGCGGCGTAAAGGGCAATACCGTGACCTTCGACAACTATGAAATCTGGGGTCAATATCGGGTGACGCCGGCGACGACGCTGGGCGCCGGCTACACCTTCACGGAAGCCAAGGTGGACTACAACGGCGCGAAGCCGAAGTACAACCAGGTCAACCTGCTGGCCGATTACGCCCTCTCCAAGCGCACGGATGTCTACTTCAACGGGGCATATCAGAAGGCGTCGGGCGGGGCAAACGCCGACATCTACCAGGGATTCCCGGCAGTGGAATCAAGTACGACCACGCAATGGGTCGCGCGCGCGGGTCTGCGCGTGAAGTTCTGACCTGCAAGCGAGTGGTGCGCCGCATGTGCCGTGCGCGCCGTTCCTACTACGCCCGTTCAACGTGCTGTATCAGCAACTGGCGGAAGACTTGAACACCGGCGGCCAGTCTCGTCGTTTTATATTCGTGCCGCTCGTTCCGGCCGGTCGGCCGCCACGACTGAAATAGGAAAAGGACATGAACACAAGAACCGCTACGCTGGCCCCCACCCGGAAGTCATCGGTTCGATGGAAGATCTTCTGGTTCCTGCTAATGCTGATAACGGTCAACTATGTGGACCGGGCTTCACTCTCCGTTGCGATGCCGCTGATCGCCAAGGAGTTCACGCTGTCGCCGGTCATGCAAGGGCTCATCCTGAGTTCGTTCTTCTGGTCGTACACGCTCATGCAGATTCCTTCCGGGATGCTGGTCGACCGCTTCAAGCCCCGCCTCGTGATCACGATCGCCACGCTGGTCTGGGGAACGTTCCAGGCCGGCGCGGGATTCTGCACCAATGCCTGTCCCTGCTGCTCATGCGGTTGGGCCTCGGGTTTTCCGAAGCCGCGATCGCGCCCGCCGGCGGCAAGCTCAACGCGCTATGGCTCACGCGCAACGAACGTACGCGTGGCGCTTCGCTAATGGACGGCGGCGCGCCGCTTGGGGCGGCCGTGGGTTCCATCCTGATCTCGGCGTTGATCACGTCGTTCGGTTCGTGGCGCATCGCATTCGTGGTGGCCGGCGCAGCCACGGCACTGGTCGGTGCCCTAGCGTGGGCTTACATACGCAATCATCCGCGCGAGCACCCCGCCGTCAACGAAGCCGAAGCCATGTTTATCGAGAGTTCGCACGACGAGGAGCTGAGGCGCGAGCCGGCCGACGCCTCGGGGCGAGCACTCGACTTCCTGAAGTACCGCTCGTTCCTGTTCATGTTTTTTGGCTTCATGTGCTGCAATACGCTCTTCAACGGCCTGCTCACGTGGATGCCAAGCTATCTGATGAAAGAACACGGCCTCGATATCCGCCAGATGGGCGGATCGAGCTTCATCATCTACTTCTCCGGCTTCGTCGGTGAACTCGTCGGCGCGTGGATCGCGGACAAATGGCTGGCCTCGGGCGGCAGACCGAATACCGTGTTGCGCACGATCTTCGGAATCGCTGCCGTCATTGCCACGGTAGCGGTGTTTTCAGCGGCTTATTTGTCGAGCACCGCGCTTGTCGTCGTGCTTCTATCGTGCACTGTGTTTTTCTTGCGCTGGGGCAACCTCTACTGGTGCATTCCCCCGCTGCTCGGCACGCGCGCCAAGGTGGGCACGCTCGGCGGATTCCTGAACCTTGGGGCCGCGATCGGCGGCATCGGCGCGCCCATCCTGGTTGGAGCCATCGTGCAGGCGACAGGCTCGTACTTCCTCGCCATGATGTTTTTCGCCGCGACCGGCGTGGGATTGTTGCTCTGCTCGCTCGGCATCGACTACGAAAAGAAGCTTCCGGTTTGACGTTTGCCGCGCCCGGGACGTTTCATGGTCGCGTGGCGGGCCGCGTCCGGAATGCAGACGTGCGTGTTCCTTCATGCGACTGGCCAGATCAGCCTGACTACTTCCCTTTAACCGCAGTACAACCGTTAGCAAGGACGCTTCGATGGACATGAAAGACTCGCGGGACCAACCCTGGCAATGGCCAGACCACCATTGGCGAAAATTAGTCGACCAGGTTCGCGCCGGAAGAGCGCTTCGGCCCACGGCCTGGCCGGACGAGGCCCAATGCGCAGTCGCGCTCTCGTTCGATTGCGATCATGAAACGAGTGAATTGCGCGAGGGCGGACGTTCTATCGGCAGGCTCAGTTGGGGACAGTACGGCAGCCGTGCGGGAATGCCGCGTATTCTCGACGTGCTGCGCAAGCATACCGTTCCCGCCTCCTTCTTCGTGCCGGCGGTAACCGCGCTGCTTCATCCGGAGGAGGCCCGGCGCATTGTTGGCGAAGGCCACGAAGTGGGCCTGCACGGCTGGATCCATGAACTGAATTCCGTCCTCCCGCATGAGGCTGAACGCGATCTGCTGCTGCGCTCGGCGGATACGCTCGAGTCGATCACGGGACAGCGCCCGGTCGGCATGCGCACACCATCGTGGGATTTCAGCCCCAACACCCTCGCTATCGCGCGTGAGATGGGACTGCGCTACGATTCGTCGCTGATGGCGGACGTCGATTGCTATGAGTTGCTCGAGGCCGGCGTGCCGAGTGGACTGGTGGAATTGCCGGTCGAGTGGATCCGTGACGACGGCGCCTATCTGATCATGAACCGCTTCGAAGCGGTACGGCCGTACACGTCGCCCGCCGACGTGTACGATATTTTTCGCCGCGAGTTCGACGCAGCCTACAGGGAACGCGGAATTTTCCAGCTGACGATGCATCCGCATGTGACCGGCTACCGGTCGCGCATCTGGATTCTTGAAGAGATCATCCGGCACGCGCAGTCGCATCCGAAGGTTTGGTTCGCGACACACCGGGACGTCGCACAGTGGGCGCTTGAACACGCGCAATAGACCAGATTGAGAAGAGAGCTATTTGATGCAAGAGAAGCAGGATAACCCCGGCGAATGCCCCTCCCCGCTGCAAACCGCGGGAACGAACTACGGCGGGAAACTCACAGACAGTCACCACCACGTCTATGACTCGCGCTACCCGATCGACCCGGCAGCGCAATTACGACCCGCCGACGCAACGGTCGCCGACTATCGCGCGCTGCGGCAAAAACTGGGTATCGGGCGACATGTCGTGGTGCAGCCGTCCAGTTACGGGACCGACAACCGCTGCCTGCTCGACGCTTTGTCGCAGTTCGGGCCTGACGCACGCGGCATCGCAGCCGTCGCGGACACCGTGACTGATAGCGAACTGCAAACGCTTCACGACGCGGGCGTGCGAGGACTGCGCTTCAACCTTGAGTTCCTCGTCGGCCTGACGGTTGCGATGATCGAGCCGCTATCGAAGCGGATCGGCCCGCTTGGCTGGCATATCCAGGTCAACGCCAGCGCCGCGCAGATACTGGAACACCGGCAGTTGTTCGCGAGCCTGTCGTCCCCTCTCGTGATCGACCATATGGGGCAGATCCCGCAGCCGGCCGGCGTGGCGCATCCCGCGTTCGGGGTGATCGAAGACCTGCTGGCGCGCGGCCGGACCTGGGTCAAGCTGAGCGGTCCCTACCTGGTGTCGAGAACCGGAGCACCCGATTACGCCGACGCGGGCGTGGTCGCACAAAGCCTGGCGCAGCTTGCGCCGGATCGGATGATCTGGGGATCGGACTGGCCTCATCCGACGCAAAGCGCCGACAACAAGCCGGACGCCGTCCGCCTGCTGGAAGACCTGACGTTATGGATACCTGATGATTCGGCAAGGCATCGGATCCTGGTTGAGAATCCGGCAAGCCTGTACGATTTCTAGGCTTCAGTCGCGCGGCGGGCCGAGCTCGGGACTACGCCGATCCGGACCCGGCCGCCATGCGGCCCCGCTTCAACGGTCGTTCGCAGTGGAGTCTTTTCGACGATGCTCGCTCGGACACGATGAATCAGGGCGCATACAAACCTTCGGGCAGACTCGTGGACCACGAATGAACATGGTTCGAAACGTCAGCAGATGAACCAAGCTGCCGCGTTCACGAGCGCGGCAGATCCGCAAGGTATCCATCGACATGCGCCCTGAGCCTCCCCAATACTTGCGCATGCTGTTCCCACGAACGCCGGTCGACGCTCATCTTGGGTGTGGCGGGACGGTCGATGCGGCTGTCGTCAACGGCCTGCCCCACGTCGACGGCGGCCGTGAGGTACGCGCGGTCACGGTCGGGCGTGAAGTCAGCGAGAAGCTTTGCCGCCGCTTCCTTTGGCGCAACCATCGCCATGGCGGAAACCAGTCCCCAGCCGCCCCAGTTCGAAACGCTCGAGACGATCAGGTAATCCGCGGAAACAGCCGCGCTGATGAGGTGACCGTTGGGAATGTCTTCGCGGACAATCTCATCGGGCAGCACGCCCATGCCAATCTCGTTGCCGCCGTCGCCAATACCGATCGTGACCCAGGGGCGTTGCCAGTCGGGGTCGTCGAACAGCAGGTGCAACGGCGCCGTATCGTCGGACATGTCCGCGCCGTATTCGCGATGCGGCTTGCCATCGCTTGCCGGTGACACGCGCTCGATAGCGATCAGATGCGTGAGCGGCCGCTCGCCGGCGCTCAGGCGGCTGCGCAGCGACCTGACCGACGCCGCGCTCAGCGAGGTGATCTCGAGCGCCACGCCCTCCGGCAGTTCCGTGGTGACCGCCCAGACCGCCTTGCTGCACGGTGCGTCCGAAATGACCGTCACGGGAATGCCGAGGTTTGCCAGCGCGGCGGCCATATGCGCCATGCCGCCGAGGCCATCCGTCTCTGGCGAGGGCGGCACGGCGTTGCGGATGAAAAAGCCTGTCACGATGCCTACGTGCGCATTCGGCGTGCTCAAGATCGACCGTGCGGCCGCCTCCAGCTGACCTTCGACGAACCGTTTCATGCGACCGATATCGCGCCGCACGGTCTCGCCGATAATATCTTCTACCTTTCCTATTCCCATGTTGCTAATTCCATTTTAATTTCAGCAGCTGCCTGGATCATGCGAGGCACGAGGACCGCTCAGACCGGAATCTTCGTTTCATAATCGATTCCAACCGAACAAAGCAGGAGGCCGACGCCCATTGCAGCGAAACACATCAACGCGAGAAAGTAAGAGCCTGTGTACTGCACAATCGCGCCGATCGCGATCGGGATCACCATGCCGCCTATGTTCCCGCCGAAGTTGAGCAGACCGCCGAGCACGCCCACCTTGTGGCGCGTGGCGAGCATCGCGGGGATTGACCAGTAAAGGCCGCCCCATCGCAAGAAGAAGAGCGTGATGGACAACAGGATCACGACGGTCGTCGGGCTCTTCGCATGCGCCACGGAAAACACCGCGATCGTGGCGACCGCGCCGGCAACGCCGAAGATCGTGCGCATGACGAGATTCGGCGCGGCGCCGCTCGCTAGCCATTTGTCAGCGACATACCCGCCCACCAGTTCGCCGATGAAGCCGCAGAAGAAGATCACGAAGCTCGCACCGCCCATTTGCTGAATGTCGAAACCCTGCACTTTGTGCAGATAGGTGGGCATCCACGTCAGCAAGCCGTAGTAAAGCGTCGTACAGCACATGAAACCTACAAACATCAGGAGTACCGAACGATACTTGAAGAAGTCGATTGTCTTCCCCGAGAGTTCCTTCGCTTCCTTCTCGTATTCGTGCTGCCGGGCTTGTTCGATGTGTTCGGCTTCAGCGTCATTGACGCCCGCGTGTTCACGGGGCTGATTCTTGATATATAGCCAGGTGCCTATGCCGCAGAGGATAGTGCCGACGCCGGCGATGGCAAACGCCGCCCGCCAGGAATGGGCGACCACGATCAGCCAGGCGATCAGCAGTGATCCGAGCGCCGCGCCGAGAGGCGAACCGCCATCCATCAGCGAAGCGCCGCGCACCCGCTCATGCTGCGTGAGCCACATTGCATTGAGCGCGCCGCCCGCCGAAGCCACGGGTGCTTCGGCCACCCCGAGTCCAAGTCGCGTAACGAGTAACGACACCGCATTGGTCGTCAGCGCACCGAGTCCCTGGAACGCGCCCCACAGCAAGGTGCAGAGTGCGAGCACCAGCCGCGGCTTGAA
>DASYLW010000137.1:0-3927 GCA_036009385.1 Caballeronia sp.
TCTGCGCGAACTCCCGTTCGGCCCACGTGGCGCCCATGTTCTCCACGCCGCGCCGGTACACCATCGTCACTGTTTCAGCTCCCAGCTTGCGGCTTTGCACCGCGGCATCGATGGCCGTGTTGCCGCCGCCGATCACCACCACGCGACGCCCCACAGGCACGCTCGTGAGCGCATCCGCCTGACGCACCTGCTCGATGAAATCGACCGCGTTGTACACGCCTTGCAGCGTCTCACCTTCGAGTTCCAGCGCGCGCACGCCGCCAAGGCCGATAGCGAGGAACACGGCGTCGTGCTGTTTTCGCAGGTCGCTCAACGTCACATCGCGGCCGACCATCACGTCGTTCTTCACCTCGATACCCCCCACCGAGTACAGCCACTCCACTTCGCGTTGCGCAAAATCCTCGACCACCTTGTACGCCGCGATGCCATATTCATTCAGGCCGCCGGGCTTGGGCCGGGCATCGAGGAGCGTGACCCGGTGGCCGTCGAGCGCCAGACGATGCGCACACGCCAGCCCCGCCGGCCCCGCGCCCGCCACCGCCACATGACGTCCGGTATCCGCCGCACGTTTGAAGAGCGGCTCGCCGCGCGCCATCGCCCAGTCGGTGGCGTGACGTTGCAACGCACCGATCTGGACTGGTTTGTCATCCTGATGATTCCTGACGCAGGCTCCCTCGCAGAGAATTTCAGTCGGGCACACGCGTGCGCATGCGCCGCCCAGGGGATTGGCCGACAAGATGTCCATGGCCGCGCCTTTCATGTTGCCGTTACCAATCTTGCGGATGAAGCTGGGAATATCTATTTTTGTGGGGCATGCGTTGATGCAGGGCGCGTCGTAGCAGTAATGGCAACGGCTCGATGCTGCAGCCGCCGCGGTGGCATTGAGCAAGGGCGCCACATCCGAAAACTGACACCACAGTTGCTCTTGCGACAGCCGGTTCGACGCAATATCGCCAATGTGCTTCATGGTCATACACGTTCCTTCTTCAAGGTGAGGCAAGCAATGGTCTTTCGACTAAAACCAACCAGGCTTAACGTCAACGGCCCGCGCGTTCGAGCATGGCGTGGAGCAGCACGTTTGCGCCCGCCTCGATCCATTCCTCCGAGGCATCCTCGATCTCGTTATGACTGATTCCATCGACGCAAGGCACGAAGACCATCGACGTGGGCGCGACCCTCGAGAGGTAACACGCGTCGTGCCCTGCGCCCGAGACCATGTCCCGATGTGCATAACCAAAGCGTTCGGCGGCTGCGCGTACAGACTTCACGCACGCGGCGTCGAAGGCGATAGGTGCGTAATAGAAAATCTGTTCAAGCTGCGTTTCGAGCCCCGACGCGCTCGCGATTTTCTCCACGCCCGCACGCAATGCGGCGTCCATTTTTGCGAGCACCGCGTCGTCGGGATGACGGAAATCGACGGTGAAAAACACCCGGCCAGGAATTACGTTGCGGGAGTTCGGATGCACTTGCATCATGCCGACCGTCGCGCACGCCAGCGGCGCATGATCGAGCCCGATGCGGTTAACCAGCTCGACCACGCGCGACGCGCCGAGCAATGCATCGCGACGACGCGGCATGGGCGTCGGACCCGCATGCGCTTCCTGCCCGGTCAGCGTGATCTCGTACCAGCGCTGCCCTTGCGCGTCAGTGACCACGCCGATCGTCATGTTCTCCGCTTCCAGAATCGGCCCTTGTTCGATGTGCAGTTCGAACGCCGCGTGCAGCTTGCGACCGCCGCATGGCTCATCTCCGGCGTAACCAATACGCTTGAGTTCCTCGCCAATCGTCTTGCCATCCACGTCCTTGCGGGACAACCCGTAGTCGAGCGTAAACTCGCCGGAGAACACGCCGGACGCGACCATGGCAGGCGCGAAACGCGAGCCTTCCTCATTGGTCCAGATGACGACTTCCACCGGATGTTCCGTCTCAATGCCACGATCATTGAGCGAGCGAATCACTTCGATGCCGCCCAGAATGCCGTAGATGCCGTCAAAGCGCCCGCCTGTGGGCTGCGAGTCCGCGTGCGAACCGGTCATGACCGGCGCAGCATCTGCGTTGCGCCCGGCTCGACGCATGAACACGTTGCCCATTTGATCCACCTTGACCGTGCAACCCGCTTCCTTCGCCCAACTGACGATCAGGTCCCGGCCCTCGCGATCAAGGTCGGTGAGCGCCAACCGGCACACCCCGCCCTTTGGAGTCGCGCCAATTTTTGCCATCGTCATGAGGCTGTCCCAGAGACGTTTGCCATTGACTCTGATCGACGTATCCAGCGCTGAATCAGTTACCGCGTCCATTTCGCGTTCTCCTTGGGTATTGCTCGACTTAGGGTTTTGACTGATACGAATCTGGTGCATTGGCGTCGGGTTGTGGGGCGCCGACGCACGGCGGCGGTGCGATGTTTATCCACTCACGTTCGCCGTTTCACCACGGTGAATCCGTCACGATTCATCGCCTTCCAAATCCTGTCCAACTGGACAGGTTGTAGCCGATTAATAATTGCAAATCAACGTCTTTCGGGGTTTCCGGTTAGAGTAAAAACATAGCGAGAAGCGTGCCATTGCAACGCAGCACACGCCTGAGAAAGTCGAATGGCGGGCTAGGCAGCGGCGGTGTGAATGCGCATAGAATGAGGCGCGATCAAGATAGAGAAGGCGCACGGCGCCATGCAAGGACAACGATGAGAGATGACGAAGCGACAGCCGAGGCGACGAAAAACGACGTTGCGCCCACTCCAATGCGGCGGCGCAAGGCACACATTCGTGAGACCAATGAAGCGCATCTTTTAGCGTGCGCGGAGGCCGTGTTCGCCGAGCGCGGACTCGAAGGCGCGAGTACCGCGATGATCGCGGAACGTGCCGGCTTGCCGAAAGCCAACCTGCATTATTACTTTCCGACCAAGCTGGCGCTTTATCGGCGTGTGCTTGAGGATCTGTTCGAAGACTGGCATCGTGCCGCCGATACCTTCGAGTCCAGCGATGATCCGGTCGAAGCAATCGGGGGGTACGCACGCACGAAAATGGAATTGTCACGGCGGCGCCCGCTCGGCTCGAAGGTGTGGGCGAGCGAGATCATTCACGGCGCGGTGCACATGCAGGACATCTTGAACGAGCGCGTCAAGCCGTGGCTTGAAACGCGGGTGATTGTGATCGACGGCTGGATTGCGCGTGGCCTGCTCGCGCCCGTCGACGCGCAGACGCTGATGTTCATGATCTGGGCGACGACGCAGCACTACGCGGATTTCGACGCGCAGATTCGGGCGCTGAAAGGCAAACGCGCGCTTTCACAGAAGGCCTTCGATGCGTCGACCGAGGAAGTGGTCAAGCTCGTGATCCGGGCATGTGGCGCGAAGTCACCGGAGTAACCGCAGTTGTTTCGATGACCCCAAAAAAACTCGCCGGCCGCTTTCGTGCGGGGGGCGAGTTTTTCATTTGGCGCTGTGCCCGAAAGAACAAACCGTCATTCAATCGACTCTTGCGCCGAACCTGATCAAGTCAGGTCCACTTCAAACTACTCAGCGTCGGCTCGATCGGATTAGTGACCGAAGAACACCGAACCGGGAGCGTTTTGCGTCGGTGCAGCCGAGCTACGAACGCCCACTGCCGATGTGCCGCTGGTCGAAGGACCATACGCCGTCGCTGCCTGAGCGTTTTGTGCATCTACACGAGCCTGAGCGGCCTGGATGTTCTGCGGATAGTTCACCTGGTCGCCGGCCGGGTTATACCCTGCCTTTTCCAGTTGAACCAGTTGCGCCTTGACTTCAGCACGCGTCAGCGGGCCGTTGCTGTCAGTGCTTTGCGCAAATGCGAACGTCGGAGCTGCCAATGCCGACACGATAACAACTGCAGGAATAAGTGACTTGAACATGGTGAAACCTCCGGTATTTTGTTTGTGGTCTCGAAACAATCTCAGCCGGATATAAGCGTT
>DASYLW010000138.1:0-6928 GCA_036009385.1 Caballeronia sp.
CTCGCGACATGCGGATCGATGAATTGCGGCAAGAATGCGATAAAGAAAATGATGCTCTTCGGATTAAGCGTGGTCACCGCGTAAGCGTGAGCGACGATCCGCCCGGTACGCAACTCGGCGGGCGCGCTGACCGCGTCGGCATCTATCACCGGCGCGCGCCACAACTTGATGCCCAGATAAACAAGATAGGCCGCGCCCACCCATTTCAAGACCATGAACAATTCCGCCGATGCCGCGAGCAACACGCCAAGCCCGAGCATGGACGCGGTCATCGACGTGAGGTCGCCCAATGCAACGCCGGCCGTCGTGGCAAGTGCGTATTTGCGGCCGTGGCCGAGCGCATAGGAGACGACCAACAACACAGTCGGCCCGGGAACCGCAACAAGGATGGCAGAAGCGACCGCGAACGGCAGCCATTGAGCGAGGGTCATGGAAGCTCCTTTATGAAGCAGCGATTAATCCACGAAGATTCCCCTCTGACAAGAGACTGTGTAAAAAAAGCAGGAGCCGCGACACGACCCGCAGCACGACCCGCAGCACGCCGCTGCGGCCACAGAGAAAAGCGCCACATACCGAGTGCCTGTCCTGAAACAGTTGCTTCCGCAAAATCGCTTTTTCTCGAATCGATTTCCGCGTCCGCCACAAATTCTGCTCTGGATTAACCGGGGCATTGACCAGCGATCAGGCCTGAAAACCGTTGTGTCTCCTCCCTCACTCATGGGGTTAATGCCGGTTCCAGCGAACCGGGCATCTTTTATTGTCTTTCCTATTTGCGCCGCATCAATCGGGGTTTTTGATTACGGTGCCGCGTGATTAAAGCCGCTTAAACCAAAACGCGCCTCTGCGACAATCTGTCGTGTTGCGAACGCACACACATTGTGCTTGCCTCTTGCCAATTCTCGTCTACGATAAACGCTGCAAAATAATAAGTAGTCACTGAATACATAGCTAAATCCCCGCTAAAGAGTTGCACGGAGGCTATAAATGAAAAAGCGCGCCATTGCTGGTTTTGCGATGATCGGCTTATTGGGTCCGATCACCTCGACTTACGCTCAGGACAAGGTGGTCCAGCCGCAACAGACGTTCAGTTTCATGCCCAATGCGTACGGCTGTTTATCGAAGGACAAATTCGATTCCGCCGATCAGCACGCCCAAGCAGGCGAACAACAGAAAATGCAGGAATTCTTCGCTGGATTTCAATGCATCTCCACACCGGAAGGCGCTCATTTCCGTGTAGTGCAGGTTGTCGGACATGATGTGGAATTTGTGAACGCAGCAAATAGTGATACACAAGGTTTATGGACCGCGGATCGATTCATTAAACAATGAATCGATCACACACGGATCACGACTTAAAAAGATGACGGCGGCGTAAAAACCGCCGCTTTTCTATTAGCGTGATGCGTTCACGGAGCGAATTATTCACTCCCACCAGATTCGTTACGCGTCTTTGCGGGACAATCTATCGCTGGATCGGCAACCGCATACGCCAGCTCCGGCCTCGCCCGTCTTCTCGCGGCAACGCCTCCTCTCTACCAACGTTTCCCCGCAACGAACGAATGCGTTCGGTATCATCACGCGTCGAACGTCGCCGAATGTGATCCGGAACGCGTCAACACGCGTCGATACGCAACGGCTCCGCCCGAAACCTCCGCTCCGAATTCCTCTTTTCCGGCCTCTCAAACAGGCTTTCCGGTGTTGCATGGCCCTTAAATCCACAATCTACAAAGCTGAGTTGCAAATCGCCGACATGGATCGGCACTACTACGGCGACCACGCGCTGACCATCGCCCGGCATCCGTCCGAAACAGACGACCGGATGATGGTGCGTGTCGCCGCGTTTGCGTTATTTGCGAGCGAACGCCTCGAATTCACCAAAGGCCTGTCCGACACCGACGAACCCGATCTCTGGCAGAAGGATCTGACCGGACAAATTGAAACGTGGATTGAAGTCGGCCAGCCGGAAGAACGGCGCATCGCCAAGGCGAGCGGACGCGCGGACCGGGTAATCGTAATCGCGTATGGCGGCCGTACCTCCGAAATCTGGTGGCAGGGCGTCAAAGCCAAGGTCGAACGCATGCAGAACGTGACCGTCTGGTCGCTCACCGATGGCGTCGCCGCAGCGCTCGGCGCGTTGGCCGAACGGACCATGCGGCTTCAATGCACGGTGCAGGACGGCGAGGCGTCGCTGGGGAGCGCGGCGGTCGATCCGGTCGCTATCGACTGGACGGTGTTCAAGGGAAAACCGCGCTGACTGAATGACCAGGTGACCAGGGCTGCCCGCCAATCAGGCTTCCGGTGGCCCTTTCAGTTCGACGAGATTGCCTTCCAGATCGAAGAAATAGAGCGACGGACCAAAGCCTTCAGCACCGTAGCGGCGCGCTTCTTCCCCCAGCCGCACGCCGTTTTCAAGCAGATGCGTCCGCAACGCGGCGGAATCGAAGGGTTCCACGCGCAGGCAGAGGTGATCCATGTTGTTGCCCGCGCCCGGTGTGCCGCTTTCCGGCCGGTCGATCTTCGCGCCCACCGCCAGCAGGTCGATCAGCGAGCGCCCCGCGCGCATCTGCACCAACCCAATCTCGCGCTGTTCCTTCTCCACCGGACATCCCAGCACCGTCTTGTAAAATCCGACCATGGCATCGAGGTTCGTACAGCGAATCACGATGTGGTCAATCTCGCGAATGGGTATGCGCATCGCATGTCTCCGTTTTTTGCATGGCGCCAACCAATGAATTGGCACAAAAACCAACTTGAAGTTTAGCAAGTGTTGCGAAACAGCACGGCTATCAAGGCTTCAAAGTGTACAGACGAAAAAAAGCCCGCTCGTTGCGGAGCGGGCTGAATCCATATCAGGAGGAGACATGGAGGAGACAGTTCCGATATTACACAGCCGATAGGAGCGATGCAACACTTATCGTAGTAAAAACCCCTATGGTGATGATGTGTCGCATCTGCGCGTCATTTGTCCATGCGTTCACATCCCTGTCATCCAAGGAAGAAATGACAGAGCAAGATCCGGCGAGTACCTATAGACGTGCGCCTCTAAAGTAGTCACGTACCCTTCGCAAACCGAGGATTGTGATGAAAACCGAACACAGTACCGCCACCTTTTCCAACGACGAAACCCGTTGGAACGCGCTGTTGAGCCGCGACTCGAGCACCGACGGCGAATTCTTCTACGCCGTCCGTACAACCGGCGTGTTTTGCCGCCCGTCGTGTGCGTCGCGGCAGCCGCGGCGTGAGAACGTCGAATTCTTCGATACCCCCAAGCAAGCCGAAGCTGCCGGTTATCGGGCGTGCAAGCGGTGTCAGCCGGGCAGCCTGTCGCGCGAGTTGGCTATTGTGGAGCGGGCGTGCAAGGAGCTCGACGCCGACCCGCAGCAACGCGTGACGCTCGCTGAATTGAGCCGCGCCGTGCATGTCAGCCCATTTCATTTGCAGCGGCTGTTTTCAAGGGTGGTCGGCGTGTCGCCGCGGCAATACCAGGCGGCCCGCCGCGCGGATGCGCTACGCGGCGCGCTCCAGCGGGGCGACGACGTGACGCGCGCCATGCACGACGCCGGCTTCGGTTCGACATCGCGCATGTACGAAGCGGCGCCCGCCGAGCTGGGGATGACGCCGTCGACTTACCGACGCAAAGGGGCGGGGTTGGTCGTGCATTTCGCGACGGCGCAAACGGCGCTCGGGATGGTGCTGGTCGCAGCTACCGCCAAGGGCATCTGCAAGATCGCTTTCGGCGATAACCCGGCCGCGCTCGAAGCCGAACTGGCGCGCGAGTTGTCGGACGCGCAACGGATCGAGGATCACGCGCGGCTCGCCCCATTTATCGTGCAGATCGATGCTTATCTGCGCGGCACGCGAGAGCACTTCGACCTGCCGCTCGACATCAGCGCAACGGCCTTCCAGCAGCGTGTATGGGACGCGTTGCGAAGAATTCCGTACGGCCAGACGCGCAGTTATACGGATATCGCCGAAACGCTTGGGTCACCGCGGGCGGTGCGGGCGGTAGCGAATGCGTGCGCGTCGAATCCCGTGGCGCTCGCCATTCCGTGTCATCGCGTGGTGCATAAGGATGGCGCGCTGGCGGGGTATCGATGGGGCACGGCGCGCAAGGTGGCGTTGTTATCGGCGGAAAAAGAGCATCGGGAGGCTGCGCCGCTTGAAACAGTGGGTGCGGAGGATCTGGGTTGACGGCGCGCGGCAGACTTTCGGCATCTGGAGCAAATTGAACGATACGATGCCGATCAGCATCCTGATTGCCCGATCCTCCCTGTTTTTGAACGCGCCTGAATTGCCACAAATCAAATCGACCCGCCTCCAGCTGCCCTACGTTGAACCCTACGATTGGCCACGCGTCCTGCGATTTTTCGCGGGGCGCGCGACGCTTGGCGTCGAAGCGGTGGAGGACGGTTCGTATCGCCGGGCAATTGAGTGGCTCGGCGATTCAGGCACGCTCAGCGTGACAAAGCACGCCAGCAAACCGTGTCTCGTCGCGACGCTGGAAGGCGCCGCGAGCCGCCATGCGAAAGCGATCGGCGAGCATCTGACGCGCATGTTCGATCTCCGGGCCGATGCACCCGCCATCGCCGCGCATCTCGCCCGAGATCCGTGGTTCGCGCCGCTGACGCGAGCTGTGCCGGGGCTGCGCGTACCCGGCGCGTGGTCAGGCTTCGAGCTGGTCGTGCGCGCGATAGTCGGCCAGCAGGTCAGCGTGAAAGCGGCATCGACTATTGTGGGAAGGCTGGTGGAACGCGCCGGTACGCCGCTCACCGATCATCCGCACGCCGGCACGGCCTGGCGTTTCCCCACGCCCGCCGCGCTGGCGGCGGTCGATCTGGAGAAGATCGGCATGCCGGGCAAACGCGTGGCCGCGTTGCAGGGGTTCGCACGCGAGGTCGCGGCCGGCGCGCTGCCGCTAGACGATCCGAACGCGGACCGCACCGAACTGCGGGCGGCGTTGTTGGCCATGCCGGGTATCGGGCCGTGGACAGTGGAATATGTCGCGATGCGCGCACTACGCGATGCCGACGCGTGGCCCGGCACCGACCTGATCCTGATGCAGGCGCTGGTGGCACGCGATCCATCGATGGCGAAAGCCGCAGCGTTGCGCGCCCGGGCCGAGGCGTGGCGGCCGTATCGCGCGTATGCTGCATTGCATGTGTGGAACGAGATCGCCGACCGGGCGGGATCGGCGAAAGGCGGATGACGCGCGGCATCGTTAAAGGCATCGCCACATGCGCCCGAAGCGGGTCCTGAAATCCGCCCCGCCGACTGCCCCTGCGGCTGCCACTGCCGCAGCCGAATCGCAAACCCCGCATCGTCTATCCAAACCGGCCGCTGCGAACCGGTTCCAAACGGCGTGCCAAACCGCTGGAATTCGCGCAAACCCTTATCCGGTAAGGGTTCAAGCACGTCTTACACTGAGATGTTAAAGTGCCCGCTACCCGAAAATCCGGTTCGGCGCATTCTGTTCGGCGCCAGACACGCAACCGTCGCAGCAATGGCAAATACGAATTTCTCATCTCCGTCCGACAGCGCCTTCCAGCGCCGCTTATCCGCGCTGACCAGCGGCCCGCAAGGCGCTGCGTTGCGCCAGGGGCTGCGCGGCATCGAGAAGGAAAGCCTGCGGGTGACGCACGACGGGACGCTTGCGACCACGCCGCATCCGCGCACGTTCGGCTCCGCGCTCACACATCCGCTCATCACCACTGACTACTCCGAAGCGCTGATCGAACTGATCACGCCGGCCGAGCATGATGTCGCGCGCACGCTTGAGCAACTGGACGACTTGCATCGCTTCGCCTACGCCCATCTGGGCAGCGAATTGCTCTGGAACAACTCCATGCCCAACGTGCTTCCCGCCGATCAGGACATCCCGATCGGCTGGTATGGCACGTCGAATATCGGCATGTTGAAGCACGTGTACCGGCGCGGTTTGTCGCTGCGATACGGCCGCACCATGCAATGTATCGCCGGGATTCACTACAACTATTCGCTGCACGAAGACGTGTGGCGCACATGGGCCGCGCTCGATAACCGCAGCGCCGTGCCGCTCGTCGATTTCCAGTCCGAACGATACTTCGCGCTGATCCGGAATTTTCGGCGGACAAGCTGGCTGCTGATGTATTTGTTCGGCGCATCGCCGGCGCTCAACCAGCAGTTCCTGCGCGACCGACCGAATACGCTGCAGACTTTCGACGCCACCACGGGTTATCTGCCGTACGCCACCAGCCTGCGAATGAGCGATCTCGGCTACACGAACAACCCGGCGCAATCCGCGCTGCTACCGAGCTACGACACGCTCGACGGTTACCTCGAGGTGCTCGCGAAAGCGGTCAGCGAGCCCTATCCGGCGTATGAAGCCATGGGCACGCAGCGCGACGGCGAATGGGTGCAGATCAACACGAACGTGCTGCAGATCGAGAACGAGTTCTATTCGACGATCCGGCCCAAGCGCATTACGCAGCCTGGCGAGCGGCCGTTGCACGCTTTGTCGTCGCGTGGCGTGCAATACATCGAAGTGCGTTGCCTCGATATCGACCCGTTCGAGGCGACCGGGATTTCGCTCACGACCACGCGTTTCATGGACGCGTATCTGCTCTATTGCGCGATCGAAGACAGCCCGCTTTTGCCGCGCGCCGCCAATGAAGAAGCCAACGAAAACTTCGCCCGCATCGCGAAAGAAGGCCGTAAGCCCGGCCTGACGCTGGCACGCGACGGTCGCGAGGTCCCCATGCAAGACTGGGCGAATTCCTTGCTTGACGCCATTGAACCGGTCGCGCAGGCACTCGACGCGCTGCATGGTATTGATGAACACATGACCGCCTTGAAGGCCCAGCGCGCACGATTGGCCGATGTCTCGCTGACACCGTCCGCCCGCGTGCTCGAGACCATGCGCGAGCGGCATCAAAGCTTCAACGAATTCGCG
>DASYLW010000139.1:0-3934 GCA_036009385.1 Caballeronia sp.
CCCCTCCCTCACTCCGGCAGCCGAATCCCGGACAAGCGCTCACACGCTTCGATCAGCCGATCCTGCAAATCCACATCGCGGGCAGCCGCGCTTGGCTCGCGCCGTTTCATATGGAAGAAATATTCGCCGGTAACCCTTGCGGCTGGCTCATCGCTGACGGCCAGCCAGGCCTGTGTTTGCGGCGCGGCCTTAAGGTCATCGGGTGCGCCCGAGCCGCCCATTCTGGTCGGCACCCAACCGGGATGCACGGCGTTGGAGGACACGCCGGGCCAGCGGCGCGCCACCCCGAACGCGAGCAGGATGTCGTGCAATTTCGAGTCGGAATAGGCGCTTGAGCCTTGCCAGGGGCGCTGTTGCCAAAGCAGATCGTCGAGACGGGTGTCCCCGCTTTCATGCAGGCCGGAGCTGAGATAGACCAGGCGTTGAGGCTTATCGATCAACGCGGTCAGGATGTAGGGCGCCAGCGTATTGATGGCGAAAACGTGCGGCAAGCCGTCGATCGTCTCGATGCGCCGCGGCTCGCGATACCCTACTGCGGCGTTATGAATCACGGCATCAAAATGGCCCAGCAAGTTAACCTGCCGGGCCACGAGCGTAGTCTCTTCGATACTCGACAAATCGCCAGACACGGCAGCCTCCGCGCCCGATACGGCGTGCATGGCTTCATGCGCGCGTTCTGCATGCCGGGCATGCAAGATTACTTTATGCCCTTGCGCCACGAGCAGACTGGCGGCCATTTGACCGAGCCCATCGGCGGACCCCGTAATGAAAATGCGTGACATGACGGCACCCCTTTAAAAATCAGACAAATGAGAAATAACAGAATACCGATGGGGTAAACATGAGAGCGAGCGTAACGTGAGAGTTTGCCCTTGGCGAGCGCGCGCCGGTCATCACGCCAATGACATGCAGTCATGGCGGATAGGCACTTGCGATTTGTAAAAAACGATGTTTGCTTCAGGCGCGTGGTCAGCTAAAGTAATCGATCACGCCCTCTTTCGAGCGAGCGAATCATGGACGTTCCCGAACATGTTGCCGACATGGCCGCGCCCAAACCGTCGCGGCTCTTCTCCTCGTCCGCGCGCGATGCGGGCTTGAGCCTCGTCCGCAATCTCTCGATACCAAAGCCCTTCCCCGAAGCCGCCTTCGAAGCCCAGTTCCTCGAAGACCATTGCCGCCGTTTCTGCGCGTTTCGCCGTGCATCGGCGCTTCTCGCGCTGAGCGTATGGGTGTGCTTCCTCTGGTACGACTTCAATTTCGGCCGCGAAAGCGCCGTGCTTGCCCCCGTCTTCATGGAGATCATGGCGCTGCGGCTGGCCGGCATCGTGTTGCTCGTGTTCGTCGGCAGCCTGACCTTGAGGGCGTCGTTCGCGACGCATGCCACGTCCCAGCGCGTGATCCTCACCGGCGTCTACGGCTGCAACCTGATACTGCTCCTGCTGGTGGCGCTGACGCCCGGACCGTTCAATTACACGTGGTATTTCGTTGGTCTCTACCTCGTATTTTTCTTCCAGTTCGGCTTTTTCTACCTGAAGTCCAGCGTGGCGCTGACGGCTGCCGTGGTCACGTTTTCAGCGATCATCGTGCTGCAACTCACGATCAGGATTCTCTCGCCCGAAGACTTCTACATGGGCCTGTTCTATCTCTTCAATGTAGTCGTGATCGGCCATGGCGTGTGCGTGCATGCGGAGCGGGTATCGCGTGAGCGCTTCGCGGCGGAGCGTGCGCTCGGTGTGCTCAATAACGAGCTCCTCACCGCAAACGTTCAACTGGAAAAAAAGCACCTGGACCTGCTGGCATCGAAGAAAGATCAGGACACCAAGACAAATGCATTGCTCGCGCTCAAAGAGCAGCAGATGCTGGCCGCGGAAACTGCCAGCAAAGAAAAGTCGAATTTCCTCGCTGCCGCCACGCACGATTTGCGGCAGCCCATGCACGCGCTCAATCTCTTCCTGCAAGCTGCCGCCGAAGCACTGCATCACGACGATGTAACCGAAGCCGCTCGGCTGATCGATGAATCTGGCCGGTCGTCGGTGATCCTTGCGCGCTTCCTGAACGCAGTGCTTGATCTGTCGCGGCTCGAGTCGGGCCGCGTCGTGCCGCGCTATCACGTGTTCGATCTCAAGATCGCCGTGCTGGAAGCGGCGGAACAATTGCGCCCGCTCGCGGCCATGCACGGCGTCGAGTTGCGGCTGCGCATGCCTCAGGCGCCCGTGTATGTACGCAGCGACGCGCATTGGCTCGGGCGGGCTATCGTGAACCTGGTGTCGAACGGCATTCGTTACGCCGATGCCAGCAAGAAAGCCGAGCCCGTGGTCATTGTGGGCGTGGTGCGTTCGGCCACGCGAACGCGCATTGATGTGGTGGACAACGGCATAGGCATTGCATCGGAACATTGGGACTCGATCTTCCAGCCGTTCTTCCAGGTGGGCAACGCCGAGCAGGACAACGACCGGGGACTCGGCCTCGGCTTGTCGATCGTGAACGCGGTGGTGTCCATTTTGGAGGAGCATCGGATCGAATTGAAATCGACGGAAGGACGCGGTTCGCGCTTCTCGCTCGAAATGCCCATTTGCGGCTCGCCTCTCGGCGAAACCGCGCCGCGTTCGCGAGGTGAGACCGCCGATTTGCAAACCGTGCCGCTGGACGGACTCTATGTCTTGCTGGTTGAAGACGACAGCCTCGTACGGGCATCGACGGAAGCGTTGCTCGTGCAATGGGGCATGCTGTTCGACTCCGCGAGCAGCTTCGAAGAGTTCGAGGAGACGTTGAACACCATCGAACGTTATCCGGATCTAATCATCACGGATTTCCGTTTACGCGATTCAAAAACAGCGCGCGACGTGGCCATGCTGGGGGCGGCGAAACTTGGGCGGCGTTGCCCGTGCCTGGTCGTCACCGGAGAGCCGGCTGCGACCATCGTGCCGCTCGCCTGCGATCACGACGTGCTGAGCAAACCCGTCAGTCCGGCGGAGTTGCGCCGGCAGATTACGTCGCTGATAGCGGGGCGTTCGGTGGGGGATACTGCGAGGGCTTGCTGAGGGAGAGAAACCGGCCGGATGGAAAGCAAACAGTCGTCAACGTTGTCGAAACATCTCGTCGGCAAAAAGCGACTTCAGAAGGCTTCAGCCCCAACCGCCGGCCCGAAACCGACATTAACATGCATATTGTCCCGCGCAATGTCAGCCAGCAGGTGGATGAGGTCGTACGTGTCGATACCCGCAGGCATCGTGGCAATGCATCCGGCTTTCCGGTCGGCCATGAGCGGCGCGCTGCTGTCGCCGGCTTTTTCTATCACTACACGCATGTGGCATCCCGGTATTGCCCTTGTCCTGCCACTGCGGCAAGACTGACGCGGCATTGCAGGGCACGAATACCGGCAAATCCCATCCACGCCTATTTTGTAAATCTCTCAGGTCCAGCTTTCCCTACCGTGCTTTCCTACCGCGCTGCACCCGCGGTCGCCGGGTTGCCCATCGGCATCTCAATCCCGCGCCGCGCCATTTCCACGATCAGGAACGTTCGCCGGGTCACATGAAACCGGGCGAGCAGATCACTTGAATACTCTTTAGCGGTGTTTTCGCTGATATTCATTTTTCTCGCGATCGCCTTGTTCGACAAACCCTGCAACAAATAGCGCAGCGTCTCCGTCAGGCGCGGCGGCAGGTTCAGCGACTCGACCGTCACGCCGGAATGCGTGGACACCGGCTTGGGGCTGTGACCGCCCTTTCCCAGCACGCTATTGGGCAAATACACGCGGCCGCTCAGAATCGTCTTGAGGGCCTCGCGGAAAACGCCCGCCCCTTGCTCGCTCGCCTTCGAAATAAAGCCGCATGCGCCGCTCCTGATGCATTCCAGCACCGTATCGCGGTCGTCTTGTGCGGACAGCATGATGGTCTGTACCTCGCGCTCCTGCTCCCCGATCCAGTTCAAC
>DASYLW010000140.1:0-4578 GCA_036009385.1 Caballeronia sp.
ACGGTGAAGCCAATGAATGATGACCCGCAAAGCTCCAGGAACTACGGTGGGAATTTTCGCCGGGGCATCCTGCAACCTGTAGCGGCGCTTGGCCGTTGGCTGGACCAGGTCGACCCCGGCACACATCGTCGCATCAAGGGCCTGCGGCTCGTGACGGCGTACGGCATCGCGGCCGCGCTCGGGACGCTGCAGGATATTGCCCACAGCGTGCCCAGCAGCGTATCGCTGGGTTACCTTGCTGGAAGCTTCGCGCTCTGGGCGAGCGTGTCCGAAGGAAAAACGACGCGTGCCGAGTCGAGCCGTGATCTCGCGCTGCTGAGTTTTGCGGCCGCACTAGGCGCGATCCTGTTCGTGATGTTTGCCCAGCCATTGCAGACTGCCGGGCGGGCGGGCCCAGAACTGATTCTTGTGACCGGGGCATTCCTGGTCGGATATTTGAAGCGATTCGGGGTGCTGGGCGCCGGAATCGGATCACAAATATACATTGGAGAGTTGCTCGCATACGGCGTCCGTTTGACGGTCGCCGATCTGTGGGCCATTGTGGTTGCCGCGTTGATCGCCGCGCTGGCGTCGATCGTGCCGCGCGTGCTAAGCGGCCCCGCGGAGCGACCTGTTTCCATACCAGCGCTCGCGGCCGGCACGGCACCCGCGCCCGGTTCCCGGCGATACTCGCCGGAGTTCTTCATGGGACTGCAGGCAGCCGCCGGCGCGGTGATCATCGTGATCCTGAACGGCTTGTTCGGCCTCGAGGAATCTGCCTGGGCGATTACTGCATGCACTTATGTGGTCGCGGGATCAGCGACCGGCACCAGACAGCGCGTGCGCCGCCGTATTCTCGGCACATTGATCGGCGTTCCGTTGGGCCTTGCCTGTCTGCCGGTCGCCGAGCATGCACCGCTGCTGATCTGGGCTGCGGCTGCAGCAGCCATGGTCGTCTATGCAATGGCATTACCGGAGCGCTACGACATTGCCTGCGCGGCGTTTGCTTTTACGCTGATCGTGACGCTTGCGGCAAGTGGCGTGCATTCGATTCCCCTGCTTGCGGCACGCGCTTGGGAGACGCTTCTCGGCGGGTCAATCGGTCTCGTGGCCGCCATGTTTGTGTTCCCACTGCGGCCCTCCGACGCACGCGAATAGACTGCATCAAAGTCCGAACTTATCTACACGCTACGACGCCAGCTCAACCTGGATCAAGGGATCAGTCCGGCCGCCCGATATGCCGTAACCGCACGATCAAACATGGCGATGTCGCCCCGCCCCCTTGCCACGAGTTGAGCACCTCCGATCGCAGCAAAGATTGCCAGTGCCTGGTTCATCCCGGAAGGTGTGGCGATCACCGAATATCTCGACAATCTTGATGGAAACCCCACGCTCACGGGCAAGACACCGAAGGAAAAAGCAGTCATTCACATGATGCAGAAGCGGGCTGACGATCAACTCATCGATGCTGTCGGTATTTACTTCCATCATGCAACACCTGGATTGGGCGCGCGCGTGGAAGCCTATAAGAGTCCTGAATGGGCTCACCGGAAGGAATGGGGCGAGCGGCACCGTGAGAAGTTCGTGCGCGGCATGAAGTACTTCGACAGCGGTCTTAAGACGCACCCTTACGTGGCTGGCGACGATTTCTCGATGGCCGATATCACGGTTTACACCTCGCTCCTGCACGCCGGCGCCGCCGGCATTGCAATTCCGGACGATTGTTCGGCCTTGTCTGCGTGGCAGGCAAAGATGTCGGAGCGGCCGAGCGTGAAGAACCGAAGTGGACAAGTGAGGAACTGCCGGCCTGAGATGGTGCGATGCCCTTAGTACCCGGGGCATTGCTACCCTCCACCCACGCGGACCGGACTCCGTGACCGCCCTGGCGCCAGCCCGCGAAGGCGCCGGCGTCGCAATTGGCTGCGTCGCCTCAGAACCATCATGCCGAAGCAATCGCCGCCGACATTCGCGCTACTGGGGTGCGCGGTTCGATTTTGCGGGCTGACCAAGCTGATTCGGCCGTGCTAGCCAAATTCGTCGTGCTGCGGCAATTCGTCGGTGATGGAATACCACGGCGCTTTGGACCCGACAAAAATATGGGCGGTTGGGCGAATGGTCGGGGCGTCGCTTAGCGTTCCCAGAGTAACGTGAGCGAACTCGCCCTCACGAACGACCGAAAACAAAAGGCTTCCGCAGATCTTGCAATGAACATCGTGAGCCGCGTTCTCGTCGCCGAAAATCAACAGGTCGTCTTGCCCCTGAGTGATACCTAACTTGTTACGCTCGATACCCGCGAACGGCTTGAACGCGGAACCCGTCGCACGCCGGCAGTTTGAACAATGGCAGTTCAACGCATAAACGAACTCGTCCTTCACTGCGTATTGGACTGTGCCGCAAAGGCATTTGCCTGCAAGCAACGAATTCACGTTTGTCTCTATGAAATGAGTCTTGCCAATGAACGGGACAATCAGGTTCTGATTGACTGAGAGTTAGCGTCGATCGTCATTTTAGAGCCTTTTCCGCGATGCTATGGGGAGCTCGCCCATCGGGGGCGCCCGCGAAGATAACGGCAGAGTTGAGCGGCTGCAGGCCGGTCCGCCACACGAGGGGCTGTGTCAGCAACTGTTCATCGTCGCCAAGCGGGGCACGGCCATGCCGGAACGACAGATCCGGGTAAGGCACGCCAACATGAAGAACGTCAGGTTCGAGTTGCGAATAATCGGGATCGAAGAGGCGCAACGTTTGAATGGAAAATGAAAGCGCCGTTCGATGGGCGCGACCGAATCGACAGCGAACGTAACCGATGGCGAATAGTTGCGTTGCGCCGGCATGGGCCAGAGGGGTTCTGCTCAGGGCACTCTGCCTGTGCCACAATCGTTGTATGCCGGTTTGCTCGTCGCCTTGTTACGATGGGCGATTGGCGATGGGCGATTGGCATTACGCCCCGCCATGACATGTTCCAATTGAGAATTCCGAGTGCAGCGCGTCATTGACGCATTCGGCCTCCCCCACCTCGCTGCGCCATGCCAGAAAATAAACAGAAACCAGAATCCGACACTCCGTCGAACCCGGAGCGGATCAGCGCCGCCCCGCGAAACCAGCGGCGCTGGCAACCCTCTCGTGCGCTCCGCAGCATCCTGATGGTAATCGTCGGTTTTATCGCCTTCGTTATTGTCTCGGGCATTGTTCTGTACAAACCGATCATGTACGGCGACATGATCGAGAACTTCGGCATAGTCATGATGCTGACAGTTCCGGTGATTGCGGCCGTCGCGTTCCGCGTGGGTCTAGATTCCTGGCTGGATGCGGAGTAATCCGGGTCGCAAACTCCGCCGTCAGGCCAGTTCATCCGCCTCCATCCCACGCAAAATCGGCCGCATGCCTGACAGTTCACGTCGCAATCCACGTGATGGTTCGAGCGGCAGCTCATGACTCACGTACCCCGCCGTCTCGAACAGTTCCACGAGCCAGTTCACGAACGCGCGCACGCGCGGCGGCACGAGGCGATGACGCACATAGGCGACCGATACCGGCATGACCGCGGGCCGGTAGTGCGGCAATACTTCACGCAGCCGCCCGGAGTCGAGGTACGGCTGCGCGAGCGCCCTGGGCGGCTGGATCAGCCCCAACCCTCTCAGCCCGCACTCCAGACAGGCATGCTCGTCGCTGACCTGGACGAAGCCCCCTAGCGGCACGTTGACCGTCTCGCCATCGACTTGAAATCCGAAGTCCGCCGGGCGCCCGGTCTGCGCGCACATGCAATTCACCGCGACGTGACGGGTTAGTTCTTCGAGCCCCAGCGGCATGCCCTGCCGCGCTATGTAAAGCGGGCTCGCACAGGTCACATGCTCCAGCGCGCCAAGCCGGCGGACCGATAGACCCGAGAGTCCGGTATCCGCCAACGGCCCGGTCATGATGCGGCAATCAATCGCTTCACCGACCAGGTCTACGTGCCGGTTGCTGACACCCAATGCGAGCACGATATGCTCGTAGCGCGTATGAAAGTCATCGAGCGCGGGAAGCACGATCGTATTGGCGATTGCCGCCGGCAGCTCGATGCGCAGCCGTCCGCGCGGCCGGTCGTCCGTACGCTGCAGGCTCGCCTCGATGTCGTCGATATCAGCAAGAATCTGCACGCAACGCTCGTAATACGCGGCCCCCTCGGCGGTCAGGTTGAGCCGTCGTGTGGTCCGCACGAGCAACTGGATGCCAAGCATTTCCTCTAGGCTCTGCAGTAGCGTTGTAGCAGTTGCGCGCGGAATCCCGAGCGAGCTCGCGGCACGGGTAAAACTGTTGGTGTCGACAATGCGCACGAATGTCCGCATCGCCATGATGCGGTCCATCACGGGCGTTTCTCCTATGGAATTGAAGGCGTCGCACACGCTGTCGGCGCGCGAGGCCTATGCCAGCTCGCAGTTTTTGAATCTGCCGCGCTCGCCTAGTGGCAACCGCGTCCGGCTTCATGCAGCGAAGTCCGGCCGGTCGCCGCCGTCCCGATATCTGCACCGTTGCGCACCTCGTCGTAACGATCGTGGTGACGTAACCAGTCCATCATGTTGTGCTCTTCGTCTCGCCCCTTCGGGGTGAAATCGAGCAAGG
>DASYLW010000141.1:0-3322 GCA_036009385.1 Caballeronia sp.
TGAATACGAGGCCCAGCGCGAGCAGCAGGATCGCGCGGCGCTGCATGAAAAATTCGCGTTTGGGGATACGCCAGCCATCGGCGAACAAAAGCGGCGGGATGAAGAGCATCATGAATAGCTCGGGATCGAACGTGACGTGCAGGCCGAATCCCGGCCACGCGAGACACGCGCCTATCGCGATCTGGATAAGCGGCAACGGCAGCGTGAAGGGCAACGCGTTGGGTAACAGGCTGGTTGCGAATCCGGACAGGGCGACCGCCAACATCAGGATCAAGACGGTGAATACAATTTCCATAGATTTATGCGTTTCCGGCAGGAGCGCGGCGAGTCGCTGACGCCGCTCCTTTTTTAACAAAGAAGGGGCAAAGTTTAGCTTGGACGAGCTTAGCGAGGTCGTCGGACGGTCGTTTCGAGACTCAGGCGGTTATCGAGGCTGCACTGTCTTGGTGCGTTCGCACGCCGCGCTGTGAGCCCGGCGTCTCGTGGCGGTGCACATGCCGCCGGGCGCTCAGGAAACGCGTGGACTTGCGTGAGCACGGAGCTTGCTTTATCGAAGGCGACGGGACGGGTAGATTCCGCTTCAGATAAACGAGGGCAGTGTATGAAATCAGGACTGAGGGAGCCGGTTACGCCATGTCGAGCGCAATCGATTGCGTTGGTCGACTATGGCAGCCACTATGACCGGCTGCATGAACAAGGAACACATGCGGGCATCCGGACGGGGAAGGCAAGATGGCAATAGCGAATCCTGACAACGTGAAGCCGGTCTCGCCGCGGACATTCGAACTGAGCGTGACGTCGGGGTTCGACCGGTATTCGGTCGAGCACGGCGCCTGGACGCTGTCGAGCGTGTTTCAGCCGGTGTTCAGCCTGTCGCATATGCGGGCAGTCGGCTACGAAGGTTTGCTGCGAGCGCACGACGCGCTTGATCGCGTTGTGTCGCCACTCGATGTATTCGGCCAGGCCGCGCGCGTGGGCGAAGCGATGCAGGTCGATCGGCTGTCGCAGGCGCTGCATCTCGAGAATTTCAATGTGCTTGGCGCGGAGAACGAGTGGTTGTTTCTCAACGTTCATCCGGCTGCGTTGACCGAGCCGTATCACATGGCTGCGCTGCTGGCGAATCTCAAGCGCTTGCAGATCGAGCCGCGCCGCGTGGTGCTGGAGGTGCTGGAGCAACGTGCTGACGACATCGAAACGCTCGCGGACGCCGTGCGGCATTTTCGCGAGCATGGCTTCCTGATCGCGCTCGATGATTTCGGCGCCGGGCATTCCAATATCGAACGGATCTGGCAACTCGATCCGGATATCGTCAAGCTGGATCGTGTGATGTTGTCGCATGCCGCGCACTCGGCGCATGCCGTGCATGGGACAAGTCACTTGAAGCATCGGCGCAATATGGAAGCCATTCTGTGCGGCGTGGTGTCGCTGCTGCATGAGGCCGGCAAGCTGGTGTTGATCGAAGGCGTGGAGACCGAGCACGAGGCCCAACTGGCGCTTTCAAGTGGTGCCGACTTCGTGCAAGGGTTTTTCTTTGGCCGGCCAAATCCAGGTCTCGCCGATGCCCCGCAGGCGCACACGTTGATGAGCGAGTTGACAGACCGTTTTCGGATGCAGACGGAGGCGAAGGAACGGCGCGTGGCGATGCGGCTGCAGCCGTATGTGCGGGCGTTTGAGCGCGCGGCGGAACGGCTGGCGGCGGGGGAACAACTGGAGGAAGTGTGCTGGAATTTCCTCGCGCTGGACAACGCGGCGCGGTGTTTTCTCCTCGATGCCAATGGCCGGCAAGCCGGGCGCAATGTCGTGCTAAGAGCCGATCGCGCGGCGCATGAGGCGCGGTTGTTGCCGCTTATCGACGCGCAGGGGGCGAACTGGTTGCGACGGCCGTATTTCCGGGCGGCGCTGGGGGACCCGGAAAGGGTGCATGTGACGAAGCCGTATTTATCGATTAACGAAGCGCTGCCGTGCGTGACGCTGTCAGTCGAGACGCGCATGGGCGGACAACGGTGCGTGCTTTGTGGGGATATTGACTGGTTCGCGGAGGAGGAAGAGTAAGGATGTTTCCATGGCTTCACGAAAAAGCCCGCGAGCGATTCGCGGGCTTTTCATTCCTGTGAGACGCGGCCTCGACTATGCGACCGCCGACGGTACAGTCGTCACTTCGCCACCACCACCGGAATTCCCCTCAACGCTCCGGCGCCTTTGACCTCATCGAGCGATGCTTTCACGTACCGCCCTGTCTCCGCCTCAATCCCCAGCTTCACCCCAAGCTCCCGCTCCCGCCGTTTTACCATCGACAGATTCGCGAGCTTCACATGTCCATAACCGCGAATGCGTTCGTGCAGCAGCGCAAGCGTTTCGACATCTTTCGCGTTATCAGGCGCGAGCACGTCAAATGCGCGTCGGATAGTTATTTCGTAATCCGAAGAAAGCTCACGTTCCATCTTCCGCTCAAGCGACTTGCCGAACGGATCGATCAGCGTCCCCCGCAGCCCACGCACTTTTGACATCATCCCAAGCACCGGCCACAGCCATTGCCCGAACGTCATCTTGCGCGGCTGACCACCATTCTTAGCCTTCGATAAAACCGGCGGTGCCATATTGAATTTCACCGCGAAATCCTGACCGGCCGTGCCTTCGAACTGCGCTTCCAGCGCAGCGCGGAATGCCGGATCGGTATGAAGCCGTGCGACTTCATATTCGTCCTTCACCGCCAGCAGCCGATAAAACGTCGAAGCCACCGCCCGCGTCACGGCGTCGTTGTGATGTGCCGCCGCGGCCGATACCAACGCCCGATATCGCGTCACATAACTCGAACCGCCATAAGCCAGCAACCGTGCTTCACGATCTGCGATCAACCCATCCAACGGCATCGCAGCCATCTCGACACGCTGCGTAACAGCAGCTTTTCGCAGCGCTTCCAACGCATCCGGATCAGCCGCGGCCAGTCGTCCGATAGCAAACGCCAGCTTGTTCATCGGCACGGCGACGTTGTTCAACTCGATCGCGCGCATCAACGCGGCATGCGACACCGGCACCAGTCCAAGTTGCCACGCATAACCCAGCATCAAGATATTCGCGCCGATGGTGTCGCCGAGAAAACGCGTCGCCAAGGCCTGCGCGTCGCACGTGTTCATGCGCTCCGCGCCCGCCGCGTGCTGCATCTTTTCCAGCAACGATCCGGCGTGCAGATTGGCATCGGGGTTCTGCACGAACGTCGCGTTCGGAATCGCGTGCGTGTTCACCACAATCCGCGTGCGCCCGTGCCGCACGGTTTGCAGGGCATCCGCGCTCGCGCCGACGACCATGTCGCAGGCGAGCAGCA
>DASYLW010000142.1:0-5211 GCA_036009385.1 Caballeronia sp.
ATTTCGCCGCGGGAGGCAGGTTTTTCATCCATCTAACATCGTCCATAGGCAATGAAAAATAACGCATTTGCGCCGAACGATACTGCACTTGGTAAAAGCCGAAGTAAGCCGTATTCATACGGGACCGCGACCTAACGCACAAGTAGTAGCGTGGGCACAGCAAACCCGTGAGGGAGAGCGTCCATGCGGGATGCAGCAAGTGGTGGCGCTATCGTTCCATCCGAAGGTCGAAGTGAAACTTATCATTCGATCGTTTCGGAGCTGACGTCGCCGATCGAGCACGTCCAGGCGGACATGAAGCTGCTTGAGTCGGCCATCGCTAGCGGCGCCTGCATCAGGCATTTGCCGGCAGCAACTCGTCTTCGCGTTTAATCAACTTCCGGAGTTCCTTCAGCGCCTTGTAGAGCGCGCCGGCCGAAATGTGATTGTTGACGATGTCGAGCACTTCGCGCGAGCCGGGAACGGTCTCCCGCAGATCCTTGACGAAGCCGAGATACGAGGTCCGGTAGCGCGGAATGTCGTTTTTCAGATACATCATCTGAACGCAGAAATAGAGCCGCTTGACCGGCGTGTTGGCGGTCTCCGCGGTCACGGTATCCTTCTCGCGGAGGATCGGCGCCTCGCCGTCGATCAGGAACGAGGTACGGGTGCCGGAATTGATGAGGACGGTTTCGCCGATGCTGACTCGCTCGAACGGCTTCAACTCGACTCGCAACGGCATGGGCGCTTCCTTTCGGGATACGGCGCGGGCGTGACCACCCTCGACGGTGTCACACTGCTCGCTCCATGCTACCTGTTCGTTAAGTTGCGCATCCGTACAAGTACCCGGAAATCGGCGCGGCGCGGAACGCGTTGTGCGCATCATCACGCGACTACGCGCGATCAACCCGGCATAGCCGAATTACATCGCCGCGGCTTCAGCGGCGCGCGAATGCGCAGCGCATCACCCACGGTTCCGGCGTCGAGTGATGATCTGTTATCCCAAATGAACGACGCCGGCGCAGCGGGCTTCCGCTTCAGCGAGGCATTCATTGATCAAGGTCAGCAGCGCCAGCGGCGTGAACGGCTTGCGCAGGCAGCGCGTCGCACCGAGTTCGAGGGCCATCCGCAGGAAATCGGGCGCCGGCGAGTCGAGATTCGCGAAGGCGTAGCCGGACATCGCGATCAGCGGAACGGCCGGGGCGCGCTCATGAAAGATCCGGATCGACTCGAAGCCGCGCATGTGCGGCATGAAGATATCGACGATCATCAGATCGAATGTCGCGCTTTCGAGCGCACGAAGTCCGGCTTCGCCGCCGTCCGCGATGGTCGCATGAAAACTGTGCCGTTTGAGATAGATCTCGATGGCCATGCAGACCATGGGATCGTCATCGACAACGAGAACGCGTGGCATGGTGGCCCTCCGAGCCTGGATATGCGCCTTCGATAGATCTGAAACTCCTAAATCCTGATGCAAGCGCGTCTCCCGTTTGGTTTGAACAAAACTCCGGCGGCGCCAATTTCGCGGCATGTGGACAACACCGCGATGCCTCGAGCTTAGGTTTTTCCTCCCGCGCGGATGGGAGGCGAATACGCGGATCGTCGTCCACCGCCAAAATGCGGCGCATACGGGTCCCCTCGCGGCGTCTTACGCGTTCGAGCAAGTCCGGCATTGATTGGGCTGCAATTTTGTCGCCACGAATCAGTGCGCGATTCACATTTCCGCCCCAATGGGGCGCGCTGTCTGCCCTCCAAGGTGTATAAGTACAATCAGCAACCCGCTGGCTGGCGCGATCGAATGACTGGGCGCATCCTCTGCCGGTCGCGGGACCAACGCAGATGACGAGAGAGCGTTGAACTCTCGCCTTCGGCAAAGGGGCCGATACCCTCGGTCCCGAATCCACTCAACTGTTGCAAGCGGTGCCGACGGTGGAATTCGAGACGTTGCGTCCGCATCTCGAATGCGCGATCTGGTCAGGGAAGCTGTCCTTATCTGCACGATGAGGCGCATATGAGCCGGGGCTTGCGAACCAAGCGGCCGCGATTTGCCAATTCCGCTTGCCAACCATGCGTGCAACGCTCATCTTATGCGTCGGAAACCGTGCATATCTGTACGGTACCCCCCATCGATTGTGCCCCCGCCTCAAGGCAGGAGGATTGTTTGGAAGCGGCTCCTCGTTCGCCCAACGGATTCCTGGCATCGCTGCCTCCGGACGATTTCGAATTGATTCGTCCGCATCTGCGAACCGTCGAACTGGTGCAGGAATTCGTGCTGGTCGAGGTCGACGAAACCCTCAAGCGCGCCTACCTGCCGCATCGAGGCGTGATTTCGCTGGTCGTCAAACTTGCCAAGGGAGAGCACGTCCAGATTGCCATGGTCGGCAGCGACAGCATCTTCGGTTCGTTCTCCGGGCTCGGCGACGCGATCGCGTTGAGCAGCGCGGTGGTGCTGGTGCCGGGCGTAGCCTCGACACTTGACGTCGACCGTCTTCGGGACGCCGCCGACCAGAGCGCGACGTTCCGCACCGCGCTGGCGCGGCACGGGCTCGCGATCTATGCGCAGATCCAGCAGACCGCCGGGTGCAACGCCTCGCACACGGTGGAATCACGGCTCGCCCGCTGCCTGCTGCAAACCCGCGATCTCTCGGGCAGCGACAAACTTGTGCTGACGCAGGAGTCGATGGCGCAGATGATCGGCGCGCGCCGCAACAGCGTATCGCTGGTGGCCAATACGCTGCAGCAGGCCAAATTCATTCACTACAGCCGCGGGCACATCGAAATCACGGATATCGACGGTCTCATCAAGACCTCCTGCGAATGCTACGCGACGGTCAAGGCCCAGTACGACAGATTGCTTCGCCCTCGCCTGCCGTAGAGATCGCCGCGGCCGCCGCACGGACCGTTCCACGCAATCGCATCCGGCTTTGCTTCGAGAGTGCCGACACGACGGATCAACCGTGGAATCGCGGCGGAGCGATAACGCGCCGGGCCGGACCTCAGACGGCGCCCGGATGCAGCAGCGCGGTACGGACCAGGTCCGCCGTGTTTCGCGCGCCAAGTTTTCGCATCGCTTCGGCGCGATGGCTTTCGAACGTCCTCGGGCTAATACCCATCCGCAACGCGCCCTCCTTGTTGGAGCAGCCTGCGCTGACGAGGTCCAGGACCTCGCGCTCACGCCTCGTCAACGGCTTTCGGCCGGCGCCTGATGAAAGCATCACGCCCGGCGCGCGGCTGTCGTTGCCGGGGCCGCGCCGCGTCGGCCATCCGGCCTTGCGGCCCGACAGAACGATATCGCCCTCGTAAGCGTCGGCGATCTGCTTCACCATGGCGCAGACGCGCTCGGTTTGCTGAAGCGCATTGTCCACCACCTGTTGCAGGTAGACGCGATTGTTCGCGGCTTGCGAGAGCTGGCGACTGTATTGCTTGATCTCGCCGATATAGAGCAGCAGCGCCGTCAGCGGGCCGTTGAGCTGGCGTGCTACCGCAGCTCCAGCCTCATCCATCGCCCGTGCGCGCTCAGCGGACAGTGAAATGATCTCGGGGGCGTCGCCAAGAGGTGCGTTGCTTTCCGTCCACTTCGGAAAGCGAGAATCAGCGATCCCATTTCCTTGCTCTGACATATGCTTTTTGTAACGAGCCTCCGTTGTGGGAGGGTTAATTTTCAGCTTGGTAAGACTACGGTGATTTTTGCGGCGCTTCGAATGCAAGCGCGTGACCGCGGCGCGCAAATTTGCATCAAACCGTTCGCCTATCATGCCAATGCTGCGAACCTCGAACGAATCTGCGTAGTACTACGCACAGGCAAGTTGTTCTGCGCGGACACGCATCGCGTAGTTTCACGGACATCGTCTTTACTTCCAGATTTACGCCAGGCTGTTTTCTGTTCGATGCCGCACGGGCACGACGATGCAGGCGCGGTTCAAGACACGGAAATGGCGGGCAATGAGGCCGGCCGAATTGACGATGATCCGCAGCGGTCGACACCGCTGGCACGTCACGAGCGTCTCATGCGCCGCTGATTCAGAAACTTCTCGAGAAATCGCCCCGAGAGGACGAACCTGAACCACCAATATGCCATGCGCCGGGTATTCATGTGCGCCGTCCTGGATGCTGGGAGTGGCCCCCCGGCCCGAGCGGGGATTAGCGCCAAGGCCCGTCATCGGGTGTGACATGCTTCACATTTGGCGGGACAAAATCCCGTGCGATTGCGGCGCAAACCCTCGCTTTTTTTCGCGATTCCGGCACGCCGGTTCGGAACCCGGATGTGATGCCGCAAGTTTCCCATCCAAACATTTCGAACTGGTTTGGAAACGCCGCTGTCGAAGAGGGCCCGTACATGACGATATCCAATGTCGACGTTAATTCCCTCACCTCGTCGGAACATCAGGTTCAGCTTCGCCGCGCCGTGATCGCCTCCACCATCGGCACCTCGATCGAGTGGTATGATTTTTTCCTCTACAGCACCGTCACCGGCCTGGTTTTCGCCAAGCTGTTTTTTCCGCATTCGGACCCCTGGGTCGGAACGCTCGAGGCGTTCGCCATCTACGCCGTCGGCTTCATCGCACGGCCGATCGGCGCCGCCATTTTCGGCCATTACGGCGATCGCATTGGCCGCAAGTCGACGCTGATCGCGACCCTGCTGCTGATGGGACTGGCCACTTTCGCGGTCGCGCTGGTCCCGACCTATCAAAGCATCGGCATCTGGGGTGCGGTCATCCTCACCATCCTGCGCTTCATTCAGGGGGTCGGCGTCGGCGGTGAATGGGGCGGCTCGGTACTGATGTCGATGGAATGGGCTCGCAACGATCGATCGCGCGGGCTGATCGCCTCATGGCCGCAATTCGGCGTGCCCTGCGGACTGTTCCTGGCCAATCTCGCGGTGCTGGCTTTCAGCCAGATGTCGGGCGAGCAATTCCTGGCCTGGGGCTGGCGTATCCCGTTCGCGCTCAGTTTCATCCTGGTCGGTGTCGGCCTTTACATACGCATGGGCATTCTGGAGACTCCGGTGTTCGCGAAACTGCTCGCCGAGCGCAAGATCGACCGCACTCCGATGCTGACGGTGATCAAGCGGCACCCGAGGGAAATCCTGCTCTCGGCGCTGGCGCGGATGGCCGAGCAGGCTCCGTTCTACATCTTCACCGCCTTCATTTTCTCCTACGGCATCGAAACGCTGCACGTCTCGCGCAACTTCCTGCTCGCCGCCGTGCTCTCGGCTTCGGTGCTGTCATTCGT
>DASYLW010000143.1:0-5737 GCA_036009385.1 Caballeronia sp.
GGACCCGTCGAAATGACGGACCTGCCGGGCGTCGACCATAAAGTCGCGACCATTTTTTCGGGCGCGGGCGTGGTCACGCGCCGCGTAACGGAAGCGGCGGAACACGCCGGTTTCGTCTTCGCCGTCGATCCGACGTCGCTCGATGCATCGTGCGTCGGCGGCAACGTTGCGATGAACGCGGGCGGTAAAAAAGCCGTGCTGTGGGGCACGGCACTCGACAATCTGGCCTGGTGGCGCATGGTCGATCCGCAGGGCAACTGGCTCGAAGTCACGCGCCTGGATCACAACTGCGGCAAGATTCACGACATCCCCGTGGCGCGTTTCCGGCTCGAATGGTTCGACGGATCGCGTGCGCCGGGCGAGAAATTGCTGCGCACGGAATCGCTCGATATTGCCGGCAGCAAGTTCCGCAAGGAAGGGCTTGGCAAGGACGTGACGGATAAATTCCTGTCGGGTCTGCCGGGCGTGCAGAAGGAAGGTTGCGACGGGCTGATTACATCGGCGCGCTGGATTCTGCACAAGATGCCTGCGCACACGCGCACCGTCTGCCTCGAATTCTTCGGTCAGGCGCGCGACGCGATTCCGAGCATCGTGGAAATCAAGGATTACTTGTTCGAGACTTCGAAGCAGGGCGGTGCGATTCTCGCCGGCCTTGAGCATCTGGACGAACGTTATCTGCGCGCTGTCGGTTACGCGACCAAGAGCAAGCGCAACGCGTTTCCGAAGATGGTGCTGATCGGCGATATCGTTGGAAACGATCCGGATGCAGTTGCCCAAGCCACGTCCGAAGTCGTCCGCATGGCGAACGGCAAGAGCGGTGAAGGTTTTGTTGCGGTGAATGCCGAAGCGCGCAAACGCTTCTGGCTTGACCGCTCGCGCACGGCCGCAATCGCCAAGCATACGAACGCGTTCAAGATCAACGAAGACGTGGTGATTCCGCTGAATCGCATGGGCGAGTACACCGACGGGATCGAGCGGATCAATATCGAGTTGTCGATCAAGAACAAGCTGCAACTCGTGGACGCCCTTGAAACGTTCTTCAAGACGGGCAAGCTGCCGCTCGGAAAGAGCGACGACGCCAACGAGATTCCCAGCGCCGAATTGCTCGAAGACCGCGTGCAGCAAGCGCTCGATCTGTTGCAGCGCGTGCGTGAACGCTGGACGTTCGTCGGCGAAAAGCTGGATCTGCCGTTGCGCGAAGCCCAGCACTACATGGTTCAGCTCGGCTACGAAGGGCTGGCCGAGAAGATGGCGGATCGCGTGGATTCACAACCGGGCGTCCGCGTGTTCGACGTCGCGCAAGACCGCATGATCCGCATCTCCTGGAAGCAGGAAATCCGCGCTGAACTGCGGCACATTTTCAATGGTGGTGAGTTCAAGCCCATCCTGGAAGAAGCGCAGAACATCCACAAAGCAGTGCTGCGCGGTCGCGTATTCGTCGCGCTGCACATGCACGCTGGAGACGGCAACGTCCACACCAACATTCCGGTCAACTCCGACAACTACGAGATGCTGCAGGACGCGCACGTCGCGGTCGCACGCATCATGAAGCTGGCGCGCGATCTGGATGGCGTGATTTCGGGCGAACACGGTATCGGCATTACGAAGCTGGAGTTCCTGACCGAAGACGAAATCTCCGAATTTCGCGAGTACAAACAACGCGTTGATCCGGAAGGCCGGTTCAACGCAGGCAAGCTGCTCGCAGGCGCCGATCTGCGTAACGCCTATACGCCGAGTTTCGGCCTGATGGGTTATGAATCGCTGATCATGCAGCAGTCGGATATTGGCGCGATCGCGGATTCGATCAAGGACTGCCTGCGTTGCGGCAAGTGCAAGCCGGTCTGCGCGACCCACGTGCCGCGCGCCAACCTGCTCTATAGCCCGCGCAACAAGATCCTGGCGACGTCGCTGCTGGTCGAGGCGTTCTTATATGAAGAGCAGACGCGCCGCGGGGTATCCATCAAGCATTGGGACGAATTCAACGACGTCGCCGATCACTGCACCGTCTGTCACAAGTGCGTGACGCCGTGCCCGGTGAAGATCGATTTCGGCGATGTCACCATGAACATGCGCAACCTGCTGCGCAAGATGGGCAAGAAGAAGTTCAATGCGGGCAACGCCGCGGGCATGTTCTTCCTCAACGCCACGAACCCGCAGACCATCAACCTCGCCCGCACGGCAATGATGGGCATTGGTTACAAGGCGCAGCGCCTGGGCAATGAAGTGCTGAAGAAGTTTGCGAAGAAGCAGACGGCGAAACCACCGGCAACGGTCGGCAAGCCGCCGGTTACGCAGCAAGTCATCCACTTCATGAACAAGAAGATGCCGGGCAACTTGCCGAAGAAGACGGCGCGGGCGTTGCTGGACATCGAAGACAACAAGATTGTCCCGATCATCCGCAATCCAAAGACGACGACCTCGGATACGGAAGCAGTCTTCTACTTCCCGGGCTGCGGCTCGGAGCGCTTGTTCTCGCAAGTCGGCCTCGCCACGCAAGCCATGCTGTGGGAAGCCGGCGTGCAAACGGTGTTGCCGCCAGGTTACCTATGTTGCGGTTATCCGCAACGCGGTGCCGGTCAATTCGATAAAGCCGAGAAGATCGTCACGGACAACCGCGTGCTGTTCCACCGCGTGGCCAATACGCTGAACTATCTGGATATCAAGACGGTGGTGGTGTCGTGCGGGACCTGCTACGACCAACTGGCCGGATATGAATTCGAGAAGATTTTCCCGGGCTGCCGGATTATCGATATTCACGAATTCCTGTTGGAAAAGAACATCAGGCTGGAGGGTGTGACGGGGACGCGCTACATGTATCACGATCCCTGCCACTCGCCGATCAAGACCATGGACCCGATCAAGCTCGTGAATGAAATCATGGGCTCGGCCCACGATGGCTACAAGATCGAGAAGAATGATCGATGCTGTGGCGAATCGGGCACGCTCGCCGTCACGCGTCCGGACATTTCGACGCAAGTCCGTTTCCGCAAGGAAGAGGAAATCCGCAAGGGCGCGGCGAAGTTGCGCGACATTCCCCTCGTGGGCGAGGCGGGCGCGAACGCTGTGAATATGGCGAACGCGTCGGCGGGAACGGCGGGTGCTGCGCCAGGTTCAGTGTTAAAAGCAGGTGACGGCGCCCAATCCACTGGAACCGACGTCAAGATCCTCACGAGCTGCCCATCCTGCCTGCAGGGTTTGTCGCGGTATAACGAGGACGCGAACATAGAAGCGGATTACATCGTGGTGGAAATTGCCCGCAAAGTGCTCGGCGCGAGCTGGATGGAAGATTACGTGGCGCGCGCTAACGATGGCGGTATCGAGCGCGTGCTGGTGTAATAGCGGAACCGGGGCTTGTTTCGCTAGAGGAAAATGATGGACTGTGTTTTTTGCCGCGAAGACGGCGGAGAGGTCTTGTGGTCGGACGACGCCGTGCGCGTCGTCCTGGCCGATGAGCCCGAGTGGCCGGGCTTTTGCCGCGTGATCTGGCATGCACACGTGGCGGAAATGTCCGATCTCGACAATGCCGCGCGCCTCAAGTTGATGGCGGCGGTGAACGGCGTGGAGCGCGCGATCCGTCGCGTGCTCGCGCCGGCGAAGGTCAATCTGGCCAGTCTCGGCAACCAGGTCCCTCACGTTCACTGGCACGTCATCCCGCGCCATTCCAACGATTCCCGTTTCCCGCTGCCCATCTGGGCGCCGCGCCAGCGTACGGTGTCCCAGGCGCTGCTGTCGAATCGCCGGGCACAGGCCACCTTGCTGCGCGAAGCAGTACGCGCCGAGATGGCGCTGGCGTTCGGGTGAGCCTCTCAGGCTGAGCTTCTGACCCTGGCCGCCTCGGGCTAATGACACTCTGATAAAGGCTCACCATGAGCGGACTGACCAAACAAACGCCGATTCCGACGGGCATTGTCGTGCATTCGAAAACGCGCGCCCTTGAGCTGCAATACGGGAACGATCAGACGTACCGGATACCGTTCGAGCTATTGCGCGTATATTCGCCGTCGGCAGAGGTTCAAGGGCACGGTCCCGGACAAGAAACGCTGCAAACGGGCAAGCGAGACGTGCTGATCAGCGCTGTCGAGCCGGTAGGCCACTACGCGCTGCAACTCGTCTTCTCCGATGGCCACAATACCGGTCTCTATTCCTGGGACATCCTGCACGACCTCGCGGTCCGCCAGGATGAACTCTGGGAAGACTATCTCGCGAAACTGGAAGCGGCGGGCATCGACCGCGATACGCCAATGACGCCGAAAGCGTCCGGCGGACATCGCCACTGACCGGCTTTTACCTTGCAGCGGCAATTTGCCGCTGCCATCGGCCGACAGCCCGTATCAGGGCGCAGCCAAACAACACGAACAAGATGAGGACGAACGCGATGAGCAAGACCCACTTCGGTTTTCAAACGGTCGACGAACAGGAAAAAGCGAAGAAAGTGGCGGGCGTTTTTGATTCGGTCGCAAGCAATTACGACCTGATGAACGACCTGATGTCGGGGGGGCTGCATCGCGCGTGGAAGTTCTTCGCGATCGGCCAGGCGAAGGTTCGTCCAGGTTACAAAGTGCTCGACCTGGCAGGCGGGACGGGCGATCTGGCGAAAGCGTTCGCGAAACAAGCGGGCGAAAAAGGCGAGGTCTGGCACACAGATATCAATGAATCGATGCTGCGCGTCGGCCGTGACCGGCTGATCGACCGCGGTGTGATCACACCCACCCTGATCTGCGACGCCGAGAAGATCCCGTTCCCGGATAATTATTTCGATATCGTTACAGTTGCCTTTGGAATTCGTAATATGACGCACAAAGATGGTGCGTTAGCCGAAATGTTCCGCGTGTTGAAGCCGGGTGGCCGGGTCCTGGTTTTGGAGTTCTCGAAAGTATGGGAGCCGTTAAAGAAAGCGTACGATCTGTACAGTTTTAAGTTTTTGCCGTGGCTTGGCGACAAATTCGCGAAAGATGCCGATAGCTATCGCTACCTCGCCGAGTCAATCCGGATGCATCCGGATCAAGAAACGTTGAAAATAATGATGGAACGCGCAGGATTGGATCGAGTCGAATATTACAATTTGTCAGGTGGCGTGGTAGCGTTGCACGTCGGGACAAAATTTTAGTGTTCCACTTTTTATAAGGATTCGAAATGTCCGATACGCGCTTACCCCAAACTCGGGGTTTCCTGAAGTCGTTATTCAGGAAAGCCGGGGTCGTTGCGCTGGCTGGCGTAATCATGGCCGGTGCTTTGATCGCTGAAGATGCAGAGGCACGCCGCATGGGTGGCGGCCGCAGCATGGGCCGTCAATCAAACAGCGCAGCTCAACAGAATCAAGCTACGCCGCCCTCGCAGTCCATGCAGTCGGGCCAGGCCGCCAACGCCCAGCGGGCGGCACCCGCAGCAGCGCCGGCCGCTGCGGCCGCGCAACCTGCGCGTAACCGCTGGATGGGCCCGCTCGCCGGCCTCGCCGCTGGTCTTGGCATTGCGGCGCTGTTGTCGTCCCTTGGTCTTGGCGGCGCATTCGCCGGCGCAATGGCCAACATGATCATGATCGCGTTGATCGTGATGGCTGCTGTGATGCTGTTCCGCTTCATCATGAATCGCAGGAAAAACGCCAATACGCCGGCGTATGCAGCTGGCGGCGCCGGTTCGCCGTTCGGCGGATCGGCACGTACCGGGCTTAACTCGCAGGAACCCAGCTATGTACCGCCGTCGGCGCCGGGTGGTTATGGTCCGTCCGCTGCTGCGCTGA
>DASYLW010000144.1:0-3146 GCA_036009385.1 Caballeronia sp.
GTCAAGAAGGAGCGGCGCGTCACGCGCTCGAAGAGTGTCGCCGGCTCGTCGTCAGTCGCGTCCGGTTGCTGAGGCTTGTCGTTCATGAGTCGAATTCCCGTTGAAGCATGGATAGAAGACGATCGACATTGCATCGTCTTGGCATTCGCTACCCATGATAAGCAAGCGCGGTGGCGTCAACATGGCCGGGAGATGGCGCGAAGATGGCACGCGGCTTTGGGCCGTGCGTATGCGTTGCCTGGAGGGCAGTGTGTCCCTGTCGCGGTGGCTGCGAGATTGGCGGGCTTGGTCCATGGCGTGCCCTTTCTCTTTCTACTCACGTGCGTCCAGCACTTCCACCGTCGCGATCAGATCCCCGAAATCCTGTACCAGCGAGTTCACCACGAACGCCAGCACGGTATTTTTCTCTATCGTTTCGCATGCGTCGCTTGACGCCGTTCTCAGCTTCTCGAACGATGCGCGTGCGAGCCGGACCTTCTCATCTTGATGCCTTTGATCGGCATCGAGCGTGGCAGCCAACGTATTGGCAGCGTCGGCAAATGCGTCGGCGGTTACGTTCAGCGCGTCGCGGTTAGCCGCGCTCAGCCGTCTCGCCCACTCTGGATCGCCGGTGCAAGCCTTACCCAGAAACAGCGCGTCCCGATGCAGCCGGGTCAGCATGGGCGCCACCTTGTCGACCACGTCCCCGCGCGTGCGTTTCACCGGCACGATGATGTGCTCACGCCCCGCTTCAGTAATGGCCTCATCGAGTGCCTTTTCGGCGGCGGCAGAACGCTGATGCAGGTGCTCGGCGCCATCCGCGTCATCGGGCTCGCGCAGCGTCAGGGTGATCAATTCACCCAACGCAAGGACGATTTCACTCGCGCGGTCGTGGGCCGTATTGATCGCACGATTCGGCATCAGGAACGCGACAAGGAGCGCCGAGCCTGCCCCTATCAGGATTTCGAGCACACGGTCGATCGGACGTTCGAACGGGGAGCCCATGCCGCTTGCCGGAATCAGCACAACAACGACGAGCGTCACGCAGGCGAGCCGGAGAGTCGGCCGCCAGGCGGCCAGTGCTGCGAGCGGAAGGAGTGCAATCGAGAACACGATGAGCGGCGGCGCGCCGCGCAGGATGGCGAACAAGCCGGCGACACCAACCACGCCACCGGTCACCGCCCCGATGATCTGGTCGCGGCCAGTGTTCAACGCCTGGTTGAGACTGGGCTGCGTCACGACAATCAGGGTTGTGATAACCGCCCAGTAAAGCTCGGGAAGCGTGGCGAGCTTGGCGACGCCGTAGCTGAGCGCGCAACTGATGAGCGTGCGGGCGAAGCGCCGGAGTTCGGGCGTGTACGTGTGTTTTGTCGTGAGCACTATTGTGTTTATTGGCTGAATTTTGTCGGGGTGGTCTGGCTCGGGACTTGGCGGTTTTGGTGGCGGATACCGGTGCGCAATCCCTGAAGGCTGCCGCCAGCCGGAGCGGTCAGTTTAAGTTCAAACCGATGAAAATATCCGAAGCGAACCTGCCCGCAGCCGCCCGTTGCGGCAGAGTAGTGCCTTCATTCGCCGCCGCGAGCACAACCTTCGTGATCGCGTTACCATAAACGGTTAATTCGCCGGGTTTGGGGTGATGAGAACGCTGAAAATGTTGCATCGACCCCGGCGGCAGTTTCCCCGATAACCATGACAACCACGAACATCAGGAGCCAAGCATGAGCGAAAGCACTCTATCGCGTCATTACCCGAACACGCAGTTGTACATCGACGGCGCATGGCGCGCGGGCAGCCGCGACACCGCCGTGGTCAATCCGGCGACGGAAGCGGAAATCGGCCGCCTCTCGCTGGCCGGCGAACAGCATCTCGCCGAAGCTGCCGAAGCCGCAGGTCGCGGTTTTGCGGCGTGGCGCAAGGTATCGGCATTCGATCGCAGCAAGCTCATGCGCCGCGCCGCGCAGAACCTGCGCGACCGCGCCGAGGAAGTGGCCGCGATCATGACCATGGAGCAGGGCAAGCCGTTGGTCGAATCGCGCATTGAAGTGCTGGGCGCAGCGGACACCATCGACTGGTTTGCGGAAGAAGCCCGCCGGACCTACGGCCGCGTGATCCCGGCGCGTGCCGGCAACGTGCGTCAGATCGTCACGCGTGAGCCAGTCGGCCCGGTCGCCGCCTTCACGCCGTGGAATTTCCCGATTAATCAGGCTGTGCGCAAGGTGTCGGCGGCGCTCGCGGCTGGGTGCTCGGTGGTCCTGAAAGGACCGGAAGAAACGCCTGCAAGCTGCGCGGCGCTGGTTCAGGCTTATATCGATGCAGGTTTGCCCGCTGGCGTGCTGAATCTCGTGTTCGGCGTTCCCGCCGATGTCTCGAAGTTTCTGATCGCGCATCCGCTGATCCGCAAGATATCGTTCACGGGCTCGACCGCCGTCGGCAAGTTGCTGGCCGCGATGGCCGGCGAGCACATGAAGCGCGCCACGATGGAACTCGGCGGCCACGCGCCCGCGCTGGTTTTCGCCGATGCCGACATCCCGCGCGCCGCGAAACTCCTGGCTAGCGCCAAGTTCCGCAATGCCGGTCAAGTGTGCATTTCGCCGACGCGGTTTATCGTCGAGGAATCCGCTTACGAGGAGTTCACGGAGCATTTCGTCGCGACGACGAAGAAGCTCAAGGTCGGTAATGGCCTGGAAGACGGCGTGCAAATGGGGGCGCTCGCCAACGGTCGCCGCCTGCAGGCAATGGAACGTCTGGTCGCCGATGCGGTGGAGCAGGGTGCGAAGGTGTTGACGGGTGGCGAACGCATCGGCCGTGAAGGATATTTCTTCGCGCCGACAGTGCTCGCCAATGTGCCGATGTCGGCTCGCATCATGACGGAAGAGCCGTTCGGCCCGATCGCCCCGATTTCGACCTTCAAGTCTTACGACGAAGCTATCTTGGAAGCGAACCGTCTTCCGTATGGCCTGGCAGCGTATGCGTACACACGTTCGAGCGCGACGTCGGCGGCGGTGGGCGAGGACATTGAAAGCGGCATGGTGTCGATCAACCACCACGGGCTGGGAATTCCGGAAACGCCGTTCGGCGGCGTGAAGGATTCGGGATATGGCTCGGAAGGCGGCAGCGAAGCGATGGAAGCGTATTTGGTGACGAAATTTGTGAGTGAGGCGCGGTAA
>DASYLW010000145.1:0-5372 GCA_036009385.1 Caballeronia sp.
TAACCGCGAGCGTCGCTCACGCAGCACCCATCCCCAACAAAACGCTCGTTTACTGCTCAGAAGGCAGCCCGGCCGGTTTCGATCCCGCGCAGTACACCACGGGCACCGATTTCACCGCAAACACCTTCACGGTGTACAACCGCCTCGTGGAATTCGAGCGCGGCAGCACGAAAGTGGAAGCGGGTCTCGCGGAAAAGTGGGACGTGTCGCCCGATGGCCTTACGTACACGTTCCATCTGCGCCATGGCGTGAAGTTCCAGACCACGTCGTTCTTCAAGCCGACGCGCGATTTCAACGCGGACGACGTGCTTTTCACGTTCAACCGCATGCTCGATCCGAACCAGCCGTTCCGCAAGGCTTATCCCGCGTCGTTCCCGTATTTCACGGACATGGGCCTGGACAAGCTGATCACGAAGGTCGAAGCAGTCGATCCGTACACGGTCAAGTTCACGCTAAAGGAAGTCAACGCGCCGTTTATCCAGAACATGGCAATGGAATACGCGTCGATCCAGTCAGATGAATACGCTCAGCAACTGCTGAAAGCGGGCAAGGCATCGGATATCAATCAGCAGCCGGTTGGCACAGGCCCGTTTATTTTCCGCAGCTACACGAAAGACGCAACCATCCGCTTCGACGGCAATCCTGATTACTGGAAGCCCGGTGCAGTCAAAATCTCGAAGCTGATTTTCTCGATTACGCCGGACGCCGCGGTGCGCGTGCAAAAGCTGAAGAACAACGAATGCCAGGTGATGGCCTATCCGCGCCCGGCTGACATTGCGCCGCTGAAGGCAGACTCGAACCTCGACACGCCGTCGCAAGCGGGCTTCAACGAAGGCTACGTGGCATACAACACGACGAAGAAGAACGTTGAAAACGTCGATGTGCGCCGCGCGCTGGACATGGCGATCAACAAGAAGGCGATCATTGAGTCGGTGTATCAAGGCGCGGGTCAAGCCGCCGTTGCCCCGATGCCGCCGACCGAATGGTCCTACGACAAGAACCTGAAGGTTCAGGCATACGACACCGAGAAGGCCAAGGCGTTGCTCGCGAAGGCAGGTTTCCCGAACGGCTTCGAAATGAACCTGTGGGCCATGCCGGTCCAGCGTCCGTACAACCCGAACGCACGTCTGATGGCCGAGATGATCCAGGCCGACTGGGCGAAGATCGGCGTGAAGGCGAATATTGTGTCGTATGAGTGGGGCGAGTACATCAAGCGCGGCCACGCAGGCGAACACGACGCCATGCTGATCGGCTGGACGGGCGACAACGGCGATCCTGACAACTGGCTCGGCACGCTGCTCGGTTGCGAAGCGGTCAACGGCAGCAACTTCTCGCACTGGTGCTACAAGCCGTTCAACGACCTGGTGATCAAGGGCCGCAATACGTCCGACCAGGCGCAGCGCACGCAGGCTTATATGCAAGCGCAGCAAATTTTCGCTGACCAACTGCCGTTCTCGCCGATCGCTCACTCCACGGTGTATCAGCCGACGAGCAAGAAGGTGATCGACATGAAGATCGAGCCGCTGGGCTACCTGCGTTTCGACGGTGTCGGCGTGCAGTAAACTGTTGGCGGTACGCTTCATGCACTGAAACCATAACTAGTCGAAAAGGTCCGGCGACAAGGGTCACAAGCCCGCGTCGCCGGTCGCATTTTTCCTCCCCAAAGAGACGAACCATGTTCCGATTCGTTCTGCGGCGCATAGGCATGGTGATCCCGACGTTCATCGGCATCACGATCCTCGCGTTCGCGTTAATCCACCTGATCCCGGGCGATCCCATTGAAGTCATGATGGGCGAGCGCGGCGTGGACCCGGCCATGCATGCCGAAGCAATGAAGCGGCTCGGGCTTGACCTGCCGCTCCCCGTTCAATATTTCCACTATGTCGGGCACGCGCTGAAAGGCGATCTCGGCATGTCGATCATCACCAATACCAGCGTGATGGGCGAATTCATGGCGCGCTTTCCGGCGACGCTCGAACTCGCGATCTGCGCGATGATTTTCGCTTTGGTGATCGGACTGCCCGCTGGCGTTGTCGCTGCGTTGAGACGCGGCACGGTCGTCGATCACGGCGTGATGGGCACCGCCCTCACCGGATATTCCATGCCGATCTTCTGGTGGGGTTTGATCCTCATCATGTTCTTCTCGGCCAAGCTGGGCTGGACGCCGGTTTCAGGACGTATCGCGGTGGAATACGACATTCCGCACCGCACCGGCTTCATGTTGTGGGATGCGCTCTTTTCTACCGACGAAGGCGCGTTCAAGTCCGCCGTCAGTCACCTGATTCTGCCGACTATCGTTTTGGGCACCATTCCGCTGGCCGTGATCGCGCGCATGACGCGTTCGTCGATGCTCGAAGTGCTGCGCGAGGATTACATCCGCACGGCGCGCGCCAAAGGTCTTTCGCCGGCCCGCGTGGTGATCGTGCATGCGTTGCGTAACGCGCTGATTCCCGTGGTGACCGTGATCGGCCTGCAAGTCGGTACGCTGCTCGCCGGCGCCGTCCTGACGGAGACGTTGTTCTCGTGGCCGGGCGTGGGCAAATGGCTCATCGACGCCATCAGCCGGCGCGATTATCCGGTTGTGCAGGGCGGTATCCTGATGATCGCGACGCTCGTTATTCTTGTGAATCTGATCGTCGACTTGTTGTACGGCGTGCTGAATCCGCGCATTCGCCACACGAGGTAAGCCAATGGCCGATATCCAAAACAACCCTGGGGCGTTGATCCCCGTCCCAAGTGGCCGGTTCCTCGCCGGCCGCGAATTCTGGGCCAATTTCTCGCGTAATCGCGGCGCGGTTGTGGCCGGCGCGATCGTGCTGATCCTGGTGTTCATCGCCATTTTTGCGCCGTTGATCGCGCCGCATAGCCCGATCGAGCAATATCGCGACAACGTGAAGATTCCGCCCGCGTGGCTCGACGGCGGCAACTGGCACTTCATTCTGGGCACCGACGAAGCCGGCCGCGACATCCTCTCCCGCCTGATGTATGGCGCGCGGCTGTCGTTCTGGATCGGCTTTGTGTCGGTGGTGCTGGCGTTGATTCCGGGCATTGTGCTCGGATTGATCGCGGCGTTTTTCCAGAAATGGCTCGACACGCCGATCATGCGCATCATGGACGTGCTGCTCGCGTTGCCTTCGCTGTTGCTGGCGGTCGCGGTGGTCGCGATCATCGGACCGGGGCTGATGAACACGATGCTCGCCATCGCGATTGTCGCGTTGCCGGGTTACGTGCGTCTGACCCGCGCCGCCGCGCTGGGTGAATTGCAGCGCGAATATGTGACGGCGTCGCGTGTGGCCGGCGCCGGCACCGTGCGCCTGATGTTCTCGCAAGTGCTGCCGAACTGCGCTGCACCGCTGATCGTGCAGGCGACGTTAGGTTTTTCGTCCGCCATTCTCGATGCCGCCGCGCTCGGCTTTCTCGGCCTCGGCGTGCAACCGCCGGCGGCGGAGTGGGGCGCGATGCTCGCGTCGGCGCGCGATTACATCGAAAGTGCGTGGTGGATCGTGACCATGCCCGGGCTTTCCATCCTGATTTCGGTCCTGGTGATCAACCTGCTCGGCGATGGCCTGCGCGACGCACTCGATCCCAAACTCAAACGGATGGCCTGACATGGAACAACCCCCACGTTCACTTCATTCGCTGCCCCCCAAGCGGGCTGATCAATACGTTTCGGACGGCCGTGCGCGCACTGACATGAGCGATCTCCTGACCATCCGCAATCTCGCCGTGAGTTTCAACGGGCTCCCGGCGGTCGACCGAATCGATATATCCGTCAAACCCGGCGAAGTGGTCGGCGTAGTCGGCGAATCGGGTTCCGGCAAAAGCGTCACCATGATGGCGCTCATGGGCTTGATCGACGCCCCCGGCATTGTCACCGCCGATCAGGTCGCGTTCAATGGCGTCGACTTGCTGAAGGCGTCGGCGGGGCAACGCAGGAAGATTATTGGCAAGGACATTGCCATGGTCTTCCAGGACGCGCTGTCGAGCCTGAATCCGAGCTACACCGTCGGCTATCAGATCAAGGAAGTCCTCAAGCTTCATGAAGGTTTAAAAGGATCAAAGCTGCATCAACGCGCGCTGGAATTGCTCGATCAAGTGGGGATTCCCGACGCGAAAAGTCGCATTGATGCATTCCCGCACCAGATGTCCGGCGGCATGAACCAGCGCGTGATGATCGCGATGGCAGTCGCCTGCAATCCGAAGTTGCTGATTGCCGACGAACCGACCACCGCGCTCGACGTCACCATCCAGGCGCAGATCATGGAACTGCTCGTCCAGCTGCAGAAGGAGCGCGGCATGGCGCTCGTGCTGATTTCGCACGATCTCGCTGTTGTGTCCGAGGTCGCGCAGCGCGTGGCCGTGATGTACGCGGGCGAGATTATCGAAACGAATCACGTGCCGACGATCTTCAGCGAGCCGCATCATCCGTACACGGAAGCGTTGCTCGCCGCCATCCCCGAGCACAGCCGCGGCGCCGAGCGTCTCGCGGCGTTGCCGGGCATGGTGCCGGGCCGCGACGATCGTCCGGTCGGATGTTTATTCGCGCCCCGCTGCAGCTACGCCGTCGACGATTGCCGCAAGGCCCGGCCGGCGCTCTTTCAACTTGCTCCGAACGATCCGGCAGTGCGCGCTCGCTGCATCAAGCCGCTGAACATGGACCTAGTGGCAGAACATGGAGGCGCGCGATGAATGCCGTTCCCGAGACGTTCGCAAAAGACGTTAAAGACATTGTTCTCGTCGCCGATAAGCTGACGCGGCACTACAGCGTCAAGCGCAGCATGTTCCAGCAGGGCACCGTTAAGGCGTTGAACGGCGTGTCTTTTTCGCTTGAGCGCGGCAAGACGCTTGCTGTGGTGGGTGAATCCGGCTGCGGTAAATCGACGCTGGCGCGTCAGTTGACGATGATTGAAGCGCCCACGTCGGGGCGTTTGCTGATCGATGGCGAGGACGTGGCGAGCGCGAACCGGGCGAAAGTGGCCGACTTGCGGCAACGCGTGCAGATGGTGTTCCAGAATCCGTTCGCTTCGCTGAATCCGCGCAAAACCGTCGAGCAGACGCTGGGCGAACCGCTGGCGATCAACACGAAGTTGTCTTCCAGCGAGCGCGCCGAGCGTATTGCGCACATGATGCGCACGGTCGGTTTGCGGCCGGAACACGCGGCGCGATATCCGCACATGTTCTCGGGCGGCCAGCGCCAGCGGGTTGCTATCGCGCGTGCGATGATTCTCGATCCGCAGATCCTGGTGGCCGATGAACCCGTATCCGCGCTCGATGTATCCATCCAGGCGCAGATTCTGAATCTGTTCATGGATCTGCAGCAGCAGTTCGGTACAAGCTATGTGTTCATCTCGCACAACTTGTCGGTGGTGGAA
>DASYLW010000146.1:0-22211 GCA_036009385.1 Caballeronia sp.
TTCAACAATGCCGGCCGTGGCGCACCGGCCGTCGATATCGACGAACTCAGTCTGGACGATTGGCGCGCCGTCGTGGACACGAATCTGACGGGTGCCTTCCTCTGCACGCGCGCTGCCGTCGCGTTGATGAAAACGCAACTACCGCGCGGCGGACGTATCATCAACAACGGCTCGATCTCCGCGCACGCGCCACGTCCGAACAGTATCGCCTATACGGCCACCAAGCACGCGATCACCGGCCTGACCAAATCGACATCACTCGATGGACGCAAGTACGATATTGCCTGCGGACAGATCGACATCGGCAACGCTCTCACTGACTTGGCGGCACGCATGGCAAAGGGAGTGCCGCAGGCCAACGGCGAAATTGCCGTCGAACCGCTGATGGATGTCGAGAATGTCGCAGGTGCGGTCCTTTATATGGCCGATTTGCCACTCGATACGAATGTGCAGTTCATGACCATTATGGCTAGCAAGATGCCGTTTGTCGGGCGCGGGTAGCGAAGAGACAACGGCTGCCGGCGCGTGGCGCGGCTTGCGTCTGCGGTGCGAGCTTGGCGCATGGGTTCTGGTGCAAAGCGCATCCCGGTGATCGCGGTCGTGTGGACTTACGACGAACTCTCCCCGCAGGATATGTCCGGCTGCGTGTTGTATTAAGGGCGAGTATTAAGGGCGAGTATTAAGGGCGACCTGACCAGCTTCGATCAGCATGACGTGACTGATATCGCAGCTCGCGCCGGCGCCACTCTCGTTACAGGCTGGTACGTCGAGCGCAGCGTGAAATATGGCGCTAAACTTGCGCGCTTTGCCAAGGAGAAAATCGCATGTCATCAGAAATCCGTGTAATCGCGGTCGTTCAAGGAAAGCCCGGCACCGCCGACGCGATCCAGCAGGCGCTGTTGCGTTGTGTAGCGCCGAGTCGCGCCGAGACGGGCTGCCTGCTTTATACACCGCACCGCGACCTCGATCGCACCGAGCGTTTCGTCTTCTTCGAGCGCTGGACAAGCCGCGCAGCGCTCGCCGAGCATGAAGGCACTGAGCACTTTAAGGAGCTGGTTCGCGAACTGACACCGCTGCTTGCACATCCGCTCGACGTGACGGTGCTCGAAGCGCTACTGGACGATTCGAGCCACTGATCGCGAGCAAGCCATCCATGCGCCTGCTACGTCCATGGCTCGGACAGAAGCACGCGAACGAAGCCCTCCCCGACGGCATTTTCGTACACGGCGTTTGTCCATGCCTACAGGTGAGTGAACATGACAACCTTCGCCGAATCGCTTGGCATCGAGTCCGATCTGCCCTGCGGCCGTCATCGGCCAGTGTCCGCGAGTGATTCAGCAGACTGTTCTTGTGGGCTAAAAAGTCAGCGTTTCGTGCGCCTTGACGATCTCGCCTGCCACCACCTCGATGTGCTCGCGCTTGAGCATCGCCTTTGAGCGCAGCAACTGATACGCGTGTTCTTCGGACACGCCGCGCCTTTCCATCACAAGCTGCGTGGCCTGCTGGATCACCCGAACCTTCGCTTGCTTCTTCTCGAGCCGTTCAATGTATCGATCGCGCATGCGCAATGCCTGACACTGCGTCAGCGCCACCGCAATCGCCGTCAGCAATCCGAATGAGCGCACCGGCGACGGTATCATCGCCAGCGCGTTCAGGCGTAGCACCGCTTCGATGGTGATCGGATTTTCGTAGGTCACCACCGGAATCACGGGCGGCGACATGCTGGTCCCGAGCCACGGAAAATTGGCCGAGAGGGTTTCGGGGCGCATCGCAATCAGTACGAGCCCGGTTCCTGAGGGCAAGCAGTCGAGTGTCGGCCAGCAGACCTCCACGGTGCACCCGATGCGGTGGAGTTGGGCGAGAAGCTCGTCACCATCCTGATCTTGCGGATGAATCACAACAACTTTCAGCGAGCGCAAATCGCGCAGTATCGTCAAGCTATCCGCAGCCCACTTCATCGTCCCGCCCTGGCATATAAGCACTTACGATGCGCGTCTGCGGTCCGTTTTGGCGTGCTGCGCAACATGACGCAGGGATCGGCGTTCAGCAGTGAGCATCGCAGGGCCAGTGAAGCGAGACTCGCGGCCTCGTCTGCAGGCTCGGCCTCGCCCGGGTCGAACACATTGGCGAGGCCCGGAGGCAGACGGTGCAGTCTCGCAAACCTGGCGGCCTCTAGTTGCATGTTAAGTCTCCTGGAGCCAGACCGAAAAGCATACCGCGAGGCGGCCAGCACCCAGACGATGCTTCACGGCGGGTTGACTCAATCTACGCCAGCGCCAGCACGTCTCAGGCGCTTGTGTGGGCTTGGATCAGCTCGCTGGCCAGAATCATTGCGTCGCGGTTGAGTGGAATGACTCGTCCGCGGACTCGGGGACGGTAGACCGGTTCAGCTTGCTTGACGTACCTCCCAGACAAGGCGCAACGCTTCAGGCGCGGGAGCGGGAGCAGGAGTGGGACACAGACCCCATACTTGCTCCTCATGGTTGCAAAGCGTTAAGTCACGCCAGCACTATGCGAGGAGCGGATTGGACAGTTCTTCTACGACGGTCACGGTAAAGGTGCGCACGTCACCCCCATCTGTCTTTTTTCGGACAGAACGGCTCGCTATCCGGGCGGAGCCACCCGGATAGTTCCGCACGATTGCCCATCGGTCCGGCGCAGAAGAAAATTGGTGGATGGCTGCGAGCGTGGTCGTCCACGGGTCTCGACCCGTGGACGCTGAAGCGAGGTGACCCGGCCGATACGATGACGGATGACAGGTCGATGGCAGGGCTGGGCAAGCAGGCGCATGACAGGATCCATTTTCTGACAGCCTGTCCAAAGTCGCATTGTATTCAGCTTTCAAGGGCGTGCCCCTCTTCAGGAAAGAGTGAAACAGTAGTCGAACAGAGGTAGCGGTCAAACAGGTTCTTACTTTGCAGCTATTGCATACATACCGGGGAGAAGTCGACCGTACGGCGAGAAACGATCCTGCCAAGCCACGGCACGAACGTGTACTCGCCAAATGAGTTGCTTCCGATATGCACCCCGTTATGGTGAACCTGTGACACGATGATTCCCTGGAGACGCCAAAGAAGGAATCGTCCGGTCGGGCATCCGGAAGCGCCATGTCGTCATGGGGCCGAACCGCGAGCTTTCCGCTGGTGTACAGCGGGCGTGTAGCGATGAGAGAAGGTTAAGTCGAGCCGGAGGGCGAATCTACTGTTCGGTTGGATATGCCAATGGCGCGTTAGCGTACCCCGCTTATACGGACGTATAAATGCAGCGAGGGGGTAAACGCTTACGATTGACCGCCCTTCGCAGTACATATAGGGACGGCAGTCCCGCAATACGTGATTAAAAGCATTCAATTGCCGGTGCCGGCGCGCGTCGGCCAGATTCACCGAAGCCACCAGAATCTCTTCGTCCGTTGGACTGGCAGGACCGGTCGCGGACCAACCTTGCGAGTCGGCAATCAGCCTGCGTCCAAGAAGCGGCTGGTCGCGTTCAACGCCAACCCGGTCCGCCGCGGCCACGAACAGCCCGTTCCAATGCGCGCCGCCCATCGCCAGCAGATTCGCCATCGCGGGCAGCTCGGCCGGCTGCGCAGGCATCGGCACCCAATTGGTCGGTACGCACAGGATATCGGCGCCCCCGGCCGCCGCCAACCGGCGAACTTCAGGGAACCAGATGTCATAACAGATCGCGCAAGCCACCCGGCCGAACGGCGTATGAAACACCGGCATGCCGAGGTTGCCCGGTTCAAAAAAGAGGTGCTGGTCACCGGCACATCTGCACGCATGCCACCGTCACCTTGCTCTCGTCACCTGTCGTCATGGCTGTACACTTCTCGCAATCGGCGAGCGCACCGCGTCCCAGCGGTGCACGCTTTCATAGGACGCGGCTACGCGCAAAATCGTGGCTTCATCGAACGGTTTGCCGGCGATCTGCAGGCCGATCGGCAAGCCGCGCGAATCGAAGCCGCATGGCAGGGACAGGGCCGGCAATCCGGTCAGGTTGAAGGGATAGGTAAGACGCCATGACGCCGCGAGCGGGCTCTCTTCCATGCCCCCGGTCACCACCGTGGCCTGTCCGCGCCGCCATGCGGTAACCGGCGATGCGGGCGTCACGACGACGTCGACGCGCTCGAATACCGCCTTGAAATCATCGATCAGGCGCGCGCGCAACTGCTCGGCCTTCAGATAGTCCGACGCCGACACCATGCGGCCGATCTCCACGAGCGTGCGCACGTCGTCGGCCATCGCGGCGGTCGCGCCGCGCTGCAGGCCGCGATCGTGATAAGCGCTCGACGACGCGAGTTCAATTGCGAAGATCGCGCCCAACCCGTATCGCAGATTGGGCACCTCGAAGTCGATGACCTGCGCGCCAAGCGCGGCGAGCGCCGCAATGGCGCGCTCGACTTGCGCCTCGACTTCCGCCTCATTGGCGCCGAAGAAGTGATTGCGGCACACGCCAATGCGCATGCCCGCGATGCCGCCGTCCAGCGACGCGGTGTAGTCCGGCACCGGCACATCGGCGCTGCCGGGGTCGCGCGTATCGTGTCCAGCGAGCACGTTGAGCAGCAGCGCCGCGTCGCGCACCGACAGCGTCAACGGCCCCGCATGATCGAGCGACCAGCTATGCGGCACGATCCCCGCGCGGCTGACGCGACCGAAGGTCGGCTTCAGGCCCACTACGCCGCACAGACTCGCCGGAATACGAATCGAGCCGCCCGTGTCCGATCCGAGCGCGCCGTAGGCCATTCGCGCGGCCAGCGCCGCGCCCGAGCCGCCGCTCGACCCGCCGGGAATACGCGACGGATCCCACGGATTGCGAGTGGGTGGCGTCTCCGTACCCCACGCGAACTCGTGCGTGCGGGTCTTGCCGATCACTACCGCGCCGGCCGCCCGCAGTCGCGCAACCGCGGCTGCGTCTTCGTTCGCGAACGTATAGCCCGGCGCAAGGCTGCCTGCCGTGGTCGGCATGCCGGCCGTCAGGTAGTTGTCCTTGATCGCAATTGGCACGCCATGCAGCGGACCGCGCAGCACACCGCGCTTCAGTTCCTCCGTGCATTGCTCGGCTTCGGCGCGCGCGGCCGGGTTAAGACATTCATAAGCCAGCACTTGCGGATCGAGCGCGGCGATGCGCGTGAGCAACGCGTCCATGACGTCGGCCGGCGAATCCTCGCCCGATGCAATGCCCGCGGCGATGGCAGTGAGATCGTCGTTCATGCTTCGCCCTTGACGGAAGGCCCCGCATAAGCGCGCGCCGGATCGAACACGACCACCGGGTGCACTTCTGACAGATCGAGTTCTCGTAATTTGCTGATCTCCGCGAGGATCGGCGCGTAGGTGGCGAGGTTGTGCGCCACGCGCTGCGTAGCGAACTCGACGCCGAGCCACCGGCCGAGCACCTTCATGTCTGCATTCAACGGCTCTGTTGCGCCCGGCCTGGATTGCGGCGGCGTCAACAGCAACTCGGTCACGACGGCCGGCGGCGCACGGCCGGGATCGTCGCGTGTGGGCATCCCTTCGACGAACGGGACGAACTGCCGCTGCGCCACCTCGAACACGCGCCGCAATTCGGCAACCGGCTCGTGATGTTCGTCGACCCGCAAATCGAGGTGAGCATAAGCCTCGTTGCGCACCACCTTGAGCGCCGCCGACTGGCGGCCGCGCTTGTCGCCGCCAGCGGCTTGTCCCGCTTCGAGCGAGCGCATCAGGCGCTCCTCCAGCGCGAGTTCGCCGCTCGCCTCATACGCGGCGAGCATCGCATCGAGCGTCCCTGCGCCGGTCAGCATGTTGCCCTGGATCGTACAAGAGGTGCCGCTGCGCTGCCCCGCCCAATCCGTACATTGCGAACCGCTCCAGCAGGCGCTTTGACCGTTGCGGTCGACAATGCCGAGCTGCCGCAGGTCCGCGGCGGCATCGTCTTGCAGTACCCGCGCGAGCGCCTGTTCGGCGCTCACGCCCTGGTCGAGCAAGTCAAGCGCATCGAGCGCGAGATACGGATTGACCCAGGATTGCGTCGATACCGCGCCCACGCCGGTGCGCAGATACACGCACATCGCGCCGACCGCCGGCACCGCAGTGCTGACCGCCACGCCCAACGCGCCGGTCCGAGCACAGCGCGCGACGATGGAAAACGTCATGGCAAACTTTCCCCTTGGCGTTACAGCGACAGGAAACGCGAAACCGTGGCTTGCGCCGACGTATCCGCCGTGTCACCGGCCGCCGGAATCTCACCCAGTTCGAGCACCGCGTAGCGATTCGCGACGGCAAAAGCAAAATGCACGTGCTGCTCGACCAGCAGCATCGTCGTGCCGGCACTGTCCCGCTCGCGGCTGAGAATGCCGACCAGCCGTTCGATCACCGACGGCTGCATGCCCTCGGTGATTTCGTCGACCAGAATCAGCTTCGGCTGGCGGATCAACGCCCGCGCGACCAGCAGCATCTTCTGCTCGCCCCCCGACAGGGTGCCCGCTTTCTGTTTGAGGCGGTCCTTCAGAAACGGAAAAAGATCCTCGATACGCTCGAAAAGCGGCTTGAAATCGCGATCGCGCATGAGGGCGAGCTTCAGGTTCTCTTCGACGGACAAGTCCTGAAACAAGGCCTTTTCCTGCGGGATGTAAGCGACATCGCGCCGCGCGATCCGGTTCGGCGGCACGCCCGTAGTCCGCTCACCGAAGAGCGAGATGTCGCCGCTCTTCGGGCGAATGAAACCCATCAGCGTTTTCAGCAAGGTCGATTTGCCCATGCCGTTCTTGCCGAGAATCACCACCACTTCGCCGCGCGCGAGCGTGAGGTTCAGGCCCTTGAGCACCATTGCCTCGCCGTACCCGCTGTGCAGCGCGTCGACCTGAACAATCGTCGATGCATTCATGCGTCCGCCTCCGGCTGACTGGCCGCGGCATGCGCACCGCCCGCGTACACCGCGCGCACGAGTTCTGAGTGCACGACTTCTTCGACACCGCCATCCATCACGATGCGCCCCTGGTGCAGCACGACAATGCGCGAACTGATCTGCTGCACGAAATCGAGGTCATGCTCGACCAGCAGAAGACACATCCGGTAGCGCGACGACAGTTCGACGAAAATCTCGCCGATCTGCGTGCGCTCCTGTTTCGTCAGGCCTGCAGTGGGTTCGTCCAGCAGCACCGTGCGCGGTTCGAGCGCGAGCACCATCGCCAGTTCAAGCGCCTGCTTCTGGCCGTGCGACAGGTAACGGCACTCGGTTTCGAGAATCCGGTCCAGTCCCGTCAGCCGCAGAACGTCGAGGGCCGGCTGCGGCAGCGCGAGAACCGGGTCGCGCTGCCATTTGGACGGCGGCGCCACCCGATAGCGCGCCACGCGCAACGCCTCACCGACGCTTAGCGATTCGAACACCGTCGCCGTCTGGAACTTGCGGCCGACGCCAAGCGCCACGCAGTCGTACGGCGCGAGCGTGCGGATCTCAGTGCCGCTGATCTCGACTGTGCCGCCCGAGCGCTCCGCGCCGTCCGCAATGCAGCGCATCAGCGTGCTCTTGCCCGCGCCGTTCGGTCCGATCAGACTGAGGAGCTCTCCGGCGCGCGCGTCGAACGTGATGTCGTCAAGCACCTTGAGGCTGCCGAAATGCTTTTGCACCTGTTTGATCGATAGCGCCACACGGGTGTTGTCGATCATGCCGTCACCACGCGGCGGCGCCGCGACCAGCGTCAGCGGCGTGCTTGCCACACGGCGGCGGCGGCGCGGCAACGCCTGGCGCGCTGCGCCGGCTACGAGCGGCGCGAGCCCGCGCGGCATCGCCACGATCACGACGACGAACGCCACGCCCACCAGCAGCGTCCAGACATAAGGCAGATTGCCGCTGAGATAGGCGCTGCCGACGTCGATCAGCATCGCGCCGACAATGGGCCCGATCAGCGATCCCCGCCCGCCGAGCGCGACCCAGATGACCAGTTCGGTGCCGAACACAAAACCGGCGTATTCCGGCGCCACCACCATCTGCACGCAGGCAAACAAAAAGCCCGCGACCGCGGCGATGACCGCGCACGCGTCCATCAGCCGCGCCTTGTAGCGCGACACATCGATGCCGAGATACTCGCAGCGTGCTTCGTTTTCGCGGATGGCGACCAGCAGTTGCCCTGCATCGCTGCGCACGAACATCCACGCCACCACGGCCAGCAAAACCAGCAATGCGCCCGCGATGAAGAACCAGGCTTCAAGCGGAATATCAAAGCTGTCGAAGCCGGACAGGCCGCTGCTCGATCCGGTGAACTCACCGCCCGAATAGATGCACTGAACCAGCACGATCGGCAATACGAGGGTGACCACCGAGGCGTAGAGCGGCGATGCCCCGTGATAAAACGCCAGCCAGCCGACCGCGCGCGACACGATCCAGGCTGCGGCGACGCCGGCGGCGAGCGCCGCCGCCGCAAGCGGAAACGAAAAACCGGCATGCGTGAAAATCAGACCGGCCGCGTAAGCGCCGATGCCGAAAAATGCCGACTGCCCGAATGTGAGGATGCCGGTATAGCCCCACAATAGATCGACGGTCAACGCGACTGCCGCATACAGAAACGCGCGAATCAGGTTGTTGACGAGGAAAGTCGGCAGCGTGATGCTGCATATGGCCAGAACGACGAGCGCAACGACGCCGATCGCGGCCGGCCCCTTCCACGACGAAGCCACCGCGGCGCGAAACGGCAGGGTGGAAGCGGGATCAGCCACGTGCGAAGCCCTCCGGTCGAACGCGTAACAACAAAGCTGCCAGTACCGCGATAGTCAGACCGCCGAGCACGGGATTGACGAAGGTGCTGACCAGCACCTGCGCGCCGCCGAGCACCACGCTCGCCACCGCGAGACTGACCAGCGACGAACCGGACACCAGCACCAGCATGAACGCGCCGACGATCCACGGCACGCCCATGTTCGGATCGACGCTGGCAAGCGGCGTAATCAGACAGCCCGCGGCCGACGCCAGCGCCGCGCCGGTACAAAAAGTCATGAAGCGCACCCGCGAACTGCTGATGCCGAGCCCGCGTGCAAGCGCTTCATTCATGATCACCGCACGGGTCTGCAAGCCGAGCCGTGTGCCGTTGAGCAGCCAGCCGAGCGCGAGCGCAACCAGCACGGCCACGCCGACCAGAATCAGCCGGTATGCCGAGTACTGAGTACCGGCGAACGAGATCGCGCCGTCCACTGGACTTGCCACCATCTGCACGCCGCGGCCGAACGCCAGCGTGATCAGTTGGCCGACGATGATGCCCAGACCCCAAGTCGCCAGAATCGCGTCGAGCGGGCGCGCGTACAGCGGACGAACGATGAACCGCTCGACCGCCATCCCGGCCACGAAGCCGATCGCGAGCGCGCATGGCACGCCCCACCACCAGTTCAGGCCGGCGTGCTCGACGAGCACGCTCGAATAGCCGCCCGTCGTCAGAAACGCTCCATGCGAGAAATTGATGATCTTCATCACGCCGAAGATCATCAACAACCCCGCCGAAACGATGAACAGGATGGCCGCCGTGGTGACGACATCAAGCCCGAGATTCAGCATGGCCGGGACTCCATGGTACGGCTTACTTCAGGGCCGGACACTGCGCGCCCGGATCAACGTTGCGGAACGATTCGATCACCTTCACCGAACCGTCCGCCTGCACTTGGCCCAGATACATCGTGAGCGGCGTATGACGTTGCTTGTCCATCTGGATGTGGCCGCGCGGGCCGTCGAACGAAACCTGGGCGAGCGCCGGAATCACCTTCGCCGTGTCGACCGAACCCGCTTTTTCCACCGCGGCCTTGTACAGGTAGATGGCCTCGTACTCCGGCACCGACAGATCGTTCGGCGTCTTCAGATCCGCGCCGAAGCGTTTTTGCATCGCGGCGAGGAACGTGTGGTTCGCCGGCGTATCGATGTTGGTCACATACGAACCGGAGATGTAGATGCCCTGCGCGTCCGCGCCCATGCTTTTCGCGGTACCCTCGTCGACGGCGAGATTGCCGTACGGAACCTTCACGCCCGCCGCACGCAGTTGCTTGGTGAGGGTGACGTTCGGCGCGCCGCCCGCGGTCGAGGTGATGATCGCGTCAGGCTTGGCCGCCTGCAGCTTGCTGATGATCGATGTCCAGTCGGAACCGTCCATCGGCAGATACTCGTTGCCGACCACCTTGCCGCCCTGCTTCTCGATGTAGGTCTTCGTGAAGTCGAGCATGCCGCGACCGAACGCGTAGTCGCTGCCGATCAGGAAGAACGTCTTCGCCTTCTGCTGCTTCATGAAGTAATCGACGATCGGCGCGACCTGCTGGTCAGGCACCCATGCATCGACGTACATGTAACGGTTGCAGGAGCGGCCTTCATAAAACGACGTGTAGATGAACGGCACCTTGCCGCGTGTCACGATCGGCAGGCCCGCGTTGCGCGCGGCACTCGTTTCCATCGAGATGAGCGCGTTGACCTTCTTTTCGAAAATCAGCGAATCGAACGCCTTTTGCGCGCCCGCCGCGCCGCTACCGTCATCGGCCACTTCCAGGCTGACCTGACGTCCCAGAATGCCGCCTTTCGCATTGATCTCGTCGACAGCCAGTTGCGCCGCCTGAACCACCGACGGGGCAACCACGCTATTCGCGCCGCTCAAACCCACAGGCACGCCGATCCTGATCGGATCGGCGGCCATGGCTGCATGGCTCGCCATCGAGAGCGATACCAGCAGGGCGGCCGCCGCGCCGCTTGAGCGGCCGGCAGTCAGAAGGGAAGAGATTCTTTTCATTATCGTCAAGGCTCCTTGGTTTTTTGTCGAATCGACTTAATTGACGCAGCTTGGCTGCACTTAGAGCTGCACCCCGCGCGTGAGCGCGCCATCCACTACAAGATTCGCCCCGCTCACGAAGCTCGCCGCCGGACTCGCGACGAACGCGACCGCGTTAGCGATCTCCTGCGGGCGCGCCATGCGTCCGCTGGGATTCAACGCGAGTGCTTGCGCGAACAGCGTCGGATCGTTGTGTTCGATTTGATCCCACACGCCGCCTTCGAAATAGACGTTGCCCGGCGACACGGAGTTCGCGCGGATGCCCTTCGGCGCGAGGTGGTACGCGAGGCCTTGCATGTAGTGAATCAGCGCCGCCTTGAAGGTCCCGTAAGGGCCGGCGGCAAAGTCGATTTCACGGCCGGACACGCTCGATATCGCGATGATCGAAGCGGCCTTGCTCGCTTCCAGAAACGGCAGAGCGGCGTCGACCAGGTTGACCGTGCCCATCAGGTCGGTTTCGAATTCCTTGCGCCATGATTCGAGATCGCTGCCAATCGACAGCGCACTCACATTGGCGACCACGATGTCGATGCCGCCCAGTTGCGCGGCGGCGTCGCGTGTCCAGGCCTGCAACGCCGGACCGTTCGAAACGTCGACCGAGGCGCCGCATACCTTGACCGCACCGCCGGTGACCTGCGCGATGGCGGCCACCGTCTGTTCGACAGCGGCGCGGTCACGCGCGCAGAGCGCGACGTCCGCGCCTTCGGCTGCCAGCGTTTGCGCAATGGCGCGGCCGATACCCTTGGTGCCGCCGGTTACGAGCGCCTTCAAACCTTTGAGTTTCAGATCCATGGTGGTGTCTCCTCAGGCAGCCGGTGCGAGATATTTTTTGCTGATCGCCGCGCCGACCGAATACTTCGGGTCGACGAAATTGCCCAGCCGCACCTTGCCGCACTGGCTGAGCATCATGTAGGCGTCCCAACGGTCGAAGCCGTATTCCTTTTCCATCCACAGCACCAGTTCGCGGTATGCGATGCGCGTCGCATCTTCAAGCGGGCGCGCGCTGCCGATCGCCATCAGCAGCTCATCAGTTTCGAGGCGCGGCCATTCGACGTGCCAGCCCTTGATCAGATCGACGTGGATGGTGGTCGTGCTGGCGAATTCGACGGCTGTGCCGCACACTTCGCCGTCGCCCTGGCAGGCGTGCGCGTCGCCGATAAACAGCCGCGCGCCGGCGGAGCGCACCGGCAAATAGGTAATGCTGCCCGGGCCCATATCGGGCACGTCCATATTACCGCCGTGGTTGTCCGGCGTGAGCGAATTGATCGAGTCGATCTCCGGCGAGAGGCTCAGCGTGCCGATATGCGGCTTGTACGGCAGCGTGACGCGCTTGCTCCAGTAGACGCCATCTTCGTCCACGTCGATCTTGCGGGTGATCTCGGGCAGCGGCTCATTGAGCGTTGCGGTGTATTCCGTACCGGTCAGCGCGCCGAAGCGCGGAATCAGGCAGCAGGTGCCGCGCGGATTGTCGCCGCGCGGCAACATCGATTCGATGTACACCGCTACCACGTCGCCCTTCTCCGCGCCTTCGATCATGATCGGGCCGCTTTGCGGATTCAGGAACGGCACCCGCAGCTTCTGGCTCGGCAGATCCTGTTCCGTGAGGATCTTGCCGTCAAATGCATCGCGTGTCTGAACCACCACCCGGTCGCCCGGGGCAATGTTCATCACCGGCGTCGAGTACGGTCCGATGGTGTAGTGAAATGTGCCCTGACGGGATTCGCTGAGTTCATGCGTTTCGCGGACTTGGCCGCGTGCGACGCCGCGCGTGTGCATGATCGATTGTTCGAGCCAGTTCATCATGGTGCTCCTGCTCAAGTGTGGTTTGTCGAAGTGAATGGGCGCAAAGCTGACGCCGCATCACACTGAAATTAGCGCTCGGACGTTATTGGCTTCCATCTGGTCCCCAGGCCCCGCCGACACGACCTGGCCCCGTACCAGCACGACATAGTCGTCGGCTACCGCCTGCGCGAAATCGAAAAACTGTTCTACCAGCAGGATCGACAGCGATCCTTTCAGCGAACGGATCACCGCCTCGATCTCCATCACGATCGACGGCTGGATGCCCTCGGTCGGTTCGTCGAGAATCAGCAGCTTTGGATTGGTCAGAAGCGCCCTGCCTATCGCAAGCTGCTGCTGCTGTCCGCCGGACAGATTGCCCGCAATGCGCCGGCGCATCGTCTTCAGCACTGGAAAGGTATGAAAGACGTCGTCGAAGGAAAATTGCTTGCCCTTGGCGGTCTGATTGCGCTCTCCCGCGTAGGCGCCGATGCGCAGGTTTTCCTCGACGCTGAGTTGCGGAAAAATCTCGCGTCCTTGCGGTACGTAGCCGAGACCCGCCAGCACGCGCCGGTGCGACGGCGTGCGCGTCAGCGGCTGGCCCGCCAGTTCGATTTCGCCGCCTTTGACCGGCAGCAACCCGACGAGGCACTTCAGCAAGGTCGTCTTGCCCACCCCGTTACGGCCGAGTACGACCGTGCAGGCGCCTTCGGCCACGTTCAGCGACACGTCGCGCAACGTGTGACTGCTGCCGTAAAACTGATTGAGTGCGGAAATTTTGAGCATGCTCACCGTCCGAGATAAACCTGAATCACGCGTGGATCGTTGCGCACGCTCTCCATCGATCCCTCGCCGAGCAGCTGCCCTTCATGCAACACGCTGACGAGGTCCGCGATCTCGCCGACAAAATCCATGTCGTGCTCGATCACCACCACCGCCCGCTCGGGCGACTTGAGCCGCGCGATCAGTTCGGCGGTGCGTGCGGTTTCGTGATCGGTCATTCCCGCAACCGGTTCGTCGAGCAGGATCACTTGCGGATCGGCGACAAGCAGCATGCCGATTTCGAGCCACTGCTTCTGGCCATGCGACAGCGTGCCGGCCATCCGATGCCCTTCGTCCTCAAGACCGATCGTCTCGAGCACTTCGTCGATGCGCCGGTTCTGCTGTGCGCCGAGGCGCGAGCGAACCATGTCCGCATAGCCGCGGCCGTTGCGAATCGCAAGTTCGAGGTTTTCGCGGACCCGCAGCGCTTCGAACACGCTCGGCTTCTGGAATTTTCGGCCGATGCCCAGGCGCGCGATGGACGTTTCGTCGAGCGTGGCGAGATTCGTGACCTTGTTCAGAAAGACCTCGCCCTCTGCCGGCCGGGTTTTTCCCGTGATGACGTCCATCAAGGTCGTCTTGCCCGCACCATTCGGACCGATGATGGCGCGAATCTCGCCGTATCGAAACTCCATCGACAGATTGGTGATCGCCGCGAAGCCGGAAAACCTGACAGACAGACCGCTTATGTAGATGGCGGTGGCCGGTTGTGGCTGCTTCATTGGCCGCCTCCCTTGCTTTCGCTGCCGGCGGCCTTGAGCGTGCCCCACACGCCGTTGCTGAAATAGACAACGATCACGAGCGTTACGCCGGCAAGAATGAACGGCCACACCTCCGGCAGTTGCGAGGTCAGCCAGAACTTGAGTCCGTTGATCACGATCGCGCCGACGATTGCGCCGATCAGGGTGCCGCGCCCACCGATGGCCACCCACACCGCAATCTCGACAGACAGTTGCGGGGAAACAATAGTCGGGTTGACGATGCCGACCTGCGGCACGTAGAGCATTCCGGCAAATGCAGCGAGGACCGCCGAGAGGCACCACGCGAAAAGCTTCAGCGTATGCGTGCGGTAGCCGAGAAAACGCATGCGCGCTTCGTCGTCGCGCACCGCGATCAGCGCCCGGCCAAAACTGGAGCGCGCGAGAAAGCGCGCGCCGACATAGGCCACCACCAGCAGCAGGCACGAACACACCGCGAGGCCGATCTGCGTGGACGTATCGGCGAGCTTGCGGCCCGCGAGGCTCGTGAAGCCGGTCATGCCGTTGTTGCCGCCGAGGCCCACGTCGTTGATGAACAACAGCAGCATCAGCGCATACGTGAGCGCCTGCGTGATGATGGACAGATACACGCCGTTGATGCGCGAGCGGAACGTGACGAAGCCGAACGCGCCCGCGACCAGCAAGGTGACGACGATGGTGGCGAGGATCGTCACATCGAGCCGCGAGAGCATCTTCCATACGGCGGGAAAGTCGCTCGCGCCCATGTACTGCATGAAGTCCGGCAATACGTGCGTTTCGGCGTAGGCGCCGTTCAGCAGATAGATGGCCATCATATAGCCGCCTATGCCGAAGAAGATACCGTGCCCGAGGCTCAGGATGCCCGCATAGCCCCAGACCAGATCGAGCGCCAGCGCAAGCAGCGCGAAACACATGATCTGTCCGATCATGTTGATGCCGAACAGCGACAGATGCAGCGCATTCGACTCCGGAATAACAAAATAGGCAAAGGGCAGATAGAGCGCCACCAGGACCAGTACCGGGACGATGCCGACCTCCACGGTCTGGCCCATCCATTTCGTGGCGAATGCCGACAAGGTGAATCTCCTGCTGTTACGCGGTTCGGGAAACGTGTTCATACGCGGGTCTTCAATGCAAAGAGTCCTTGCGGGCGCTTCTGGATAATCAGCACGATGAGCAGAAGCACGGCCACCTTGGCCGCGACTGCTCCGTAGAACGGTTCGATAAACTGGTTGATTTCGCCAAGCGCGAGCGACGAGACGACTGTCCCCGCGAGGCTGCCCGCACCGCCTAATACCACCACCATGAACGAGTCGACGACGAAGCCCGTGCCCATCGACGGATTGACGCTGGCAATCTGCGTCAACACCACGCCGGCCAGTCCCGCGAGGCCCGCACCCAGGCCGAACGCGATGCGATCGACGCGCTCAGCGGGCACGCCGAGGCAGCGCGCCATGTCGCGCAGCTGCGTGGTGGCGCGCATCAGCAAACCAAGCTTCGTGAAGCGAACCACGGCGAAGGTCGCGACGAAGATCAACACGGCGAGCACGATTGCAAACACGCGGTTGTAGGTGACGAAAAAACCGGGCGCGACCTGCATGCCGCCGTTGAGAAAACCGGGCGTGATGAACTCGACGTTCTGCGAGCCGAACAGCACCTGAATCAGCTTGATCAACGCAATGCTGACCGCCCAGGTGGCGAGCAGCGTCTCCAGTGGCCGGCGATACAGAAACCGGATGACGAAGAATTCGAGCAGCATGCCGCACGCGGCACAAATCACGAACGCCACGGGAATCGCAACGAAAATATATGCGTCGAACAAGCCGGGCAGATGCGCCTGCATGAAACGTTCGACGAGATACGTCGCGTACGCGCCGATCATGATGAATTCGCCATGCGCGAGATTGATCACGCCCATCAGGCCGAACACGATCGACAGGCCGAGCGCCGTCAGCAACAATACGCCGGCATAGCTCAAGCCGCTAAACAGAATCGACAAGCCCTTGCCGAGCGACAACCACGTGTCCATGTGGCGAATCGCGCCCTGCACTGCAGCCAGTACGTCGGGATCCGAGCGCACGGAATCCTGCGCCGCGAAGTTCGAGAGCGCGGTCCGCGCGGTTTCGCTCGGCACCTCGGCCACCGCCTTGATCGCCGCCAGGCGGTCGGCCTTGACATTGCTGTTCAGACCGCGTTTGGCCAGCGCCAGCGTGAGAATGGTCGCGGTATCCGGGTCGTGCTGCGCCTTGACCGCACGGGCGACGACAATGGGATCGAGCAAGGCGAAGAACTTGTCGACTTGGTGCGCGGCCGTCGCGCGGGTGTCTTGCTGCGGCGAGAACAGGTCCATTTCCGCCGACGCGACCGCGAGCTTGCGCATCATCACGATGCTCGGCACATAGGGCGAATCCGCGGGCACGTTGGCGCGCGGCTGGAGGGTCGCGGCGTCGAGCGCCGGGTTTCCTTGCAGCGTCGCCTGAGCGTCGGCGCTGCACACCAGCGCGCCGTTACGAATCGCATCGACGACCTGACGCGCCCACGCACGCTCATGCGTATCATCCGACACGCCGGTTTCGACAAGTTGCTCTAGTGCAGCGGCCTTATCGCCGTTCGGCGCGCAGAACGACGTGAGCATCGCAGCGCGGCCCGGGGCGGCGCTCGCGGTAGTGGCCCAAACAAGCGCCAGACAAGCGATCGCGAGAAAGATCTGCCTGAAATTGATCATGGGTGTTTCCATTCGATCCTGCTAAAGGGACCGGCATGCTTGCGTATGCCGATCCCGCAACTGCCTGACTATGCGACAGGGACTGTCAAGCCTTGCCGATGAACGGGCTGAACGGCACCGGCTTCTCGATATCTTTCGACTTCCACAAAATGTCGAAGCCCTGAGTCGCATTGATCGAGCCGATCATGTCGCCACGCCACAAGTACTGGGTGGAAGCATCCATCTTCACCGTGTAACCAGCCGGATCGACCATCGACTGGCCCGCGAGCGCTTTGCGCACCGCGTCCGCGCTGGTGGAGTGCGCTTTCGCGGCAGCCTGCGCCCATAGAGTGATGCCGAGGTAGGTCGACACCATCGGGTCGATCACCATGTCCGGCCGATGCTTCAGGTTATGCGCGCTCACGTAGTTCTTCCAGTCGCTCTTGAATTGGCGGTTCTGCGGCGTATCGACGTTCTGGAAGTAGCACCAGCAACTGAGGTGGCCGACCAGCGGCTTCGTATCGAGACCTTCCAGATCGCTGTCGACCACGTCCAGGCCAAGGATCGGAATATCGGTTGCCCGCACGCCCTGATTGATCGCTTCCTTAAACATCGCCGGAATCGAATCGCCGACCACCGTCATCACGACGATGGCCTGGCCGCCCGGTTGCGCGGCGAAGTCCTTGATGTCGCGCACGATGGTCTGGAAGTTCGACTGCCCGAATGGAACGTAGTGTTCACGCCATGCCGAGTCTGGAATGCTCTTGGTCTTCAGATAGCCCTTGAGCATCTTGTTGATCGTGCGTGGCCAGACGTAGTCGCTGCCGATCATATAGAAGCGCTTGGCGCCGCCGCCCTGATCGCTCATCAGGTAATCGATCGCCGGGAGCACTGAGCTGCTCGGCGGCGAGTTCAGATAGACGACGTTCTTCGACTGCTCTTCGCCTTCGAAGTGAAGCGGATAAAACAGCAGACTGTCCTGCGACTCGACCACCGGCAACACCGACTTGCGCGACACCGACGTCCAGCAACCGAACAGCGCCGCGCATTGGTCGCGCAGGATCAGTTGCTTCGAGAGCTGCGCATACATGGGCCAATCCGACGCGGGATCGACAACGACGCCCTGAAGCTTGCGCCCGAGCACGCCGCCCTTGGCGTTGATCTGATCGATTGTCATCAGCGCCGTATCTTTTAGCAGCGACTCGCCGTTGGCCATCGTGCCCGATTGCGAAAACAGCAGGCCGAGCTTGATCGGATCGCTGGCTCCCGCGGCAAGCGCGGCTTTCGGTAGCGCAGTGCCCGCAGCGGTCACCAACCCGGAGCCGACTGCCGACAGGAAGGTACGTCTTTTCATTTTCTTCACTCCGACATGGATTAGAAATCGCAAACGCAAAAAGCCCGAAACCAGACGAGCTGGATTCGGGCTTTTTTGGCCGGTGCCGCTCAAGACGCCTTTGTCTCGAACAGCGAATAGGTGCTGTGGTCCCCGTTATGCACGGCGGATCAGCGTGACTCTATAAGCAATGGCTATGCCAGATTTTGCAGCCGGCCGGAATGCGTACCGCATAAACCTTTTGTGAAGCGGATGCGAATTGATCAGTTGCGTTCCGGCCAAAGCGGAGGGCATCATAAATAAGGCAGTCTGCGCGGCTGACTGGCTCGGCGCCGCACGAAGTCAGTGCGCGTGCGCACCAGCCGCGTGCCACACGCACAAACAGCGTACTTCCCAAACGTAGCGACCATCGGTTTTGACGAATGACCCGTATTGATGCCGGCCGTACCTCGGACCCAATCAGAATTGGAGTGCTCTACTCACGCTCAGGCGCGACCTCAGCCGCGGAGCTCACTCAACTGCAAGCCACCATTCTTGCGATGGAGGAGATCAATCGCGCAGGCGGCGTGTCCGGCCGCGAGATCGAACTCGTCTGTCTCGATCCGCAATGCCAGCCTCGGCGTTATGCCGACCTCGCCGAACAACTGATTCTCGAACATCGGGTTCGGATTATCGTCGGCTGTTATATGTCCAGCACGCGCAAGGCGGTCATTCCGATTGTCGAACGGCACAACGCGCTGCTGTTCTATGCGACGCCGTATGAAGGCTTCGAATACAGCCGCAATGTGATCTACACCGGTGCAGCGCCGAATCAGAACACGCTGCCGCTCGCCGGTTTCATGCTTACGCAGTTCGGCTCACGCGTGAGCATGATCGGTTCAGACTATGTGTGCCCCTACGAGTCGAATCGCGTGATGAGCGATCTGATCCTCGAACGCGGCGGAGAAAAGGTGGACGAAACCTACCTGTCGCTCGATGCGCCGTGGGAGAGTTATCTCGATGTCGCCAAGCGGATCAAGCAGCTCGCCCCCGACTTCATTTTCTCCACGGTCGTGGGCGAAGGCATTCCACATCTGTACCGTGCATTTGCTCATGTCGGACTCGATCCGTACCGCACACCTATCGCCAGCCACATGACCAGTGAAGCCGAAATCGCAGTAATGGGAAACGACCTCGCACAAGGACACATCACCTCGGCCGCATACTTCCAGAGCGTGGATACGGCCGCGAACCTCGGCGCCGTGGCCCGCTATCAGGCCCGCTTCGGCGACGATCATCCGACCAACATGTGCTGGGAAGCCTCCTATTTCCAGATGCATCTGCTCGCGGATGCGATCCGCCGCGTCGGCTCCGACGACCCGACGCTGTTGTTGCGCGTGTTGCCCGGACTCGAATTCGACGCGCCGCAGGGCCGCGTGCGTATCGACGAGCACAATAACCACACGTACCTGCATCCGTTAATCGGCCGGGTCGACGCGCATGGCCGCTTCGATATCATAGGGCGCGCGCCCGAGCGCGTGAAGGCGGATCCCTACGTCGTCTCTCACATCACGCCCGCGTGGACCGCGCACGCGCACCCTGAACTCGCACGCACAGGAGCGGATCGATGAAGCGGACCGCGCAGACGCCGGCGATCCTGCGCGACCTCCGTTCGCTAAAAGTCGTCGTGATCCATCCGCAGGATCAGGATTGCGAAGAGTTGCTCGCGCAGCTTCAGCGCATCGGCTGTGACGTGCAGGTATGCTGGCCGCGCCTCGACAGCTTGCCTTCCGACACTGGCCTTGTCGTCATGGCGATGCGTCCTGAGGTGTTGTCAGTCGATTATCCGTGGCTCGGAACCAGCACGTCGCCTCCGGTGATTCCGGTCGTGACCTACGAAAATCCGATCACCATCGAAGCGGTGCTGCGGTTGAATGCGTTCGCGACGATCCCGTCGCCGGTCCGCTCGTTTGGATTGTTGACCGCCATTGCCGTCGCGCTCACGCAATTCAAGGCATCCCGCGCACGTGAGCGATACATCGAGCGGCTCGAGCAGAAGCAGGCGAAGGTGCGGGTGATCCAGCAGGCCACGCGGATCGTAATGGACTCGCGCGGCATGTCTGAAGAAGATGCGTATCAGCTGCTGCGCTCACAGGCCATGCTCAAACGCGAACAGATCGAGACGGTGGCCGGCGACATCGTCAAGGCACACGAAACCCTGAGTTTCTAACGCCAGCTCTTGCCGGCCGGATGTTGCAGAACCGCGCCCGGTACCGCTGCCGGGCCGATAGCAACGCCCCAGACTTGCTAACGGTAGTCTCGAAGTTGACTACTACTATGCTATGCCGGAGTAATACGAACAAACAGTGGACCATAACCGATGTTCCGCCGCAGATCGGCAAGCAAGTTCCCATCACCGGAGCAAACAGCGGCATTGGCTACCATGCCGCAACTGACGCTGACACGCAGAGGTGCACAAGTCATACTGCCAGACTGATGAAATTCCGAGCGCAGCGTTACCGCTTCGTTAGCCGGCAAGCTTCCCGAGAAACCGCCGTGCGCGGAAATGTCGGGACAAGGCTCCAGCCAAGCGGTTATTCGGACGCGTGCTTGCCACTTGTCCCTTCATCTACCTAGCTTCGCAATCTGTCGCAAACGCCTTGCGAGCGCTTTGGAGACGATCGGAATGCCTCCTCCGGCCACGCCGCCTTGCGCCGCTTCGCTTTCGCGCAGAAACAGGCTGACTTCCCGCGCCACGATTTCGCGCTCGTTGTCGGAGGTGATCATGTGATACGAGTCGTCAAGATATATAGAACGCACAAATGCTGCCCCAATGTGCGAGCTGACGAATCTCGCGTTGTTGGCATTCGCGGTTTCATCGTCTATGGCGTGAATCGTGAGGCAATCGGTCTTTATATCGCCAAGAAACCCGCGCACGCTTTTCGCGAGCCGGGACGCCTCATGAAGCGCCGACAGGGATATGGTGGAAGGACCGATCTCGCTGAACGCGTTGCTTTGCATCGCGTGAGCAATTTTCGCGCGAAGCGCATCGTTCTTGAGCCCGAATGGCGATTCCTCGCGATATCGCCACCTTCCGCGCATGGGCGTGTAGTAGGCCAGACCTAGCAGGAATCGATACCACGGGATCGCCCAGCCGTCGTAGGCTAGCGTGACCGACAACAGAATGACCGCTTGAGCCGACGGTCGCTGCTTGACGAGTGCGAGCGCCAAAGCCGCCCCGATCGATAGGCCGCAAACCGAAACGCGTCTATATCGACGGGAAAGTTCATCGAATTTGCCGACGATCGCTGCGAGCCACTCTTCCATCTTTCGTTCCGGCGATCCTGCACTATAGCCGTCCAACGTTGGCGCATAGGTCGTGAAGCCACTGCGCGCCAGAGCGCGAGCTAGAAACCGCATCTCGAGCGGCGAACTCGAAAGACCATGGACCAGGAGCACCGCGTGATCCCCACCTTCGTTGAATTGCGACTTCGTATCTAACAATTTCAATTCCCACCCCACTGGTCAGAAACTCGCCTGCGTGCGTCAAAATCTATTCGCAGCGCCGTCCATTAGCTCGTACGCTCCCATGTCGATGCTGGCGCGATCGCTGCTGCTGGGCGAGTGAGGACGAGGGGCGGCTAATATCGTTCGAATGGACAAGCTCTAGTGCATCCTCGGGCGCGGTTGCCGCCGATTCCGTTTTTTGTGCGGAATCCGGGTCACTCTCGCCATGGCAGCGCGCTGCCTTATGAACGAGCGCCTGAGTCGGGATAATGTCCTCGTGACAGCGAGGAATATTGCGTATCAACCGATCCATCTCATCTGCAGCCCGATCGGCGATCGCGCGTTCATTATCCGCACGCAAGAGCATTTCATAACGGGACTGAGCCACCAGGGCGATGAGTTCGGCGCGAAATTCCGACCGTCGCAATCTCTCTATCAGGAAAATCACCAGCATGCTAACCAGCGGAAGCGACACGATCAGCGCAACGTCGGACTGATCCAATGCTCCAATCTGCTGGTACGGTGGCACAAACAGGAAGTCGGCGATCACAAGGCCAACTGTCATGACGGCGAGCGCAGGTG
>DASYLW010000147.1:0-6223 GCA_036009385.1 Caballeronia sp.
CCTCATGGCCTCCTGGTTAATCAGCAAAACTTCAGAACACGCCCTCCGAGGCATCCGTCTTCATGCTCACGCCTCTCATTGCCCGTCTCGTCACGTTATCGATTCGCCGACCCGGCTGGATCATCGTTTTATCGCTGCTGATTGCCGTGCTGAGCGGCTATTACGTCGTGCATCACTTCAAGATCAGCACCGACATCAGCCAGTTGATCGAAACAGAACCCGAATGGGCCGCGCGCGGCCACGCGATCGATCAAGCCTTTCCGCAACGCGGATCGACGGTGCTCGTAGTGGTCGAAGCGCAAGCGCCCGAATTCGCCGATGCCGCCGCCAATGAACTCGCCGCCGCGCTGACCAGGAACACCGCCCACTTCACGGCGGTGTCGCAACCCTCGGGCGGCGACTTCTTCGAGCATAACGGCCTGCTTTACCTCTCCACCGATAAAGTCGCCGACACCACCCAGCAACTCGTGAAAGCGCGTCCGCTGATCAACGCGCTGGCGCACGACCCGACGCTCACCGGCCTTGCCGGGACACTCAACACCAGCCTCAACCTGCCGCTGCAACTTGGCCAAGTCACGCTCGGGCAGATGTCCAAGCTGTTGGGCCAGAGCGCGGACGTGCTGGATAAAGTCCTCGCCAACCAGCCAGCCGTGTTCTCGTGGCGCAATCTGGTCGAACCCACGGCCACGCATCCCGCGCGGGCATTCGTCACTGTCCAGCCGATGGTGGACTACAACGCGCTGGAACCCGGCGCGAGCGGATCGAATGCGATTCGGGCGACAGCAAATGAGCTGAAGTTATCGGAGAAATATGGGGCCGTCGTGCGGCTGACCGGCGAACAACCGCTCTCCGACGAAGAATTCGCATCGCTGAAAGACGGCGCCGAGCTCAACGGCATCCTGACGTTTATCGTCGTGCTGGTGATCCTCTGGCTCGCGCTGCGCTCGGGGAAAATGATCATCTCGGTATTCATCACGCTGTTCGTCGGACTGGCGATCACGGCGGCGATCGGCCTGCTCATGGTCCACGCGCTGAACCTGATTTCGATCGCGTTCATGGTGCTGTTCGTCGGGCTCGGCGTGGATTTTGGCATCCAGTTCGGCGTGCGGTATCGCGAGGAACGCTTCAAGGACGACCGGCTGGATGTCGCGCTCGTGAATACCGCGCGCCACGTTGGCGTGCCGTTGACGCTCGCCGCCGCCGCGACGGCCGCGAGTTTTTTCTCGTTCTTGCCGACCGCGTATCGCGGCGTGTCCGAACTCGGGCAGATTGCGGGCGTCGGCATGCTGGTTGCGTATTTCACCAACATGACGTTGTTCCCGGCACTGATCAAGGTGTTCGGGCCGCCGGGTGAAGCCGGCTCGCCGGGCTTCCCGAAGCTCGCGCCGGTGGACGAGTACCTCGCGCGCAACCGCAAGCCGGTGCTGATCGCCACGCTGGTAGTCGTGATCTGCGCGCTGCCGTTGCTGTTGAATCTGCGTTTCGACTTCAATCCGCTGAACCTGAAGGACCCGAAAACGGAGTCCATGGCCACGCTGCTCTCGCTGAAAGACGCGCCCGAAGCGGCGGTGAATGATGTGAAGGTACTCGCGCCCTCGCTCGAGGAAGCGGACAAGATCGCAGCGAAGCTCGAGAAGCTGCCTGAGGTGGAGCGGGCGACAACTTTGTCGTCGCTCATTCCTGCCGATCAGCCGCAAAAGCTCGATTTGATTGCCGCCGCGGCATCGGTGCTCCTGCCTGCTCTGGATCAGCGCGTCGCCACGCCTGCCAACGACGCCGTGCGGGTCGCCACGCTCAAGCGGCTGTCAAACTCGCTTGAACTCGCCGCCGATGAACATCCCGGGCCCGGTGAAAACGAAGCGCGCCACTTGGCGGCGACGCTGAAAAAGCTCGCCGCGGCGGATCTCGCCACCCGCGATCGCGCCGAGCACGCGATGTCCGACCCGTTGCGCATTGCGCTGGCCCAGATGCGCGCGCTGCTGCAACCGTCGCCGATCACGCTGGCGTCGCTGCCTAAATCGATGACCGAAGGCTGGCTCGCCGCCGACGGCCACGCGCTCGTGGAAGCGTCGCCCAAGGCGCTGAATGGCAAGAGCCGCGACGACGACAAACTGCTCGCGCGCTTCGCGAATGCCGTGCAGAAAGCCGAGCCGAACGCGATCGGCGGGCCGATCTCGGTGTTGCATTCGGCCAACACGATCATCAAGGCGTTCGAGCAGGCGGCGGCGTGGTCGCTGATCGCCATCGCGATCCTGTTGTGGCTGACTTTGCGTCGTATCGGCGATGTTTTGAGAACTTTGATACCTTTGCTGGTCTCGGCCGTCGTCACGCTGGAGTTATGCGTGGTGTTCGACATGCCGCTGAACTTCGCGAACATCATTGCGTTGCCGTTAATGCTGGGCATTGGCGTGGCATTCAAGATCTATTTCGTGATGGCGTGGCGCTCAGGACAGACCGGCCTGCTGCAGTCGAGTCTCACGCACGCGGTCATGTTCAGCGCCGCCACCACGGCGACCGCGTTCGGCAGTTTGTGGTTTTCGCATCATCCGGGCACATCGAGCATGGGCAGGCTCCTGGTCCTGGCGCTTTTTACGACGTTAATCGGCGCAGTGGTATTTCAGCCGGTTCTAATGGGAAAACCGCGGGTGCGGCCAAAAGTGGCCGAAACCGTTTAGACAGTCCTTCTTTGAACCGTCCCCGTTGAACCGTCCCTCTAGATGCACTAATAACTAACGCACGACCCCAAGGAAACTGAACCATGAGGATGGCAAAAACGCCTGATGCCGCCCGCAAACTGCGAGCGCTCTCCGGCGGCGTGCTGCTCGCCGCTGCTTTCGCGCTGTCCGGTTGCGCCACAGGCCCCACCGCCAGGCCGGGCGACCCGCTGGAACCGATGAACCGCGAGATCTTCAAGTTCAACGACGCCGCCGATAAATACGTCGCCCGCCCGATAGCAACCGGTTACGTGAAGGTCACGCCGGCACCGATCCGCACCGCGATCAGCAGCTTCTTTTCAAATATTGGCGACGTTGGCAACTTCGCGAACAACCTGCTGCAGTTGAAGATCACCGACGCGTCCGAAGACCTGATGCGCATCGCGATCAACTCCACGTTCGGTATTGGCGGTTTGATCGACTGGGCTTCAGCCGCCGGGCTGCCGAAACACGATCAGGACTTCGGGCTTACGCTGGGGCATTACGGCGTGCCGTCGGGACCGTATCTGGTGTTGCCGCTGCTCGGGCCAAGTTCGGTGCGCGATTCAACGAACTGGATTGCGAGCTATCCGCTCAGTCCGGGTACTTACTTGAGTACGGAAGCGAGCGTGTCGATGTTTGTCGTGCGGTTCGTGAGCGCGCGAGCCGATTTGCTGGGCGCAACGGACATCCTGTCACAAGCCGCGCTGGATAAATATGCGTTCGTCCGCGATGCCTACACGCAGCGCCGACAGTATTTGCTGACGGGCGCCGCGAACGCGTCGCTGCCGGATTATGGCGATGATAGCGGTGCTACCGCAGCGCCTCCGGGTGCCGCGAGCGCGACGGCTGCGCCGGCGAAGCCGGGCATGGGCGGGAGCAGCAGTTCGCAGGGCTTGCCGAGCTACTCTGATCCGGGTGCGGCCGAACCGGCCTCGGCACCGGCTGCTCCGGCTGGGAAGTAATGTAGTCCGAGCCCGCGATACGGCCGCCGTATCGCGAGTGCTTTCGCTTGATAAGGAGCGCTCGCGTTCCCCTTCCGTGTCTTCCACGCGCTGCGGCATCTCACGAACCAGTTCCTCGTCTCAAGGCTACATCACGGCAGCCCAGGGATGGCGCTCGAAGTGGCGCTTTTCAAAGGCTTCTATCTCGGCGAGAGAGGTTAATGTCAGGTCGATCGTGTCCATGCAAGGTCATGCGGGCTTCCGCCACGCGGCATCGCGAATCACACGCGGCGATTCAGCGTGTGTCGGAATGATGTGACTCATCACCGCGAGTTGTTGCTTAGGACGACGCACCGACCTGTTTTTGCCAGCAGATCCGCTGAACGCTTGCGGACTCGTGTACTCGTTCATCAGATGCAGATCGACGTAGAGCAGCACGTTTTGATCGTCGATACGCGTAACCGTATGCGAGTCGACGAGCTTCTTATAGAAAGTATCATGGTTCGACATGACGCTCAGCCCGAAGAAACGGCAGCACACGCTCGAGCAGCAACTCGGGCGCTTCTTCCGGAATGTAGTGACCGCATGGCAGCGGGTGGCCGCTGACGTTATCGGAGAAATGACGCCATTCGGCGACAGGATCGAAGCACTTCTCGATCACGCCTTGCGCACCCCATAGCGCGAGAAAATCGCTGGTTATCTTTTGGCCCTTCGCTAGCGATTCGCGGTCGTGTTCCAGATCGATCGTGACACTCGCGCGATAGTCCTCCCAGATGCCATGAGCCGTTTCCAGCTGTTGCAGGCAACGCAGATATTCTCCGTACGCCTCGTGCGTGAAAGGCTTCAATCCCGCACTGCGCGCGCCGATGGTCTCCTTCAGATACAGGTCAGCGTCCGCGCGAATCAGCGTCTCGGGGAACTGCGCGGGACGGACCAGGAAGAACCAGTGCCAATAGGCCCGAGCGAATTCGAAGGAGGTTTGCTCGTACATCGCGAGCGTCGGCGCTACGTCGAGCGTGATCAGTTTGGCGACCGCAGCCGGATGATCCAGCGCCATACGCGCCGCCACCCCCGCCCACCACGATCATGAGCGAAGCGAGTACACCGAACGATTCGTAACCCAGCGTACGCATTAGTCCATCTGATCCTGTGCCATACGGCGCTTCGAATAGTTGCTGTGATCGGGCAAGCCTTCTGGTTTGCCGCTATCGCCATAACCGCGCAGATTTGCTGCCACGACGGTTAAGTGTTTCGTCAGCTCGGGCACGACCTTGTGCCAGATTGCGTGGGTTTGGGGGTGGCCGTGCAGCAGCAGTAACGCGGGGCCGTTGCCGTCTTGTATCGCCTTGATCCTGACGCCATCGACGGTTGCCGATACGTCCTTGAAGTCATCGGAGATCATCGTCTCCCGCAGTTTATGAAGTTTAATTGATGCATTTCCCGATACAGTTTCTGTTCAGGCAATCCAGACTTAACATTGAGAAACTAATCGATGGACGGTTTTTCGGACCTCAACCTGTTCACGCTGATCGCGCGGCATCGCAATCTGGCGGCGGCTGCGCGCGATCTCGGCGTGACGCCGCGTTCCATCAGCAAACGGCTTGCGCAGCTTGAGAGGCGGCTCGGCGTGCGGCTTTTAAACCGCACCACGCGGCGCGTCAGCCTCACGCCCGAGGCGAGCTGTCTCTGGCGAACGGCTCGCGCATCCTCGACGAACTCGCCGAACTGGAACAACTCGTCACGAAAAGCCGAGCGGAGCCGACGAGTTTGCTGCGCGTGAATGCATCGTTTGGATTTGGACGCAGCAGGATTGCGCCGGCGGTGTCTAGCTTCATCGAGCGATATCCGGCGATCAAGATCCAGCTTCATCTGTCGGACCGGCCGGTGAATTTGCAGGAGAAGGGTTCGACCTGGGCATCCGTTTTGGCGATGTCCCCGACGCGCGCATCAACGCGCGTTTGCTGCCCAAGAACCGGCGGATTGTGTGTGCATCGCCGGGATATGTGGAGAAACACGGGCTGCCTGTCATGCCGCACGACCTGACGCGGCACGCATGCCTCGTGCTACGCGAGAACGAATCGGCGTATGGAGCATGGCACTTCACGCGCGGTAAAAAAATGGAGACCGCCAAGGTCGATGGGCCGCTCAGCAGCAATGACGGGACTGCGGTGCTGCAATGGGCGCTGGATAGACGCGGTGTCGCCGCGCGCTCGCAATGGGAAACCGAGACGCTGGTGCGCGATGGGAAGCTGGTGGTACCGCTGAACGATTGGGCGCTGCCGAACGCGGATATCCACGCGATCTATTTAGAGCGACACCGTCTAATTCGATGCGGCTATTGATTTGACAGAAAAACGCAGCGTTTAATTAATTGATATAACGCGATTGTTTGTATCGCTAATGAGCAAATGCCCATATTTAACGCGCCCGCTTTTTGGCGGGCGTGTTTTATCGATACCTATACGGTTTGTTTCAAAGCGGTTTGGCTTCGACTTTCGGTTTAGAAGAGCGGATTTATGCGGCCTGATCGAAAGACTGATGCATGACTCGTTGCTGCGGCTCACGCTGACGTTCGTCTATTTCCGC
>DASYLW010000148.1:0-12193 GCA_036009385.1 Caballeronia sp.
CCAGATGTTCCTGCGTGGTTTGCTCGACGTCACGGACAACCGCGTGGCCGGCGTTATCGTGCCACCTCCAGATACCGTGCGCCATGATCCCGATGACCCCTACCTCGTTGTCGCCGCCGACAAAGGCACGGCCACGTTCTCGGATTACGCGAATGCCATCGCACGCGAATACGGTTTCTGGCTCGACGACGCGTTTGCTTCAGGCGGTTCGGTGGGCTACGACCACAAGAGAATGGCGATCACTGCGCGCGGCGCGTGGGAATCGGTCAAACGCCATTCGCGCGAGATGGGCGTGGATACGCAGACAACCGATTTCTCCGTGGTCGGTATTGGCGATATGTCAGGTGATGTGTTCGGCAACGGCATGCTGCTCTCGCGTCATATCCGCTTGGTCGCGGCGTTCGATCATCGCCATATCTTCCTCGATCCGAACCCCGATACCGCCGCGAGTTTCAATGAACGCGAGCGGCTGTTCGCGCTGCCGCGATCGAGCTGGGCAGACTACGACACGACGTTGATTTCGGCCGGTGGCGGCGTGTTTCCGCGCACAGCGAAAACCATTGCGTTGTCGCCACAGGTCCAGGCCGCGCTTGGCGTGACAGCGGCAACGCTTGCACCGAACGAATTGATCCGCGCGATCTTGTTGGCGGATGTACATCTGCTCTACAACGGCGGCGTGGGAACGTACGTCAAGTCGACGCGCGAGACGCCTGCACAGGTCGGCGACAAAACTAATGACGCCGTGCGCGTCAATGGCTCCGAACTGCGCTGCAAGGTTGTTGCCGAAGGGGGAAACCTTGGCGTGACGCAGCTTGGCCGGATCGAATACGCACAGCATGGCGGCCGCATCAACACGGACGCTATCGATAATTCGGCAGGCGTGGACTGCTCCGACCACGAAGTAAACATCAAGATCCTGCTGGGCCTGGTCGTTGCCGATGGCGAGATGACTGAAAAGCAGCGTAACGCGCTGCTTGCCGAGATGACCGATGAGGTCGGCTTGCTCGTGCTGAACGACAACTACGCGCAGACGCAGGCGTTATCGATTGCGAACCGGTACGTGGCCGAGATGCTCGACGGCGAGGCGCGGCTGATGCGCTGGCTCGAACGTGCCGGCAGGCTTAAACGCAAGATCGAGTTCCTGCCGTCGGATGAAGACATCGTCGAACGTCAGGCGGCAAGACTTGGGCTCACGTCGCCCGAGCGCGCGGTGCTGCTGGCTTACAGCAAGATGTGGCTCTACGACGAATTGCTCGCCTCCAATGTTCCCGAGGACGCGCTTGTAGCAGGCATGCTGCCTGACTATTTTCCGCTGCCCCTGCAGGCGCGTTACAGCGAGCCGATGCAACGCCATCCGCTCAGGCGCGAAATCCTCGCCACGCACCTGACGAACGCACTGATTAACCGGGTAGGCTGCACCTTCGTGCATCGACTGATGGAGGAGACCGATGCGTGTCCAAGCGAGATCGTGCGCGCCTGCATCATGGCGCGCGATGTATTCGATCTAAACGAGATCTGGCGCAATATCGACGCGCTCGACAATCGCGTGGCGGACGAAGTGCAGGCGAAAATGTTCGTCGATGTCGTGCGTTTGCTGGAGGGCGCGACGCTCTGGTTCCTGCGTCATCTGAAGTTGTCGGCGCAGGAGGCTGGTCTCGCGGCTGAACGTGTCGCGCGTTGTCGTGAAGCAGCTCAGAGGCTTGCGCCGCAGTTGCCGCATTTGCTGCCTGCCGACGAACTCGATGGATGGACCGAACGGCGTCGCGTGCTGGAGGAGGCGGGGGTCGAGGGACCGCTAGCGGCGCTCGTGGCGAGCGGCGAGTTATCGGCTGCGGTGCTGGATAGCGCTGAAGTTGCGGCAAGTTGCGACCGTAGCCTCGAGATCGTCGCGAGCGTTTATTTCGCCATAGGTACGTTGTTGAACTACAGCTGGATCGCCGAGCGAGCGATGGCGCTGCCCGCGTCCACTCATTGGGACTTGCTCGCGCGGGCGGCTGCTTTGGAAGAACTGGCTCGACTGAAGCGTGCGTTGACGATCAGTGCGCTCGAACAAACACGCGATGTCGATACACCTGAACTGATCGTAGAAAACTGGCGGTCTAAACGAGAAGCCGCGGTCGAACGTTACGCGCGTTTGCTGGCGGAATTGCGCGCAACAAGCGGTGCGAGTCTTTCGATGCTGCTGGTGGTGGTCCGTGAAATAGCGACGCTGGAACGTGCGTAGGCGCATCGGGCTGAAGTTTCATGGACATGAACTCCGGCCCGGCTAAATCAAACCGTCCAGTCCAGGATCACCTTGCCGCTCTGGCCTGAGAGCATGGTCGCGAAGGCTTCTTCATAGTCATCCACCGCGAAGCTGTGCGTGAGGATAGGGGAGAGATCGAGTCCGCTCTGGAGCATGGCGACCATCTTGTACCAGGTCTCGAACATCTCGCGGCCATAGATGCCCTTGATCTCCAGCCCTTTGAATATCACCTGGGTCCAGTCAATCGCCATGTGCGCGGGCGGGATGCCCAGCAACGCGACCTTGCCGCCGTGATTCATCGCTTCGAGCAAGCCTGTGAAAGCGCTCGGCACGCCGGACATTTCCAGCCCGACGTCAAACCCTTCCGTCATGTGCAGCTCGGCCATGACGTCGCGCAGTGACGTCTCGGACACATTCACCGCCCGTGTCGCACCCATTTTGCGTGCGAGTTCCAGTCGATAGTCGTTCACATCGGTGATCACCACATTGCGCGCACCGACATGCCTGGCAATTGCCACCGCCATGATGCCGATGGGTCCGGCGCCCGTGATCAGCACGTCCTCGCCGACGAGATTGAACGACAGCGCCGTATGCGTCGCGTTGCCGAACGGGTCGAAGATAGCGGCGAGGTCGTCGGAAATCTCCGGTGGAATCTTGAACGCGTTGAACGCCGGAATGACGAGGAATTCGGCGAACGCACCGGGGCGATTCACACCCACGCCCACCGTATTGCGGCAAAGATGCCGACGTCCCGCACGACAGTTCCTGCAGAATCCGCAGGTGATATGGCCTTCACCCGACACGCGGTCGCCGATGGCGAAGCCGCGCACTTCCTGTCCCATCTCCACGATCTCGCCAACGTATTCGTGACCCACGTGCATGGGCACGGGAATCGTCTTCTGCGCCCACTCGTCCCATTTCCAGATATGGATGTCGGTGCCGCAGATCGCTGTGCGCGTGATCCGGATCATCACGTCGTTATGCCCGACTTCAGGCTTCTTGACGCGCGTCAGCGTCAGCCCCGGGCCACGTTCCAGTTTTGCCAGTGCTTTCATGACTTGTCCGATTTGTTCCGATGTTTCAGATGATGCCCAGTGAACGGCCGACGCGCGCAAACGCATCGACCGCGCGATCGATCTGCGCCGGCGTATGCGCGGCGCTCATCTGCGTGCGGATACGGGCGCGGCCTTTCGGCACCACCGGGAACGAAAACCCTATGACGTAGACGCCTTCATGCAGCAGCGCGTCCGCCATGCGCGACGCGACCTGGGCGTCGCCCAGCATCACCGGGATAATCGGATGTTCGCCGGGCACGAGCGTGAAACCGAGCTTGCTCATGGCGTCGCGGAAATGGGCGCCGTTCGCACGCACGCTGGCGCGCAACTGGGCGCCTTCGCCGCTCGCCAGCAGTTCCAGCACCTTGAGCGTGGCGGCGGCAATACTGGGTGTCAGCGTGTTCGAGAACAGATAGGGGCGCGAGCGTTGCCGCAACAACTCGACAATCTCACGGCGTGCAGCCACATAACCGCCGGACGCGCCGCCCAGCGCCTTGCCTAACGTGCCGGTGATGATGTCGATGCGAGACAGCACGCCGCAATGCTCCGGCGTGCCGCGTCCATGCTCGCCGATAAAGCCCACCGCGTGCGAGTCGTCGACCATGACCAGCGCACCATATCGATCGGCGAGATCGCAGATGCCGGCGAGATCCGCGATGATGCCGTCCATCGAAAAAACGCCGTCGGTGGCGATCAGCTTGAAGCGCGCACCCGCGGCATCCGCTTCGCGAAGCTTCGTTTCAAGGTCGGCCAGATCGTTGTTCTTGTAGCGGTAACGCTTGGCCTTCGACAAACGCACGCCGTCGATAATGCTCGCGTGATTGAGTTCGTCGCTGATGATGGCGTCGGACTCGTCGAGCAAGGTTTCGAACAGGCCGCCGTTTGCGTCGAAGCAACTCGAGTACAGGATGCAGTCGTCAGTTTTCAGGAAGGTGGCGAGCGCTTGCTCGAGTTCCTTGTGAACAGTCTGCGTCCCGCAGATAAACCGCACTGACGCCATGCCAAAACCATCGCGGTCGAGGCCTTGTTTGGCGGCTTCGATCAGGCGCGCGTCGTTGGCAAGACCGAGGTAATTGTTCGCGCAGAAGTTCAGCATTTCGCCGCCATCCGCCAGGCGAATGTCGGCCGATTGCGGACTCGATATCACGCGCTCGGACTTGTAAAAACCGTCGGCGCGAATTTGATCGAGCGTGCTGCGCACATGCGCAAGATAAGAATCATGCATGGATCATGCTCCTAAGTAATACGACGACCGCACGGCAACGCCGTTTCGGTGCTGCGGCTGCCAGTATGAAGGAAAATTCCATTCACGCGAACATTCGCGGGCATTGAAACGGAGTTGGCAAGCTGGCACACAGGACTTCAAACGGGCTCACGCGATGAACCGAGCAACGCGCCGCCACGCGGTTCGTCGGGCGCTTGTCCGCTATGCTTTTCGATCCAGTTGCGGCGCTCCTCACGGGGCGTCACGCCGAAGCGGTCGCGGTAAGCATTGGAGAAATGCGCCGCCGATGCAAACCCGCACGCGAGGCTGATCTGCACCACCGACTTGCTGGTGCGCTGCAATTGCGTGCGTGCTTTGGTGAGGCGCAGGTTGACGTAGTACTTCGATGGCATCGCGCCGAGGTACTGTCGAAACAGCCGTTCGAGCTGGCGTCGCGAGATACCGACAAGCCCGGCGATTTCATCGGTGGCGAGCGGGTCTTCTATGTTTGCTTCCATCAGTTGCAGCGCGTCGTTGAGCTTCGGATGGCGCTCGCCCGGCGCGGTCACGAACGGAATGCGCTGGCGTTCTTCGCCCGAGCGTAGTACGCCGATGCCAAGCGAATCGGCGATCCGTTCCGCCAGATCCGCGCCCTGGTCGCGCGCGATCATTGCAAGCATGAAGTCGACGGTCGCCTGGCCGCCGGTGCAGGTCGAACGATCGCGATCGATTTCGAAGATCTGCTGCGTGACGATCGAACGCTCGAACTCCTCGGCGAATTGCTGGTACGTTTCCCAGTTCACCGCCACGCGGTACGCGCTCAACTGGCCCGCCATCGCGAGCCACCAGACGCCGTGGTGAATACCGGTCACGCGTGACGTGCGGCTGCCCACGCGCGCGAGGCTTTGCAGGAATAACCGATAGTCCGCGAATTGCTGATACCGCTCGCTGACCACGATCAGCCAGTCGCAACTGACGCCGTCGCCGAACGCGGTATCGGCGTGAAGCTGCGCGCCGCCCGCGAATGTGAGCGGGCGGCCGTCCCAGGAGCAGATTTGCCAGTCGTAGAGCGCGTGGCCGTCGATCTCGTTCGCGAGACGCAGGCTGTCGAGGATCATGCCCACGCCGCTCATGGAGCAGGGAGGCAGCACCACGACTGCGACCTTGAGTGGCTTGGCGCCGGGGCCGGAGTTAACGTTAACGCTCGCGCTTATGCTCACGGGCTTACTTAAGACTACCGGAGAGAAACTGTCGCAGACGTTCACTCTTCGGCGCCGTGAGCACGTCTGCCGGCGCACCTTCTTCCTCAGTGCGCCCCTGATGCAGGAACATCACATGGTTCGAGACGTTGCGCGCAAAGCCCATCTCGTGCGTAACCACGATCATCGTGCGGCCCTCTTCGGCAAGCTTCTGCATAACCTTCAGCACTTCACCGACCAGCTCCGGGTCGAGGGCGGAAGTCGGTTCGTCGAACAGCATTACGTCGGGATGCATTGCCAGTGCGCGCGCAATGGCCACGCGCTGCTGCTGCCCGCCGGACATATGCGAAGGATATTGCTTCTCGATGCGAGGCGCGAGACCGACCTTCTCAAGGTACATCCGCGCACGCTCCTCCGCCTCTTTCTTCGAAAGACCGAGCACATGTCGCGGCGCTTCCATCACGTTTTCGACGGCGGTCATATGCGACCACAAGTTGAAGTGCTGGAACACCATCGCGAGCTTCGTGCGCACACGCTGCAACTGCTTGCGATCAGCCACCTCATAGTTGCCCGCGCGGTCGGCCTTGACTTGCACCGTCTCGCCATCCACCTCGATCTGCCCTGCGTTCGGCCGCTCAAGGAAGTTGATGCAGCGCAGGAACGTGCTCTTGCCCGAGCCACTCGCGCCGATGATGCTGATGACGTCGCCCGCACGTGCGGAAAGCGATACGCCCTTGAGCACCTCGTTGTCGCCGTAGCGCTTGTGAATGTCTTGCGCGACCAGCTTCGTCGCGGCATCTTTGGCGGTTGGCTCCAACTCATACTCCCGGGGTGGTTGACTGAACTGCAATTCGGACTAGGGCAACGCTCTAGCTGGCTGATTTTAAACGATGATCTCTAGCGCCGACCTCTAGCGCCGACCTTAGCGCCGACTTGTGCCCAGATATCCAAGCCAGCGCTTTTCCGCCCGCCGGAACACGCCGATCAATACGAACGACACCGCCAGGTAGATCAGCGCCGCGAGCCCGAAGGACTCGAACGATTGATAAGTGGCCGAGTTGGCGTCGCGCGCGACCTTCAGGATGTCCGGTACGGTGGCCGTGAACGCGACCGTCGTGGCGTGCAGCATGAGGATCACTTCGTTACTGTACAGCGGCAGCGAGCGTCGCAACGCGGACGGCAGGATCACGCGCCGGTACACCGTGAAGGTGCTCATGCCGTACGCGCGTGCCGCTTCCACTTCACCGTACGGAATCGAGCGGATCGCACCGGCGAAAATCTCGGTGGTGTACGCGCAAGTATTGAGCGCGAAGGCCAGGATCGCGCAGTTGAACCCGCTGCGAAAGAAGGCGTCGAGCAGCGACTGCGAGCGCACAAACTCGAGACCGTACATGCCGGTGTAGAGCAGCAGCAACTGCACATAAAGCGGCGTGCCGCGAAACACGTAAGTGTAAAGGCGCACCGGAGTGGCGAGCCAGCGGTTCTTCGATACGCGCGCGCAGGCAAGCGGAACCGCCGCGATAAAACCGAGCGCAAGCGAACTCGCCAACAGCCACAAGGTGACGACAAGGCCCGAGGCGCGCATGCCGTCGGAGTAAAGAAACGGGCGCCAGTAATCGGCAAGTATCTGGATCATGATGGTCGCGTTTCCCTGTTTGCTGAGAGGTAGCTGAGAGTCGGCTTAGAGGTCGGCGTGCCGCACGCCCGTGGAATAGCGGCGTTCGAGATGCAACAGAACGAGGTTCGAGACAGTCGTGATGGCGAGATAGGCTGCGGCCGCCACCATGATGAAGAAAAACATCTTGTAGGTGCTTTTGCCGGCGTCTTGCGCGGCCTTGACGATATCGGCGAGACCGATGATCGACACTAGCGCCGTCGCCTTGATCATCACCTGCCAGTTGTTGCCGATCCCCGGCAGCGCGAAGCGCATCATCTGCGGAAACAGGATGCGCACGAACACACGCGCGCCGCTCATGCCGTAGGCGCTGCCGGCTTCCAGTTGGCCGCGCGGCACCGCGAGAAACGCGCCACGAAAGGTTTCGGTGAAGTAGGCGCCGTAGATGAAGCCGAGCGTGAGGACGCCGGCCGTGAAGGGGTCGATGTCGAATTGCTCCAGGCCGAGTGCATCGGTCAGATTGTTGACCGCGATCTGGATGCTGTAGAAAAGCAGCAGCATCAGGACCAGGTCGGGTACGGCACGAATCAGCGTGGTGTAGGCGGTGGCAATACCGCGCGTGACGCGGTTGCCCGATAGCTTGGCGCTTGCACCGGCGAGCCCGAGCAGGATCGATACCGCAAGAGACAGGACCGCGAGTGCAATCGTCTGTTTCGCGCCCGCGAGCAGCAGTGGACCATAGCCGTATAGGAACAAGTGCGTGTCTCCGTCTGTTGAAGGGATCGTGTCGACGCTCGCCTGTTGACGGCGGTGTTGCCCGGACGACTGGCGCCGATAATCACCAGCGAAAATTAATTGCTCAAACGCGGCGAGGGTGCTTTATTGCGCCGCAACAAACGATCCGGTCGACGCGGATGGCAAGCAATGAACCATGGGACAGGGGGCTCCAGGCGCGTCGCGGCTTTTGTACGACGTGACGCTCGACATCGGCGGGCGCTCGGAATCCACAGGTTTTGCGTCGCTTTTCCGATAGAAACAAAGTGGCCGCGAAAGGGCATTGGCAGGGGCTGGGCCGTGAAAAATCCGCTGGTCTGATCCTGCGAGAATAAAAGGTCGAAGGAAGGTCGATGGCGTCGGCGACGACCCGCTCTTTGATCGCGCGATTGTCCGGCTACCGATCGTTGATGAAGAAAGGGCCGAAAATCAAAGCGTTCGGCAGACTCGTGCGATCTGTGCGACGCGTGCGTTTGCGTTCAGAGCGCGTGAAGCAGCTTTAGGCCGACCATGCTGTGAAACCAGACGTGGTCTACAGCCACGGCCGCCGCGATCCATGCCGCGCCGACGACCAACGCGTCGCATCGGCCGCTGTTCCACCAGTTCAGGGAGTGTCGCGAGATGAGCCAGGGTACGCCAAGCGGGTTGGGCCAGTCGGCGAAGAGATGCATCAGACCGCCGCAGGCGAAGCCGAAACTGACGGCAGCCCATGGGTGAACGCCCAGAAAATGGTATGAAACGGCAAGCAATGCAACCCAGCCGACACCCCAGTGCGTGAGCGTGCGATGCGTGATCCATAACTTTCGCGCGCGCGTCCACCACGCCACTTCGAGCCAGTCCGGCGCAGTGCCGCCAAACACGCCCGCACAAAAACTCAGTACGCCCCAGAGGTGATACGGACCGGCTGCACCCGCCTTGCTGACGACCGCGGCAGCGATCAAACCTGCTGCCCACCCGGTCGCGTGATGCGCGTTGTTCGAAGCCATGAAGAGATGCGTGTAGCGAATGAAATGAAGTCGCGCATGTTGACACAATAGTTGCGTACTGTGCGCACTGTCCGGGAGGGGCGAGCACGCTCGAGTGTTCGCGGATGGGTTGATGACCCGCGAAGGAGGGCCAGTGAACAGCAAGGGTCAGCAGTCGTCCGGCCAGTTGTCGTCTTAAGCACTTCCATCCGTGCTCAGAGATCAGGCAAGGAGAGCGGGCGCGCGATTTGCTAAGCGGCACAATATAGCCACTTTTTTCCACGTCCATGTCCCGTTTTGTTCTCACCGCTGTTTCTTTACTTGGAATTCTGCTGAGCAATGCGGCGGTTGCCGCGACCCGCGATGAGCAGACCGCAGCCTGCAAAGGCGACGCGCTTCGCTATTGCGCGGCGGATATTCCGGACGAGCAGAAAATCACCGCCTGCATGAAGGCGCATCTTCAGCAACTCAGTCCTGAATGCAAGGCGATGTTCAAGCAACCGGCGACGAGCAAACACAAAAAGGTGCTTAAGCCCGCGTGAACAAGGAGCAATGATCCCGACGCAGACATTCGAAACGGTTCTTGGGCTGTTATCGCCGGGATTTATTCGCCTGTCGGCCGTACACCGGTAAGTATTGCGCAGATGTTTGGATCGGTATTGGGAATCCTCGCCGGCATTGCGATCCCGCTGGGAATAGCCATGACGACGCGCAAGCAAATGGAAAACTTTAAAAATTTGCCGGGTAATTGACTGCTATTTGAGCGATCAAGCCCGCCATGGCCGCGAGGTTCTTTCGGCATGCAGGCCATCAAGTAGTGCGCGACTGCAGCAGTGATGTGCTGAGTCGCGCAATAATTTCTTCAACGTGCTGGCTATACATTCTTCACGCGCGCGCGGCCTGCATAACGGCGCGCAACTTCGCGCCAGTTGATCACGTTATAGAACGCGGCGATGTGCTCAGGCCGTCGGTTCTCATACTTCATGTCGGTGCGTGATCTTGCTACGTTTCACCAGGACCTTTGCGAGCATCGCATATTCGATAATCCTGCCACGCTCGCCGAAATGCTGCGCAGCGGTGAGCATGAGGTCGCTGAAGAATATCGCCTGGGCATTTCAGTGAAGTGCATAGGTGGACGCGAGTGCTGTTCGCACGCGAAGCTTTGGGGAACCGCGGTGTATTACTCGCCGGATGCCGGGGTATCGATTGCAGGATTTACCACTCATCGCGCATCGCGACCTGCACTGGTCGCAGTCTTGGAGGACGCGGTGAGGGCGGCTGCACTTGGGCTTGCTTCGGGTTGTCGAGACGGACATCACGTTGACGGTCTTGTCGAAGTCCACAACGACCCACCCGAATTCGCAAACGGATGCGACGGGTTCGCGGCCCGTAACAACGTTTGCGATTAACGAAGTGCTCCAGCGTTCGGAGAGGCTGCTATGAAGCTTGTCCGCGTGAAGCTCTCTTACCGCATTGACAATTTTTCGATGCGCAATTCCCTGCGAATGCGCCCGTTTTCTTACGACGTTTATAAGTTTACATAAGATAAATTATCAACGTTAAAACTGTAGCAGCAATATCCTAATGTCGTGTTTGAGCAAGATAGGAATGTCGTGTTTTGGTGCTGGTGCGATGCTGGAAGCTTCCGATCCAACGATGGGAGCTCGCCATGCAGCCAACCGAACTGGTGACGTTGAACATGCGCGAACTCGACCGACTCAAAGTGATTCAAGCCGTCGTAGACAGGATGCTCAAGCCTGGCCTTGCCGCTGAGCGTTTGCACCTGACGGTGCGCCAGGTCGAGCGACTGGTGCTTCGGTACAAACAAGCTGGCGCAGCCGGCGTTGGGTCGGCTGCCCGAGGACGTCCGGGCAATCGAAAGCTCGATGAGGCAACGGCGTACCGGGCGCTGATTTTGATTCGCGATCGCTATGCCGATTTCGGTCCGACCTTGGCCTGCGAGAAGCTGCGCGAATGCCATGGTTTGACGCTTTCAAAGGAAACCGTCCGGCACCTGATGACCGCCGCCGGGCTGTGGATTCCGCGCAAGCAACGACCGCCCAAGATCCACCAGCCGAGGAACCGGCGTTCGTGCCTGGGCGAGCTGATCCAGATCGATGGCAGCGATCACCGGTGGTTTGAGGAGCGCGCGCCGGCCTGCACGCTGCTGGTGTTTATTGACGACGCCACCAGCCGGCTGATGACGCTGCACTTCACCGCGACCGAGTCGACTTTCAGCTATTTCGAAGCGACGCGACAGTACATCGAGGCGCATGGCAAGCCAGTCGCACTCTACAGCGACCGCGCGAGCGTGTTCCATTGCAGCAATCCGGCGAGCACGCCCGGCAAGGGCGTAACCCAATACGGACGGGCCTTGTACGAGTTGAACGTGGATACCTTATGTGCCAACAGCAGCCAGGCGAAGGGGCGCGTGGAGCGCGCCAACCTGACCTTGCAGGATCGCCTGGTGAAGGAATTACGACTGCGCAAGATCAACACGAAGGAAGCGGCGAACGCTTATGCGCCCCACTTCATTGCTGACTTCAACGAGCGCTTTGGCAAGGCACCGAGGAGTGCGTACAACGCGCATCGGCCGCTCAGAGCGGATGAGAATCTTGATCTGATTCTGACGTGCCGGGTCTCGCGCTGCGTGTCGGCGACCTTGACCGTGCAGTACGACCGGGTGATGTATTTGCTGGACGACACGCCGCTCAACCGCGGCCTGATTCACCATTATCTGGACGTAGTTGAGTATCCGGATGGGCGCATCGAGATCCGGGCCAATGGAAGCGCCCTGACCTATCGCCAGTACGATCGCTTGTCCGATATTGACCAGGGGGCGGTGGTCGATAACAAGCGGCTGGGACACGTGCTGGAGGTGGCGCAGCAGGTGCAACTGGAGCGCGACAACCGGCGCATCGCGGGCTCACCCTCGAGGACCAATCAGGGCGAACCGGTGAAGCCGAAGATGCGCGCCAACAATACGCGCAAGCAACGCGAACTCACGCAGGCGGACCTGAACGGGATCATCCTGAGAACCGCCGAATTGCGGGTAGCCGCGGTGGGGAAATGACCCTTTTTAAGAGAGATTGAGAAGGCTGAAACCAAGGCTAAAACCAGATCTAAAACCCGACAT
>DASYLW010000149.1:0-5880 GCA_036009385.1 Caballeronia sp.
GTCTGCACGCCGCGTCGAGGTTGCTATCGGCTGGCTTTCCGCTTGGGCGCTGGCTTCGAATCTTCGAACCACACACACTGCGGACAATGCGTGTGGGTCGTCGGCCAATCGTGGCGATAGCTTACCGAATCTTTAAGAGGATTTGAGATGTTTCCTACGAGGGTTTGCCTGTGCTTGCAGATTGGGCGTCCTCGGGTTCTAAGTCGCTTCGCAACCGCTTCACTCCATAGCTCCCGTACGACGCGCGCCTTCGTACACCCACTCGAGCAGCGCGTCATGCGCCGCCCGCGCCGCTTCGGCACGCGGATCGTTGATGAAGCTGACCACCACGTAGCTTTCGCCGTTCTCTGCGCCCACGTAGCCGGCGATAGCCCGCACGTCGCGCAGCGTACCCGTCTTGATGTGGGCGTTGCCGCCCGCGCCCGCGTTCGTGAGCCGGTTGCGCATGGTGCCGTCCACGCCCGCAATGGGCAGCGACTCCACGAAGACCTGCGCCACCGGGCTCGAATTTGCCGCCGTGAGCAGGTCGGCGAGCGATTGCGCCGTGATGTGTTCTTCGCGCGACAGGCCCGAGCCGTTATCGAGGTAAAGGCCGGTCATGGGCAGCGCGCTGCGATGGAGGAACGCCTCGATTGCCGCCGCCGATTTCTGGGTTGTCGCGGGCGGTTTGCCCATCGCGGCGCCTATGGTCAGGAACAGGTTGCGCGCCATCACGTTGTTGCTGAACTTGTTGATGTCGCGAACGATATCCGACAGCACCGGGCTGCGATGCGTGCCGACCAGCCGCGCGCCGGCCGGCGTCGGGCCTTCACGCGTGGTGCCATTGAACGTGCCGCCCGCTTGTTTCCACAACGCGAGGAAGCCGCCGGCAAAGAAGGTGGAGTGATCGAGCGCGGCGACGTTGATGGTGCGCGGGCCGCAGCGCAGCGGATAGTCGCCGATAAACGACGCCTGCACAAAACCGCCCGTGGTTTGCGCCACGCTCGGCGACGCCGCTGGCAGCGAGCCCGCGCAAGCGCCACGCGTGACCCTGAGTTCGTTGTCGATTTGCAACTGCGCGAGCTGCGGCAAGACATCGATGGAAACTTGTCCGTCCGAGTTCGGCGTCAGCGTGAACGACAGCGATTTGAACGCATACAGCAGCGGGTCCGGGCCTACGTTATAAGGCGCGCTTTCGTCGGCGTCGAAGGCGGGGAGGTTGCGCGTGGATGTGTCGAAGTAGCGTTTGTCCAGCACCAGCGCACCGTCGATACCCGTGATGCCGTTGCGGCGGATCTGGTCCACCAGGTCGATAAGTTCTTCCGGCACGAGCTTTGGATCGCCCGTTCCCTGGATATACAGGTTGCCGTGAAGGACGCCGTTTGCATCGACTTCACCGTCGGCGTAGGCCGTGGTTTTCCAGCGGTAATCCGGACCCAACAACGACAAGCCCGAGTACGTGGTCACCAGCTTCATGGTGGACGCGGGCATCATCGGCTCGTTGGCGTTGATCGCGACGAGAGGCACGCCGCCGCTGCCGATCCGTTCGACTACTACGCTTATCGATGAAAGCGGCACATGGGCGCGTGCAAGCGCCGCCATGACAGTGGCTGGCAGCGGGCCAGCCGGTACCTTTGGAACAGCCACGCGCTGGATCTTCGACTTCTTCGCCGCTGCGCGTTTCGGCGTGGGTTTCTGTGCTTCCGTCCTTGAACCGCCGCCGTTACCGCCGCGCGCCTCGACGGGCGTGTTCATCGCGAAGGTGAAAGTCGCTGCGGCCATGACCAGGGCCGCGGCTGTGCGCCAACGTTTGGCGAATGGATTTTTCCTGTTCGGAAAGGCTGCTGTATACATGTGGTCGGATCGTGATGGGGTGATGTCGTGCGATTTTGCGGATTGCAGGGCGAGGGTGCCCCAAGCGGTGCGGGTATTGTATGGGGGTTCTGCTTACGGTTTGAGGTTTGCGGGCTTTCAACGGGCAGCGCAGGCGAAGTCCGGTGCCTGGGCCTCAGCGCGGCGCCAGCCGTTCGGGCAGCGAATAACGCTGCATCGTGCGCTCCATGCCATCGAGAAATGCCTGCTCCGCCGCGTTCATCTTGCGTCCGCGATGCCACAGAAGGTCGACGTCGACATCGGCGAGACCCTCTTCCGGCGGCAATCGCCACAGGCGCTGTTGCGTGAGGTCGTCGCGGACAATATGTTCGGGCAGGCAGCCAATGCCGTACCCCGCGAAAATCAGCCGCCGTACTTCGTCCAGACTGGGCGACGCCGCCACGATCCGTCCCGTGAATCCGCGCTGGTCGCGAAAGACGGTCAGCGGCGACAAGCTGTCGCCAATTTGATCGCTCGTGAATGACACGAAGTTCTCCGCCAGCAGGTCGTCCATAGTCAACCCGTGCCGTCCAAACAAGCGATGGTGCCGGCCGCAAAAAATGGCATATCGTTGGCGTAGGAAACAACGCTGCTCGAGTTTATCGATGGGCGTGCGGCACAGGCTGAGTCCTGCAGTCGCGGTCTTTTGCAGCAGCGACGAGATGATGTCCGACGAACGCATCACCTCGATATGCAAGTCGATACGCGGATACGTCCGGTGGAATTCCGCGAGAAACTCGTCGTACACGCCTGAGTCGATGCGGCTCACGGTGAGCAGCCGGATCGAACCGGTGATGTCTTCGCTGCGGTCATCGAGCTCGGTTTCGAGCCGCGACATGTGGCCGTAGATATCGCTTGCGATCCGGTACACCTCCTCGCCCGCGTGCGTGGGCTCGAAGTGCGGGCCGCGGCGCTGGATCAGGTTGCGCCCAAGCGTGTCTTCCAGGCGCTTGAGCGCCTGGCTCACCGCCGGTTGCGTAAGGTGCAGGCGCGCGGCGGCGCGGCTCACGCTGCGCTCCTGCATGATGACCAGGAAGGTCCGCAGCAGGTTCCAGTCAAGCCGGTCGTTCAGGAACCGCGCTATGTCCACACGCCCTTGAGTCATCGAAATATCCAAGGTATTAGCCAGATTTATACGGCGAATAATAAATCGAAATTGGACTAATGTTTTATGGCTGGCGATAAAACGCTCTGACCAGTGCGATAAAACAAGCAAACAAGCGAATCAGGAGCCAACGTGACCCCAGCATCCAGTTCGACTCGCCAGCCCGTGCGCGCGGCGACCGCTGCTTTCATCGGCACGATGATCGAGTGGTACGACTTCTACATCTACGCGACCGCCGCCGCGCTTGTCTTCGGCGAGCTGTATTTCCCGTCGCACGATCCGTTCATCAGCACGATGGCGTCATTCGCCACGTTCGCCGTCGGGTTCTTCGCGCGGCCGCTGGGCGGATTGATCTTCGGACATCTCGGCGACAAGATCGGCCGCAAGAAAGCGCTGATGACCACGCTCATGATGATGGGTGTGGCAACCGTCTGCGTCGGCTTGCTGCCGGCTTATTCGAAGGTCGGCCTGCTCGCGCCGGTGTTGCTCGTGTTGCTGCGCGTGGTGCAGGGCATTGCCGTCGGCGGCGAATGGGGCGGGGCGGTGTTGATGGCCGCCGAGCACGCACCGAAGGGACGGCGGACGTTTTTCGCATCGTTCGCGCAACTCGGCAGTCCGGCCGGGTTGATCCTGTCGCTGGTGGCGTTCCGCGCGGTGACATCGATGCCGCATGAGGAGTTCATCGCGTGGGGTTGGCGCCTGCCGTTCCTGGTGAGCGCGGTGTTGCTCGTGGTCGGCCTGTTGATTCGAATGGGCGTGAACGAGTCGCCGGAATTCGAGCGCGAGAAGCTGTCCAAGCGCACGGTTGCGTCGCCGATAGCCGAAGTGTTCCGCTCGTCGGGCGCGCTGGTCGTGTTTTGCATCGGCGCGAATACGATTGGGATTGCCGGCGTGTATTTCACGAATACCTTCATGATTTCGTACACCACGCAGTATGTGGGCGTGACGAAATCGCTGATCCTCGATTGCCTGTTTGCGGTTGCGATCATCCAGTTCCTCACGCAGCCGCTGGCAGCGTGGCTGGCTGAGAAGATTGGCGGCGCGCGCTTCCTGAAGCTCACGGCCCTGTGCGCAATGATCTCGCCGTATCCCATGTTTATCCTCGTGCAGAGCGGCAACATGGTGTCGATGATTATCGGCATCGCGATTGCCGTCGTCTGCATGGCGAGCTTTTATTCGGTCATCGCGGGGTTTGTCAGCGGCGTGTTCCCGGTGCGCGTGCGGTACTCGGCGATCTCGATTTCGTATCAGGTCTGCGGCGCGATTGCGGGCGGGCTGACGCCGCTCATAGGCACGTGGCTTGCACACAAATTCATTGGGCAATGGTGGCCGCTGGCGGTGTTTTATACGTGTCTCGCCGGGATCTCGCTGCTGTCGATTGTCGCGCTCGACGCGCTTAAGCATCGCCGCGCGGATGCCCCGGAAGCACTGGCTGCCCGTTGAATTTAGAGGATAACGAAGTATGTTGAAAATAGATGGCACGCGTTTGTGGGCGAGTTTAACCGCCATGGCGAAAATCGGCGCAACGCCGAAGGGCGGGGTACGCCGCCTTGCCTTGACGGAAGAAGACCGGCGCGGGCGCGAGTTGTTCGCCACGTGGTGCCATGAAGCGGGAATGACGGTGCGTACCGATGAAGTCGGCAACTTGTTTGCGCGTCGTGAAGGCTCGGATGCGATGGAACACGAAGTGCGCGCGGCCTTCGGCAAGATTGCCGCGGAGAGACGACTCGAAGCCGACATCTCGACCTATTGGAAAAGCCCGGCCACGCCGTTTGATTCAGCGTGCGTCAATCTCGTGGAAGAAGCCGCCAAAGGCCTCGGCTACGCCTGCGAGCGCATTGTGAGCGGCGCGGGCCACGACGCCATCCACCTCGCGCGGCACGTGCCCACGGCCATGGTTTTCATCCCCTGCGTGGATGGCCTGTCGCACAATGAAGCCGAGGACGCGCTCCCCGAAGACGTGACGTGCGGCGCGAATGTCTTGATCAATGCAGTACTGGCGCGCGCGATGATTGGCGAGACCATCAGCGCATAACAAGGACCTGACAATGCTGACTTACTTCCATCCATCGCAACTCAAACATCATCCACGGTCGTACCTTTCACGTGGTCAGATGCGCACCCCACAGGAGATTCCTGAGCGCGCATTGCGGCTGGTCGAGGCGTCGAAGGCAATGGGTTTCGATGTCCGCGTACCCGCCGACTTCGGCGCCGCGCCGCTTGCCGCCGTGCATGGCATGAACTACTTGCGCTTCCTTGAGGAAGCGCATCGCGAGTGGAAGAAGATGCCCGCTGAATGGGGCGACGAAGTGATGTCGAATGTGTATATCCGCGAGAACAATCCGCTGCGTGGCGTGCTTGGACAAGCAGCGCGTTATCTCGCCGATGGCAGTTGCCCGGTCGGCCCCGATACCTATGAATCTGCCTACTGGTCGGCACAAAGCGCGCTTGGCGGGGCGAACGCGATCCTGGACGGCGCGCGCGAGGCGTACGCGTTGTGCCGGCCGCCGGGGCACCATGCGCGCGCTGAAGCGGCGGGCGGTTTCTGCTACCTGAACAACGCGGCGATCGCGGCGCAGGCGCTGCGTGCGAAGTTCGGCCGCGTCGCCATTCTGGACACCGACATGCACCACGGCCAGGGCATACAGGAAATCTTCTACGATCGCAGCGACGTGCTGTATGTCTCCATTCACGGCGACCCGACGAACTTCTATCCGGCCGTAGCTGGCTTCGACGACGAACGGGGCGAGGCGGCCGGCGAGGGTTACAACGTGAATTTGCCGATGCCGCATGGTTCGTCGGAGGACGTGTTTTTCGATTCCCTCGATACCGCCGCGCGCGTGCTTGAGCGCTTCCAGCCCGACGTACTGGTGCTGGCGCTTGGCTTTGACATCTACAAGGACGATCCTCAGTCGATGGTTGCC
>DASYLW010000150.1:0-3598 GCA_036009385.1 Caballeronia sp.
CCACCTGGGAGCGCGCAATGTGCCCGTCCAGATAGCTGCAGGGATACGGCGCCGTTGCATAAAATTGCAACGCCGAAAGGGGAGAAAGCGGCAGCTCATTGGGGTGAGTCACGTTGGCAGCTCTCGTTCTAAGCGTCTATCGTACTTACCGTCCTAACCGTGCCGCAGCGGTTCGATTGCAGGGCGGAAATCCTCGGTTGTGTTGCTATCTTGCCTGCTATGCATCACGCCCGACCGTTACGTCCGGTCGTGCTGGACGGCTTCGTGTCCCGGACCTCGCACCCTTCAAAACCGGCCTTGTTCAGCCTGATTCATCAGGTGGCAGCACGGGAGACCGGAGCGTTTCTAGCAGCGCGTATTTGTCGAACTGCCAGGGGACCGGCGGCTCGCCGACCGCCCCGCGCAGATGTCTCACAAATACCTTGCGGGAGATCTCCCGGCCGCCCAGCGAGGCCAGATGCGACGTATTCTGCTGGCAGTCTATCATCTCTATTTTATGGTGGCGCAAGTGTCCGATGAGCGCCGCGAGCGCGATTTTCGAGGCATCGGTGCGATGCGCGAACATCGATTCGCCGAAAAACATGCGCCCGAACGACACGCCATAAAGACCGCCCACACGCTTGCCCTCGAACCACGTTTCAATGCTGTGCGCCCGTCCTTCGCGATGCAGCGAGGAATACGCTTCGACGATATCCGCCGTGATCCACGTGCCGCGCTGGCCTTCGCGTGGCGTCTGGGCGCACGCACGCATCACGCCGGCGAAGTCTTCGTCCACGCGAATCTCCCACGACGCCTCGCGCAATACGCGCCGCAACGTTTTACGCAGTGAATCGGAGACTTTGAATTCATCGGGAATCAGCACCATGCGCGGATCAGGACTCCACCAGAGCACCGGCTGGCCATCCGAATACCACGGGAAAATACCGCGCTGATACGCATCCACGAGACGGCCGCTTTGCAGTTCAGCACTGGCCGCGAGCAATCCGGGCGCACCGCTGGCCTCGCCGAGCGCGCGCTCGACGGGGGGGAACGGATCGTCGGAGGCGAGCCAGGGAACCATGATTCTCGGGGGCGCTCAGCCTTCGCGCAGCGAGCGGAAGATGTCGCCGGTATGCAGCGCGTAGTTGCCGGCGGCGCGGTCGGCGAAAAAGAAGCGCAGCGTCTGCCCGACGGTCGGGAAGGCGATTTCGTCCCAGGGGATGTCGTTCTCCTCGAAGAGCTTTACTTCGAGACTTTCCTCTCCGGCGTCGATGTCCAGATCCAGCAGCCGCGCCAGGTAGAAGAGGTGCACTTGATGCACGTGCGGCACGTTCAGCAGTGTGAAGAGACTCTGGATTTCGACGCGCGCGCCGGCTTCCTCGAGCGTTTCGCGCGCGGCGCCTTCGCTGGTGGTTTCGTCCATCTCCATGAAACCCGCCGGCAAGGTCCAGTAGCCGTAGCGCGGTTCGATCGCGCGCCGGCACAGCAGCACCTTGTCGTCCCAGACCGGCACGGTCCCGACCACGTTGCGCGGATTCTGATAATGCACCGTGCCGCAATTGCCGCAGACGTAGCGCTGGCGGTTGTCGCCAGGCGGAATGCTCAGGCCGACCTCGTGGCCGCAGACGGAACAGAATTTCATAGGGGAGAAGTCTGAAAGTGTCGTGCGAGTGTATCACCGCGCCCGTGTCACGCGGCAGCGCGGGCGCCAGTCGAAAAAAGGCGCCGCGAAGCCGGGCGCGTGACGGGGCGCGCCATTGTCCTGCACTTGTCCGGATGGCCGATGAGCCCGGGTCGGACGTAACCGGAAGGACGCTAGCTGCCGGCTTCTCGCTACAATAAGTGCTTCGGGTACAACGCTTTTGGCGCTGCGCCTGCTCATTCATGGTCAATATAAACTTCCCGACGATGTCCACCGCCCCTGCCGCCCCACGCCCGCCAATGCTGTCCACTGCCGACGCGCTCGCTACCTTGCTGGCGGCCGCGCGCCGGGTGGACGGCGCACAAACAGTCGATACCTTCGACGCGCTCGGGCGCGTGCTGGCCACGGCCGTCGTGTCGCCGCTCGACGTCCCGCCCATGCGCACCAGCTCCATGGACGGCTACGCGGTACGGGCCGGGGATCTCGCTGGCGCGTCCGATACGAACGCCGTGACGCTGCCCGTTTCACAGCGTGTGCCGGCTGGTCAGACGGCCGAGCCGCTGGCTGCCGGCACGGTCGCCCGGATCTTCACCGGGGCCACCGTGCCGCCGGGTGCGGACACCGTCGTGATGCAGGAAATGGTTCGCGCCGACAACGCCGTCGCGGCCTTCTCCCATGTGCCGCCGGAAGGCGAATGGATCACGCAGCAAGGCGCTGATATTCGTCGCGGCTCCGTGATTCTGCCCGCCGGTTCGCGGCTTACGCCGCAGGCGCTGGGACTCGCGGCATCGGTGGGAAGCGCTGCGCTCGACGTGGTGCGCAAAGTGCGTGTGGCCGTGTTTTTCACGGGCGACGAACTTACCATGCCCGGCGAGCCGTTGCGCCCCGGCGCGATCTACAACTCGAATCGTTTCACGCTGCGTGCGTTGCTTGGCGAACTGGGTTGCAAGGTGACCGACCTCGGTATCGTTCCTGACCGTCTCGACGCAACCCGCGAAAGCCTGCGGCAAGCGGCGAGCGATCATGACCTGATCCTCACGTGCGGGGGCGTGTCGGTCGGTGAGGAAGATTATGTGAAACCGGCTGTGGAAGCCGAAGGGCGCATTTCCATGTGGCAGATCGCGATGAAACCAGGCAAGCCGCTCGCGTTCGGTGCGGTGCGGCGCGAGGCGGCCGGTCAAAACGGCGGCGAGGCGTTTTTTATTGGATTGCCGGGGAATCCGGTCTCCAGTTTCTGCACGTTCCTGCTGTTCGTGCGGCCGTTCATCCTGCGGCTGGCGGGCGCCGAAGCAGTTGAGCCGCGCGTGTACTCCATGCGGGCCGATTTCACGCAGAAGAAGGGTGACCGGCGCAACGAATTCCTGCGTGCCCGCGTGAACGAAGCCGGTGGCCTGGAGGTGTTCGGAAACCAAAGCTCGGCTGTGTTGACATCCACGGTATGGGGCGACGGTCTGATCGACAACCCGCCGCATCACGCTATCCAGGCCGGTGAGACCGTGCGGTTTATCCCGTTTTCAGAACTGATGCGTTGAAGTTGCGTCGAAGGCAATCATGAAAGTCGAATTGAGGTTTTTTGCGGGCGTGCGTGAATCGCTAGGCGTGGCGAACGAGAGCGTGGATGTGCCGGACAGCGTATCGAGCGTCGGCGACGTGCGCGCCTGGCTGCGCATGCGCGGCGGAGCATGGGCGGAAACGCTCGCCGAGGGCCGCTCGTTGCGCATGGCATGCAACCATGAAATGACGGATGCGTCGCGACGCATCACGGAAGGCTGCGAAGTCGCGTTTTTCCCGCCCGTCACAGGAGGTTGAGATGACCCGGGTACGCGTGCAGGAAGCCGATTTCGATCTCAGCACGGAAGTCGCCGCGTTGCGCGCGGACAACCCGAAGGTGGGCGCGGTGGCGTGTTTCGTCGGTACGGTGCGGGACTTGAACGAGGGCCAAACGGTTCAGGCAATGGAGCTGGAACACTATCCCGG
>DASYLW010000151.1:0-18713 GCA_036009385.1 Caballeronia sp.
TCCGGCCAACGCTGCGCTTCTTTCAACGCGAGACTGTAGTTCGACCACGCGAGCGAATTCGACGGATTGATCTCAACCGAACGCTTGCCTGCCGCAAGCGCACGCTCGAGTTGCCGGTGGCGTGGATACACGCGCGACAGATTCGTGCACGCTTCGATATCGTCGGCATTCGCGGCGACGGCTTCTTCCAGCATGGTCAGTGTTTTGTCTTCGCGGCCCGTGAGTTCGTACGCGACCGCGAGATTGTTGCGCAGGGTAGGGACGGCCGGATTGATCGCGTGGGCGCGTTCGTAGAAGGGAATCGCATCGGCGTGACGGTTGGCGAGCTGGAGCGCATAACCGAGATGCCAGAGCGCGAGCGCGTGTTGCGGATGACGATCAACGAGTTGAGCTGCGAGCTGAATGCCGTCGCCAATGCGATTCTGCTTCAGCATTGCATCGATCAGGTCAAGGCCGGTCTCGGACTGGTCAGGTTGCAACATCATGGCGGCCTGCAGCCACACGGCGCGCTCGACCTGATTGCCTTGCGCGTTCGCGCTGCGAGCGTTGTCAATGAACGCGTTCAGCGCACGCGGGATAATGGTGTCTTGAACGGCGCCGGTCTGCGGCGCTTCGCTGAGAAGCTGGTTGGGGCGCGAGGATGGGCTGTTAGTCATTTTGTGTATGCGGCCTGGCCGCCCTGTACGAAACAACGCTAGATGGTGCGGCAAGCGGCTAAGTCGAACCATTAGACTATTCTGAAATTAGAGGTGAAATTCACCGCGATGCATCGAATAACGAACACAGGCCGCGTCAATCTCGGTCACCTGTTTTGGCTGCGCAGTCTTGCGATCATCGGTCAATTGGTCACGATCGCCGTCGTACAAGCGTTTTACGGCGCACATCTCCCGCTGGCGGCCATGCTGACCATTGTCGCTCTGGAGGTATTGTTCAACGCGCTGACGTGGGTGCGCGTTGCGCGTGCGCAGCCTGAAACGAATCTCGAACTGTTCGGGCAGCTCTGGGTCGATCTCGGCGCGCTGTCCGCGCTGTTGTTCCTGAGCGGTGGGGCCACGAATCCGTTCGTCACGCTCTACCTCCCGTCGCTGGCGATTGCCGCTGCCGTGCTGCCGTGGCGTCTGACAATCTGGCTCGCGTTGTTCGCGGTCGCCTGTTATTCGCTGCTGACGGTCAGCTACGTACCGCTGAACATGGAAGATCCGCTGAATTTGTTCGAATATTTCCGCATCGGGCTGTGGGTGAACTTCATGGTGAGCGTGGGGCTGATTGGCTGGTTCGTGGCGCGGATGTCGCGGGCGCTGCGAGCGCGGGATTTTGCGCTTGCCGATGCCCAGGAGCGGCTTCTGCGCGACGAGCGCGCCGTGGCGCTGGGTGTCCAGGCGGCAACGGTTGCGCATGAAATTGGCACGCCGCTATCCACCATCGCGATGCTGAGCGAGGAGTTACGCGATTCCGCCCGTCGCGACCCGAATCTCGCACCCTATTCCGCCGATATCGAACTTCTCGAGCAGCAAATGACGTTGTGCACGTCCGCGCTCGCGCGCCTGCGCAGTCGCGCGACCGGACCCGCGCCGCGGCAACCGCTGGATGACTGGCTGCATGGGTTTGTTGAACAATGGCGCTTACGCCATCCGCACGTGCGTTTTGAATTGATTGAAGCGGCACACGAAGCGGCACATGAGGCGGAACATCAATCGGAAGACGAAACGGAGGAGCGCAAGCGGGCGGGGCAGTTTCTGAGCGACCCCGTCGCGGTAGGGCAAATACTGACCATTCTGCTGGATAATGCGGCGCGGGCCAGCAGCGACTCGGTGACGCTCGCGACATCGGCGAGCCGGCATCTTGGCGAGCCCGTGATTCAATTCGATATCCGCGATCAAGGCCCCGGCATTCCGGCCGCATTGCGGGGTTCGCTCGGCGCGACGCCGGTCGACAGCACGCAAGGCGGCCACGGCGTCGGCTTGTATCTGGCATTCTCAGCGGCAACGCGGCTTGGCGGGTCGATTGAACTCACGCCAGCCAACCCGCACGGTACGCACGCCATCCTGCGTCTCGCCGACACAAGCGCCCCAGGATCGCGGGAAAAAGCAGCAAGGACGGGCCGCGGCGGCGTCGCCGCTTCCGTCACTACGGAGAAAAGAGCATGAGCGATACAAATTTTTTGGTCATCGACGACGACGAGGTTTTCTCGGGCATTCTCGCGCGCGGCCTGACACGGCGCGGCTATACGCCGCATCAGGCGCATGACGCCGCCACGGCGTTGAGATTGGCGAATACGCAGAAGTTCGGCCAGATCACGGTCGATCTGCACCTCGGCAACGATTCCGGGTTGACGCTCGTCGCGCCTTTGCGCGATCTTCAGCCGGATGCACGGATTCTCGTGTTGACGGGCTATGCGAGCATTGCGACGGCGGTTCAGGCTGTGAAAGATGGCGCCGATAACTATCTGGCCAAGCCGGCGAACGTCGAGACAATCCTCTCCGCGTTGCAGGAAGAGGCCAGCGAGCAGACGGCCGAAGAGGCTATCGAGCATCCGGCGCTGCTGTCGGTCGCGCGGCTGGAGTGGGAGCATATCCAGCGCGTGCTGGCCGAGAACAGCGGCAATATTTCAGCCACGGCGCGTGCGTTGAACATGCATCGCCGGACACTGCAGCGCAAGCTGGCGAAGAAACCCGTGCGGCAATAAACGTTATGTAGAACGTAAAAGGGCGGCTCCCCTGATTTCAGCAACGCGCTGAAATCAGGCGAGCCGCCCTTTGTCTGATGCAGCGCTTTTACAGCACGTAGCGCGACAAATCTTCGTCTTCGGCTACATCGTTCAGCGCTTTATCGACATAAGCGGCATCGATCTTCACCGGATGACCCGTGTGATTGCCCGCCGCGAACGATACTTCCTCAAGCAACTTTTCGATCACGGTATAAAGCCGACGTGCGCCGATATTCTCGGTCTTTTCGTTCACTGAAAACGCAATCTCGGCCATCCTGCGAATACCGTCTGAGCTGAAATCCAGCTCAACGTCTTCGGTCGCCAACAACGCCGTGTATTGCTTCACAAGACTGGCATCAGTCGTATTCAGAATGGATTCGAAATCTTCCACGGACAGCGAATCCAGTTCGACGCGAATCGGGAAACGTCCTTGAAGTTCGGGGATCAGATCGCTCGGCTTGGCCAGATGAAACGCACCGCTGGCGATAAACAGGATGTGATCCGTCTTGATCATCCCGTATTTTGTATTGATGGTGGTGCCTTCCACGAGCGGCAGCAGATCGCGCTGCACGCCGGCCCGCGACACTTCCGCGCCGCCCGTCTCGCTGCGCGAAGCGATCTTGTCGATCTCGTCCAGGAACACAATGCCGTTCTGCTCGACGTTTTGAATTGCCCTGGTCTTGACCTCTTCGTCATTGAGCAGCTTGCCGGCTTCTTCGTCGGTAAGCAGCTTCAGCGCGTCCTTGACCTTCACCTTGCGCTGCGTCTTTTTGCCGCCGCCGATATTCGCAAACATAGAACGGATCTGGTCGGTCATCTCCTCCATGCCCGGCGGCCCCATGATGTCCATGGTCGCTTGCGGCGCCTCGATGTCGATCTCCACTTCCTTGTCGTCGAGCAGGCCTTCGCGCAGGCGCTTGCGGAACGTCTGGCGCGTGCTGTTCGCGCTGTCGTCCTGCAACTCGGCCGTGCCGAAACCCGCCGTTGGCCGCGCGCTCGGCAGCAGGATGTCCAGGACCCGGTCCTCGGCGCGGTCGATGGCCCGCGAGCGCACTTTGCGCATCTCGGATTCACGCGTCTGCTTGACCGAAATTTCGATCAGGTCACGCACGATGCTGTCTACATCGCGACCGACGTAGCCGACCTCGGTGAACTTCGTTGCTTCGATCTTGATGAACGGCGCGTCGGCGAGTTTCGCCAGACGCCGCGCGATTTCCGTCTTGCCGACGCCGGTCGGTCCGATCATCAGGATGTTCTTCGGGGTGATTTCCTGGCGCAGCGGTTCGGCGACTTGCTGACGCCGCCACCGGTTGCGCAACGCGACAGCGACCGCTTTTTTGGCGCGGCCCTGGCCGATGATGTGTTTATCGAGTTCCGAGACGATCTCGGCGGGAGTCATTGTGCTCATCGTTGGTCCTTGTCCTGTGCTCGCGTTTTGCGCGAATGCCCTGTTACTCGATCGTCTCGATGACGCGATTGTGATTCGTATAAATGCACATATCGCCCGCGATGGTCAGTGCCTTTTCGACGATATCGCGTGGCGAGAGTTCGGTGTTTTCAGTGAGCGCCTGCGCCGCGGCCTGCGCATACGCGCCGCCCGAACCGATCGCACAAATGCCGTTTTCCGGATCGAGCACATCGCCGTTACCCGTGATAACGAGCGTTGTTTGCGCGTCGGCAGCAATCAGCATGGCTTCCAGCCGACGCAGCATGCGGTCGGTGCGCCAGTCCTTCGCGAGTTCAACGGCGGCGCGGGTCAGATTGCCCTGGTGCTTTTCCAGCTTGGCTTCGAAGCGGTCGAGCAGAGAAAACGCGTCGGCCGTGCCGCCCGCGAAACCGACCAGGACCTTGCCGCCATAGATACGACGCACTTTCTTCGCGCCGCCTTTCATCACGATATTGCCGAGGGTGACCTGGCCGTCGCCACCGAGGGCGACCTTGTCACCGCGTCGTACGGAGACGATGGTCGTGCCGTGAAACTGTTCCATGTGCATTCCTTTGAAAGCGGAGTGGGCGCGGCAGCCGGAAGACCTGCGTGCCGCCGCGCCGCCGGGGAATCCTTTCGGCGCGTGAGGAGGCCGGGTGCGCTGCAATGTTGCGCGCCAGCGGACGCTCACCACGCCCGCGCTACGAGAGCGCGTCCAGTTCATTTTAGGGCGCGGTGGAATTTATCAAGGCGCTTCTTGTGGCATCTTGCGTGCGTTAGCCATTGGGATATGTTTGCGGCTCACCCGCGCGACGCAGCACGCCTTGCCGGGCGCAAAAACGCCGCACAAAAACAAAAAGGCACACGAATTTTCGTGTGCCTTTTGTGCTTTCGAACGTGTTTCGAGCGCTTTCCAACCTCTTCGAACCAAATCCCGGCCGGCAGGTTTCCCGCCGCGACCGTGGCCGCAACGCACGCTGCACCGGCGGATCAGTCGCCGAACAGCTTCTGGCGCAGCTCGCGTCGTTCCTGCGCTTCGAGCGAGAGCGTCGCGGTCGGACGAGCGATCAGGCGCGGAATGCCGATCGGCTCGCCCGTTTCCTCGCACCAGCCGTAATCGCCGGACTCGATACGCGCCAGCGACTGCTGCACTTTCTTCAGCAGCTTGCGTTCGCGGTCGCGCGTGCGCAGTTCGAGCGCATGCTCTTCCTCGATCGTCGCGCGATCAGCCGGATCGGGAACGATGACGGTTTCCCGCAGGTTTTCGGTCGTCTGGCCCGCATTCTTGAGAATGTCGGCCTGCAACTGTTCCAGTCGGACCCTGAAGAACGCGAGTTGATCCTCGTTCATGTAATCCTTGTCGGCCATCTTCTGGATTTCGTCTTCAGTCAACAATCGTTTCGTCGTCATCTGGCTTGCTTCTTCAATGTGGGGCGATGTCGTTCGCCATCTTCGCGGTCGCTCGCCGCGCTCGCCGCCGCCGTCGTTCGGATTTCCCGCACTCCGGCGATATTCGCCAACAATTACTGCATGCACTTACTACGCAAACGCGCTGCGATTCTCGCGGCGCTGGACGGCGCCACGCGGGGCCAATTTCATCTACAGCGCTGCATCCAGACGAATTCATCTGGACTGATTTTCAAGCGATTCGACCGGTGCCCGATGTTCGGAACCACACCTTGCTTTTCACTTCCGTGCTTCACTTCCGTCCTTCAATTGTGTTCGCTTCTACCCTTTCACTTCCACCCAGTTCACTTTCTTTCCAGTAGCAATTGCGCCGGGCGTTGTAGTCAAGGCTTGGCGGTGCACCGGATTCTCCAGTGGGGCTGTATTGTAACTGAATCGCAATTGCGTACTACACCTGAGCAAAACACTGGCGCGATTCGTTCGTTATCTCAAAAATATAACGCGCTGACGTTTAAAAAGCGATGGTTCTTGGTGGGCGCGAACACATATTGCAACGACGTTCATCGCGAAAAAGCGCCGACTGCTCGAAGCGCAGCGATTTTAGCCTCGCTACCGTGTCGGCATGATTGCGCTTCGGGGGAGAAATAGCGAGAACTGTGCCGGAAACGGAGATTTTTCGGGTTGAGCAGCGACGCGAAGCCACCGTGTGAGGGCTTCGCGTTTCGCCGGTTTCGTCAGCTTTTTCAGCTATTTGGCGTCTTGCATCAGACCAGGCAGGCGGTCAGCCCATCGATGATCAAATCCTGCGGCAGTTCGATGCCGATGAAAACCATCTTGCTGTTCTTCTTTTCGATCGGTTGCCATTTCGCGGCAAGATCGCTGCCCATCATTTGGTGCACGCCCTGGAACACGACCTTGCGATCGACGCCCTTCATATACAGCACGCCTTTGTACCGCAGCAGGCGCTCGCCGTAGATCTGCAGGATGCCGCCGAGGAAATCTTCGAGCCGGTTGGGATCGAAGGCACGGTCGCTGCGGAATACAAACGACTTGATCTTGTCGTCGTGATGCGCATGGTGGTGATTCGCGTGGCCATGCTCATGGTCGTGGCTGTGATCGTGGCCACAGGTGGCGTGGTCGTGATCATCGTCGTGCGCATGGTCGTGCCCGGCGTGATCGTGTTCATGCGCGTGATCGTCTTCCGCCAGGAAATCCGGATCGATTTCGAGCTTCGAGTTCAGGTTGAAGCCGCGCAGATCGAAGATTTCCTTTATGTCCGCTTCGCCAAAATTCACCACTTTGATCGCGGCGCGCGGGTTCATGTGAACCAGACGGTGCTTGAGCGCGTCGAGCGCGGCAGCGTCGACCAGATCGGACTTCGTGATGAACAGGCGGTCCGCGAAACCAACCTGGCGTTGCACGACTTCGTGTTCGTCAAGCTGATGATTGGCGTGTTTTGCGTCGACCAGCGTAATGATTGCGTCAAGCAGGAATTCGTCGGCGATGTTGTTGTCCATGAAGAACGTCTGCGCGACCGGACCCGGATTCGCGAGTCCGGTCGTCTCGATGACCACGCGATCGAAGTTCAGCGTGCCGCCCTTCTTGCGATCGGCGAGATCTTCAAGCGCGCGTGCGAGGTCGCCGCGAATCGTGCAGCAGATACAGCCGTTGCTCATCTGGATGATCTGCTCGCTCGTTTCCTGGACGAGAATCTCGTTGTCGATATTTTCTTCGCCGAACTCGTTCTCGATCACGGCGATCTTCATGCCGTGCTTGTCGTTCAGGATGCGCTTGAGCAACGTGGTTTTGCCGCTGCCTAGAAAGCCGGTCAGGATGGTAACGGGAATCATGGTGGTCGCCCTGTTCTTTAAAGTCGAAGGATCGTGCGGCATGTTTTCAGGCTGCGGGCGTGATCTGAGGCGCCTGCGCCACGCCCGAAAACAGGCGGTCGGTCGATTATTGAAACATATTTGTCAAGCGGACGCTTTGTGCTCCCTTGAACACGCGCTGTCCGAAACGTTCAACTATGGGCGATCACGCGATTTGCAACAATAGGCCTTTCAGGTATTCCCCTTCGGGAAACGCGGTTAAAAGTGGGTGATCGACCCCTGCGCCAAGGCGTTTCAGGATACGCGCGTCAACTTTCGCGTCGGCCGCGGCGCCTGCCACGATCTTCTGGAACAGGTCGGCGTCAATAGCGCCCGAGCACGAATAGGTGAACAGCAGGCCGCCCGGGCGCAACAACTTGAAGGCGGTCAGGTTGATGTCCTTGTACGCGCGCGCGGCGCGGTCCACATGTTCCCGCGAAGGCGCGAACTTGGGCGGATCGAGCACGATCAGGTCGAAGCGCTCTCCGTCCTCATGCAAGCGGCGCAAGGTCTTGAACGCGTCGGCGTCGAGCCATTCGGCGCGTTGCGGATCGAAACCGTTCGCCGTGACGTTTTGCTGAGCGAGTGCCAGCGCGTCACCGGAGGAGTCGATCGATATCACGCGTTTTGCACCGCCTTTCAACGCCGCCAGCGAAAAGCCGCCGGTGTAGCAGAAGCAGTTGAGAACGTCGCGGTCGCCGGCGTATTGGCGCACGAGCGCGCGATTGTCGCGTTGATCGATATAGAAGCCCGTTTTATGGCCCCGTTCGACGTCGATGTGATACCGCACGCCGCCTTCGTTCGCGATCAGGGTGGCCGGGGGCGGATCGCCGGCCAGCACGCCGGTGATTTGTTCGAGTCCTTCCTTCTGACGGATCGACACGTCTGAGCGCTCGTATACGTTCGGGCAGCCGGTCGCGCCGATCAGCGCTTGCACGATCGCCTCTTTCCAATGCTCCACACCCGTCGCCATGAACTGGCAGACCAGCTGGCCACGCTGGCCTTCAGCGTCTGCGATGTAGTAATCGACGATCAAGCCCGGCAGCCCGTCCGCCTCGCCGAAAATCAGCCGGGTGGCGCCGGTGTCGCGCACCATTGTTCGCCGGTGCGCGATCGCCCGTTGTACACGCCGCTTGAAAAACGCGTGATCGATGGGCTCGCTTTCGTCGAAACTCCAGACGCGGGCGCGAATCTGCGAGACCGGGCTGTACGACGCGCGCGCCAGAAACCGGCCATCGTGGCCCCGGATCAGCACGGTTGCACCGGGCGTGGGCTTGCCTTCCACGTGTTCGATCGCGTTGGCATAGATCCACGGATGGCGGCGCGCAAGCGACTTTTCGTTCGCCGGTTTCAGCGTAATGATGTTCATTCGGGTCTTCGGTGAACGCTGGTGGCGGTGTCGAGCCGGGTTTGTGCTTCTGTTGTTTCTGTTTCTATTTGCAGCGAGAGAACCTGGAGGTTACGCCGGTTTTACGGTGAGTCGGCCTCGCATTGGGGCGCAGCGTTGCGCCGGCATCTTGTTGTTTGCGGCCAATGCTGGCCTAGCCGCGCTTTTTTGCGCGCGGATGCGTCTGGTCGTAGACGCGAGCCAGATGCTGGAAATCGAGCGAGGTATAAACCTGCGTGGCCGCGATACTGGCGTGGCCGAGCAGTTCCTGCACGGCCCGAAGGTCGCCGCTGGATTGCAGCACGTGCGTGGCGAACGAATGCCGCAAGACGTGCGGATGCACATTCGACGGCACGCCGGCCAGCAAAGCCATGTGTTTCACCCGATCACGGACCACGTTCGGCGACATCCGGTTGCCGCGCACAGACAGAAACAGCGCATGTGGATCGTCTTTCACAAACTGCCCGCGCACTTCGATCCACGCACGTAGCGCCGTGATCGCCTTGCTGCCAACGGGCACGGACCGCCGCCGGTTTCCCTTGCCAAGCACATTGACTTCGGTGCTGGCGAGGTCGAGCCAGCCGGCCGACGAATACCCTTCGGATTGCACAAAGTGCACGTCGAGCCCGACCAGTTCGGCGAGCCGCAAGCCGGACGAATAGAACAATTCGAGTATGGCGTGGTCCCGCAGCGCTTCAGGTGTGTCGCCCTGGGGCGCTTCCATCAGCGCGTTGGCGTCATCGACGGAAAGCGCCTTGGGCAGGGACTTCGCGCGTTTCGGCGCGCGCACGGTCGCGACCGGATTGGCTTGCATTTCAACCTGCTCGGCAAGCCACCGATAAAACGCCCGCCACGCCGATAACCGGTGCGCAATCGAGCGCGCCGACAATCCGCCGCCGTGAGCGCGCGCCACAGCGCCCCGCATGTCGGTGGCGGTCAGCGACTCGAGCGCACGGCCGTTCGCCAGCTTCTTCAGTTCATCGAGTTCGTGCGTATAACCGCGCAACGTGTGGTCCGATAACCGTCGCTCGTGCTCGAGCATCGAAAGATAGGCGGCTACCGGATCGTCGGTCATGTCAGTGAGGCAGCAAGCGGCTGAGCGCGGCGCTGGCGAGTGTGCCTATCTGCGTAAGGAAGTCGGTGGCCATGCCTTCGTGGAACCGGCGCGGATCGGGCGAGCCCATGACCAGCAAGCCGAATGCAGGTGCTTCAGGGCCGGCCGACGGATCACGCAGCGCGAGCAGCGCGATGGATTCAGTGGTGTTGGCGGTATCGACGACACCATCCGTTGTAGCCGATGCCACGGAGACAGAACTCGCCGATGTCAGCCACTGGGCAGCCTCGAAACCCGTGTTCGGCCCGCAATACGGGGTGGTCAGGCCGCTCGTGAAGGAGCGAACTTCCTCGCTCGTGGTCCTTGCGAATTCGGCTTGCGCGTAGGGCTCCGCGACATCCCACACTCGCAGCGCGGCTTGCGGCACCTCGAAGATTTCACACAGGCCGGCGGGAATGGTTTTCGGCAACGCATGCGGATCGCGCTCGGACATCACGCGAATGGTCCATCGATGAAACTTCGCGGCAATGCTGTCGTTCTCATGTCCGTAACGAAGCAATTCGGCCAGCCGGCGTTCGATCTGCTTGTTCTTGTCGCGCAGCATCTGCATCTGCCGCTCTTGCAGCGACACCGCCGACTTGCCGTGCGGATTGGACAGCCGGATCGCGCCCAGCAACTCGGCGTGTTCGGCAAAGAAATCGGGATTCGCAATCAGGTAATCGGCGACTTCGCGTTCGTTCATGGTATCGGGCAGCATCGGGTTCCTGACGGTCAGTCGGCGTGAGCGAGTTTGGGATCAAGTTCGATCTCGCCTTCGAATACGGTGGTGGCGGGGCCAGCCATGAAGAGCGGGGCCGCGGCGTTGTGCGCGCCATCCCAGGTGATGGTCAGCATGCCGCCGTGGGTCTGGACCTGCACCGGCGAGTCGAGCAGGCCGCGCCGGATACCGGCAGCAACCGCTGCGCATGCACCGGTGCCGCACGCCAACGTTTCGCCGGCGCCCCGTTCGAAAACACGCAGTTTTACCGCGCCACGATGCACGATCTGCATGAATCCGGCGTTCACCCGCTTCGGGAAACGGGCGTGATGTTCGATCACCGGGCCTTCGATCAGTACCGGCGCGTTTTCCACGTCGGCCACGATTTGTACGGCGTGCGGATTACCCATTGATACCACCGATATCCAGCGTGTTTCACCTTGTACGCCGAGCGGCCAGAGCGTGTCGGCGACTTCGGTGCGGCCTTGCAAACCTTCCGCGTTAAATGGCACCAAAGCGGGTTCGAACTCCGGACGGCCCATGTCCACCACCACGTCGCCGTTCTCCTGCATGGTTAGCACGATCACGCCGTGATGTACCTGTACCCGAACGCTCGTCTTGCTGGTGAGGCCCCGGTCGCGCACGAACTTTACAAAGCAGCGCGCGCCGTTGCCGCAATGCTCCACTTCGCCGCCGTCGCAATTGAAGATGCGGTATTTGAAATCAACGCCTTCAATGTCTGGTTTCTCGACCAGCAGCAACTGATCCGCGCCGACGCCGAAATGCCGGTCCGCGAGCGCGCGCACCTGAGCTCCGTTCAGCGAGAGCGGTTTGGAGTAGCCGTCGAGCACGACAAAGTCGTTGCCCGCGCCGTGCATTTTGGTGAATTCGAGTTTCATGACGCTATTGTAAGTGACGCGCAGCAAGGGCATGCACTAGACCGATTGGGGGATGAGCCCGATCTTGTGTAGCAATCACCCATTGTTTCCCTGAGACTGGTACTAGCCCGTCAATAAAAGCCCGGCTCGCCCGGCGGTCGCGTCTTGAAGCGTTTGTGTACCCAGTAATACTGTTCTGGCATCAGCCGGACTTGCTCTTCGAGGAACGCGTTCATGCGGCGGGCGTCGGCTGCGTCGTCGCCGGTCGGGTAGTTGTCCCAGGGCTTGAACACCCGCAGCCGGTAACCCTTGTAGTTCGGCAGCACTTCGCCCACGAACGGCATGATTTGCGCATGTCCGGTCTTGGCCAGGCGGCCGACCGCGGTCAGTGTGCACGCTTGCACGCCGAAGAACGGCACGAAGGTGGAGTTGCGCATGCCGTAGTCCATGTCGGCTCCAAGCATGACGGGTTTGCGGTCCCGCAGCCAGCGCAGCACGATCCGCGCGCTGTCCGCGCGGCTCGCCATTTCGGCGTCGAAACGGCCACGCTGTTTCTTCGCTATGTCGTCGAGCGCTTTGTTCGACATCGGTTGATACAGCGATCCGCAGGTTCGGTGCAGCGAGTAGTTGATCCACACCGAAGCCGCCTCGATCGCGACAAAGTGAAAACCGAGCAATAACGTGGGCGGCATGTCGGGATCGAGGAGATCGACTTCGCTGTCCACCTGGATCAGCTTGGCGAGTTTCTCCGTCGAGCCGAACCATTGCACGCTGCGCTCCACGTAACTGCGGATCGCGTGCCGAAAATGCTTCTTTGCAACTTCTTCGCGGCGCTCAGGCGTCCACTCGGGGAAACACAGACCGAGATTGATATGCACAATGCGTTTCCTGTGGCTCGGAATTTGGTAAAGCAGCCAGCCGAGACCATCGCCGAAACGTGCGGTGATGCCGTAGGGAATGAGGGCGAGCAGTTTGAGGAAGCCCACTGCCAGGGCGAGGCCAATGCGACCTAACATGTAACGCTCCCATGGCTCCGGAAGGTGGGGTTTCGAGTGTGCCGGGGAGCGTTCCGGGCATGACGCAGGTAAAGGTATTTCTGGGATGGCAGCAAACGTTCGGCTCTGTGACAAAAGTGAGAAGCCGCTATAATAAAACCTTCGCCGAGTTAATGGACAACTTGCGGGGCGAAGCTGGATGGCGCTTAACGGCGCTATCCGGACCATGTTTTCCGCTAAAGCGTCGCCGCTTCAGACTCCAGACGAAGTCGGCTACGTGAGCAACTTACCCGTACTCAAATGGAGTCTGAAGCGTGTCAAACGATTATTTCTTTACCTCTGAATCCGTCTCCGAAGGCCACCCGGACAAGGTAGCCGACCAGATCTCCGATGCCATCCTCGACGCCATCCTGGCGCAGGACAAGTATTCGCGCGTCGCGGCCGAAACCCTTTGCAACACGGGTCTCGTCGTTCTGGCGGGCGAAATCACCACGCAGGCGAACGTCGACTACATCCAGGTCGCGCGTGACACCATCAAGCGCATCGGCTACGACAATACGGAATACGGCATCGACTATCGCGGTTGCGCGGTGCTTGTCGCGTATGACAAACAGTCGCGGGACATTGCGCAAGGCGTGGACGCCGCTCATGACGACAACCTCGATCAGGGCGCCGGCGACCAAGGCCTGATGTTCGGCTACGCATGCGACGAAACACCCGAACTGATGCCGCTGCCTATTCACCTGGCGCACCGTTTGGTTGAGCGCCAGGCGAATCTGCGTCGCGATGGCCGTTTGAACTGGCTGCGTCCGGACGCGAAGTCCCAGGTGACCGTGCGTTATGTCGATGGCAAGGCGCATAGCATCGATACCGTCGTGCTCTCTACGCAGCATGCACCGGAAATAGAACTGAAGGCGCTGCGTGAAGCCGTGATCGAAGAAATCATCAAGCCGGTCCTGCCGGCGGAACTTATCAAGGGCGACATCAAGTTCCTGGTGAATCCGACCGGACGTTTCGTGATCGGCGGCCCGCAAGGCGATTGCGGATTGACGGGTCGCAAGATCATTGTCGATACATACGGCGGCGCGGCGCCTCATGGCGGCGGCGCGTTCTCGGGCAAGGACCCGTCGAAGGTCGATCGTTCGGCAGCGTATGCCGGCCGTTATGTCGCAAAGAACATTGTTGCGGCAGGATTGGCTTCACGTTGTTTGATCCAGGTGTCCTACGCAATCGGCGTGGCGCGTCCGACTTCGGTCATGGTCAACACGTTCGGCACGGGCCGCGTGTCGGATGCAAGGATCCAGGAGCTCGTGCTCGAGCATTTCGACCTGCGTCCGAAGGGCATCATCCAGATGCTCGACCTGCTGCGTCCTATTTATGAGAAGTCGGCAGCGTACGGCCACTTTGGTCGCGAAGAGCCGGAGTTCTCCTGGGAAGCTACGGACAAGGCGCTGCTGCTGGCCGAAGCTGCCGGCACGGAACCCGTTGTTGAAACGGCCTGAACGTCCGGTTTGAATATGTAAAAAGCCCGCTGAGCATTACGCTCAGTGGGCTTTTTTTAGCGTCGTGCACATTCGGCACGCACGCTGCTTCACCCTGCGGTCACGGCGGCAAAACCGCGCGCGCACGAGCGCGACCGAATCCAGTCCAGGGCTTCCGCGTCTTTAGAAATAGTCAGCGAGCGGCAAACGCAAACCATCCGTCGCTGGTCGAGAGCCTGCGCGGACGACGGCTTGTCGTATTAATTACGCCGGGTGCCAATTTCAATTTAGCCACGGGCGCGCGTAATTGCGTTGGTTTTCGCAATAACGCTTTGAATGCAGCCTGTCGCGATGCCGCCCTTAATCGCAGATTTGAAAAAAATCCGCGAAACCAGGAACGAATGCCATCGACGGGATGAGTATTACTGAATTGTCCTGCGAGCAATTGAGTGCGCGCGGAATGATGGCGTAAGGCCCGGACAACGTTGCGTCCGGCGGGACGTGCAGCACGGACCGCGGCACGGGTAAGACGATTCGTGAAACGGATATTCATGGATTCCACAGGCTCGGGTTCGCAATGGCTGCAACCCGACATTAGTCGGATCAAAAAAAGCGTTCAACAGTTTGATCGATTGAACACAATAAAAGTTGCGAACTTGAAGCGCGCACTTATTTAATAGATTTTCATCGAAGGGAATTCTCGATGGGCTCTCTCAATGCACGACGGCAGGTTATCGAAGAATTGTTACTGCCGGAAGTCGGCATTTTCCCGCACAGGTGTCCAACGTCCTGAAACCCGCAGGACTGAACGCCGGACGCCCGGGGCGATTTACAATCGATGTATTCGCCCTAATTAGCCGGCTTTCTTACAGTCTGATGAAGCCAGCCGGCCAGATGCTTTCCTGTGAGTCGATATGCCGAATCAATCGAAGTTGGAACAAGTCCGCGCGTTGCGTGAGAACGGCTACGTGGTAGTGCCCGGCCTCGTCTCGCCGGAACACTGCGAAGCCATGCGCGACGCGGCGCAGCAGCAATTGGTGGAAGCAGCAGCGCCGGTAGAGTTCGAAGCCGACCTGCAATATCCCGGCGCGCCGGATTCGAAAGACGCGCCCGGTGGACATACCGTGCGACGCTTGCTCGACGCATACGGGCGCGATCCACGCTTCGCCGCCTGGGCCACGTCGCCCGATGTGCGCGGCTGGATGGAGGTGTATTTCGGCGAGGCGCCGACGCTGTCGCGCGCCCACCATAACTGCGTGATGACGAAACATCCTGCTTACGGCAGCCTGACCGGCTGGCATCGCGATGTGCGTTACTGGAACTTCGAGCGGGATGATCTCGTCTCGGCGTGGGTTGCGCTGGGTAATGAAACGGTCGAGAACGGCGGGTTGTGGTTCGTGCCCATGTCGCACAAGTTGCCGTTCACGTCTGAACGTTTCGATCAAGCCAAGTTCTTCCGCTCCGACCTGCCCGAGAACGAAGTGCTGATTCGCAGCGCGGTGTCGCCGAAACTGAATGCCGGCGACGTTGTCTTCTTTCACTGCAACACGCTGCATTCGGCCGGCAAGAATCTCACCGATCAGGTGAAATTCTCGCTGGTCTACACCTATCGTGGCGCCAGCAACTTGCCGTTGCCGGGAACACGGTCGGCGTCGATGGAAGATGTGCCGCTGATTTGATGCGTCACCCTGAACGCGTCAGCGTTTGGACGGGATCGCCAGCCCGATCAACCCGGCCAGCATGGCGACCGCGCCTGCGGCGATCAGCCAGATCGTTTTGTTCGTCGGCGAGCCGGTAAAGAAACGCGAGACGTCATTGCTTAGAGAATGGAACGACTGTCCGCCGAAATACAGCAGCACGATGCCGCCTGCAATCAGTGCAATGGATATCGCCTTGGTCATGAAAATCTCTTCAATGTGCGGGCGGCCAGCTTATTAGGCCTTGGCCGTTGAGTCCAGCGCCGTGGCAGCTTGTTGAGGCTCAGGCGGCTTCGGCGCTGGCTTGATCCCCGGCTTGATCTGGCGCAGCAAATCGGCCTGAACGTTCGCGTAATCGGTCCGGTTCGTCCACACGGCGACATTCAGTTTCACGCCGGTATCGGTGTATTCCGAAACAGCGATCCATGGTTTCGTCTTGTCCTCGTTGATGATGCGCGGATCGGTTTCCACAATCCGATGAAGCAACGCCAACGACTCTTCAATATTTTGATCCTCCGGGATGATCACATTCAGCACCACGCGACGCCGGTCGTTGGCAGTGAAGTTGGTGACCGGGTTCGCCCAGATCGTGCTATTCGGCACGAACATGATGACGCCGTCATTTTTCGTCAGACGGGTGGTGAACAGGCCGATTTCGTTGACGGTTCCAGCAGTCGCGCCGGCACCTTCAATGTAGTCGCCGACCTTGAACGGCCGCAGCAGTAACAGCATCAAGCCCGCGGCAATGTTCTGCAACGTGCCTTGCAACGCCAGGCCAATGGCCAGTCCGGCCGCGCCGAGCACGGTCAGGATGCTGGCCGCAGCAACGCCGAACTTGCCCAGCGCCGCAACAATGGCGACTACCCGGATCGCCCATTGCACCAGGCTCGCCATGACGGGCGTGAACGTGGCGTCGGCATTCGTACGGCCAAGCGCACGTTTCACCGCGTTCGCCACGCGGTTCGATACCCACCAGCCGACCAGTAAAATCACGACGGCCATTAGTACGTTGAATCCGTACGTTACGCCTGCTGTCAGCAAAAAATCGTAGACAGGGCGTAGTTTGTCCAGTGGGTCCATGAAGCCTCTCCTCGTTCGAATGAAGAGGGTTGGGCTGGGTCCGCCCCCTATTCGTTCCCCGTGCTGGCCATTTGGTCATGTCCTGAATATCGGGATAGCCTTGAAGTCTTTCGGGTCAAGGCCGACGCAAGTCCGCGCGATTCGCTACCATGACGGACTCGGCGAACGTCAGGCGACATGAACCGCGCGATTGTTGCCTGTCCCGTGCTCACACACCCCATTTTGTCCCTTCACCAATACGAGGATTCCGTCATGGCTTACGAAGCAGCTTCCGAACGCTATTCAGAGATGACTTACCGCACCTGCGGCAAGAGCGGCCTGAAGTTGCCGGCGTTGTCGCTAGGTCTTTGGCACAACTTCGGCGACACCACGCCGATCTCCACGCAGCGCGACATCCTGCGCACCGCGTTCGATCTCGGCATTACGCACTTCGATCTTGCGAACAACTACGGCCCGCCGTATGGCAGCGCGGAAACGAATTTCGGGCGATTGTTCAAGGACGATTTCCGGCCGTATCGCGACGAATTGCTGATTTCGTCGAAGGCGGGATGGGACATGTGGCCGGGCCCGTACGGCCAGGGCGGCGGATCGCGGAAATACGTGCTGGCGTCGCTGGACCAGAGCCTGCAGCGCATGGGCCTGGATTACGTCGACATTTTCTATTCGCATCGTTTCGATGCCGATACGCCGCTCGAAGAAACCGCGGGCGCTCTTGCGACCGCCGTGCATTCGGGCAAGGCGCTGTACGTGGGCATTTCGTCGTATTCGTCGGCTAAAACACGCGAGATGGCCAAGCTGCTGGCCGAGCATAAAGTGCCGCTGCTGATTCATCAGCCGTCATACAACATGCTGAACCGCTGGATTGAGGAAGATCTGCTCGATACGCTCGACGACGTGGGGGCGGGCAGTATCGCGTTCACGCCGTTGGCGCAGGGGCTGCTGACAGGCAAATACCTGAATGGCATTCCGGCCGATGCACGTATCAACAAGCCGGGCGGCGGGTCGCTGAAGCAGGAGCATTTGAGCGAGAAGAATATTGAGCACGTGCGCAAGCTCAATGAACTCGCGCAACGGCGCGGTCAGAGCCTCGCGCAAATGGCGCTGGCGTGGGCGTTGCGCGGCGGACGCGTGACGTCGGTGTTGATCGGCGCGAGCCGTCCGGAACAAGTGACGGAGAACGTCGGCGCGTTGAAAAACCTGGAGTTTTCGAAGGAAGAACTCGCGGAAATCGATCAGCACGCGACCGAAGGCGGGATCAACCTGTGGGAAAAGCCATCGACGGATCAGCGGATCTGAAGCCGTACCGATGAGCATCAAGGGGCGCGGCTAGCACTGCGTTCCCTGACTTGTGATCGAAGCCGCAACGTTGCTTCGACGCTCACGGCCGGCGCAACGCTGGCTGCAGCGGCCCGGATGAAAACGGCTGGTCATGCCGGTGTCAGCGCCGACCGTTTTCCGCTTCGCCGAACCTGCCTGACGGCAGCAGGGCCTTTGCCTTGCTGCGCGCACAGGTTGCTATCATGCCGACTCCGGAACGCTTGCTTCACATGAGCCTGTGGTTTTTCTCTATTGGCCGGTCGTTCCAGTGCAGGTCGTCGAAAGAGAGCGCCTCAAACCCGGAAATCGCGTGTGCGGTAAAATAATGGATTACGCGTGACGCAAGCCGGGATGCAGAAGTTTCGCCATTCGGCGGAACATTCGCTCCGAATGCGCGGGTCGTCGCAGCAATCGACCCGGTTCTCGCTTATCGCCGGAAATTCCGCTTTCGCATCACGCATTGCTTTCGTCGCGCCTTCGAGGTGTTGTCGCCGGAATCGAGCCCGAGTTATTCAAGCAACAACGGCCGCCGGAACGCACTACTGCGCCGCCCTGATTCCGCACTATCCATGAAGCCATGAGCAACCTTAATCCTCAAACCGTTCTTAGCGTCCATCACTGGACCGACACGCTGTTCAGCTTCACTTGCACGCGCGATT
>DASYLW010000152.1:0-38261 GCA_036009385.1 Caballeronia sp.
GCTGAGCCGCGCACGCGATGTTTCTGCGGCGAGATCCAGGTCCATCACGTTGATAAAGCCGAAGCGTTTTTTCTGCGGCTCGCGTCCCATGAAGAAGTTGCGCGCCACCGACAGCAGCGGCACCAGCGCGAGATCCTGATAGACCGTTGCAATGCCCAGATCGAGCGCTTCTTTCGGCGAGCCGAACTGGACCGGTCTGCCATCGACGAGATATTCCCCGGAGGAGGGCGTATGCACGCCGGCGAGCGTCTTGATCAGTGTGGATTTACCGGCGCCGTTGTCGCCGAGCAGGCAGTGCACTTCGCTGCGTCTCAGGCGCAGCGTGACGCCGTTCAGCGCGATCACCTTGCCAAAGAACTTGCTGACGTTTTCCAGTGCGAGGATGGTGTCGGCGGGCGCGGGCGGTGCGCTCTGGATGGGATCGGACATAATTTGTTTTCCTTTCCTTATTGCGCTTGTTTATTGGGCCTGTGAAACGCGGCGGCGCACGTAGTGATTGAACAGCACGGCGATCAGCAGCATCATGCCGAGGAACACGCGGAACCAGTCAGACGGCACGCTGGTGTAGCCAATGCCTATCTGGACGACGCCGAAGATGAGCGCGCCGAAACATGCGCCGACTACCGAGCCGTAGCCGCCGGTCAGCAAGGTCCCGCCAATCACCGCGGCAATGATTGCCTCGAATTCCTTTTCAAGCCCCCGGTCTGCCGCAGCCGAACCGATATCGCACACTTGCAATACAGCAAACAGGCACGCGCAGAATGCGGTGAGCACAAACAGCGAGATCTTCACGCGCCGCACCGGCACGCCGACGTTCTTGGCTGCTACTGCGTCGCCGCCGGCTGCGAAAATCCAGTTGCCGAAACGGGTCTTGGCCAGGACGAATGCACCAATGGCGGCAAGCACGACCCACCAGAGGATCACTTTCGGAATGCCCGGTACGAGCGGCTGGCCGTTGTCGAGCATCTTCAGGATTCCTATGTGCCCCAGCCACACGAATAAATCCCGCAGGGCGACGCCATGGAAAAGAGTATTGGCAAGCCAGTCTTTCGCGGCAATGTCACCTACGCCGGAAACGATGGTCCGGTCGGCGAACATGATCGAGAGGGCAAGCGTCAGGCCGCGCAGGATGAACAGGAAAGCCAGCGTGACGATGAACGACGGCAGCCGTGTGCGCATGACGATATAGCCGTTCAGCGCGCCGAGCAGCATGCAGCCGGCAAAGGCAAAAATGATCGCGAGCCAGATCGGCCAGTGGAAATAGACGGTGGGAATGGCGACCATCATCCCGGCAAAGCCGATCATGGAGCCGATCGAGAGGTCGAACTCGCCGGCAATCATCAACAGGCAAGCGCCGACGGCCAGGATGCCGAGGTAAGCGGACACCTGCGACCAGTTCATGATGCCGTCGAGATTGAACATGCCCGAGCTGCCGGCGGCAATCCCGAACACGACGAAGACCAGCACGGCGCCGGAGATCGCGGCGAATTCCGGGCGATTCAGGATGTGCCCGAAACGGGATTCGCGGCGGATGCGTTCGTCGGCGGAGGCTGCTGCGGTGGCGGTGGATGAACTCGATGTCGCGGCGCCGTCAGACGGCTTGCGATGTCCTGAGAGAATAGGTTTTCCGGCTACGCCCATGATGTCTCCTTCGTCTTTCATTCGCGATGCGGCGTGGGTTCACAGGGCGAACATGCTGATGCGCGAGCGATACAGGTGAATGGTGCGGATGACGTGATGAATGCTTGAAGGTGTGTTCAAAGATGGCGGCGCGGCTTGCAACACGCTTAAGGTCGAACTAACCGCGCCGCCATCGGGTTCATCTGTACTGACCTGCGTACTTGAGTACCTTGTCGACGTTTTCCTTGGTGATAAAGCCCGGACCGGAGCCGATATTACGCGGCCCGTAGGACGGTGCCAGCCCATAGGTTGCCAGCCGTGCCTTGAACTTCGGATTCGCTTCCAGGGCCTGGCGAATCTTGACCGGGTCGGTCGTGTGATCCTTCTTCACGATAGCCAGCACCGCGACGGGGATATAACCCTGCAAGTACGGTTGCTGGTCGATAGCAAACTGGATCGTGCCATCCTGGATCGCCTTTGCGATGTCGCTATCGAAGTCGAAAGTCGCGAACCAGAGCTTGCCCGCCACGCCCATCTGCTTGAGCGCCTTGATGGTCGGATCTGCCGAGAGCGGGCCGAGTGCGAGCACGGCCTGCGTATCCGGGTGATTGCGCAGATATGCGCTCACCTTGGATTGAACGGTCGTCGGATCCTGCCCTGCGTCCAGCGTGGACGACTTGAAATCGACGCCAAGCGCTTCGGCGAACCCCCGGCAACGCTCGAACGAAGCCGGATTCGTCGCGTAGTGGTTGACGCACAGGAACGACTTGATGCCGGCCGCTTTCGCCTTCTCGCCCGCCGCCTTACCGGCCGTGTATTCAGGCTGGCCGACGTGCATGATCGCGCCGAGCTGCGCGCTTTGCTCTTCGGTGCCGGAGTTGATCGTGACCAGCGGAATGTGCTTCGCGGTGACCTTGGAGATCGCGCCCTTCAATACGTCGAAGTCGGCAATCGTGACGGTCACACCGTCGACATTACGAGCCGCCGCCTGTTCGATCAGGCGCGCCATATCGGCAATATCGCCGTTCGGCGGGTTGCGGTAATCCGTCTGGACATTGAAGTCCTCGTCCGCCTGTTTGATCGCGTTCTTGATCGTGTTCCACCACGAGTCCGAATCCGGCGCGTGGCTGATCAAAACGAAATGGGCGTCGGGAGCGGCATGCGCTGCCTGGCTGCTCAGTGCTGCTGCGCCGCACAACGCAGCGGCAGCCGCGAGCGCGCGCAGGGCGCCTCGGCGATTGCAAAGTCTCATTGTCTCCACCTATCACGGTTGTTGTTCTGAACGAGCATCCGGCATCTTGCGTACGGCGCTTGACCGTTCGACGCCCCTTGCTCAGGACCAAGATTAGGACAAGTTTCGTCGCTCTGCAATAGGAAGTTTAACTATTAGAAGTTTGGAAAATTAATTCCATTTGTTCGATCAGGTATCTATAATCGGTTGCATCGAATACAAAACAAACCAAGAGCACGGCATGCAGGAAGACACGCAGGACCCCCAGGAGACGGCTGAGACACTCACAGTCGACGAACTGATGCAGCGGATCACCGAGGCGTACGACGCGCTGCCACGCCAGCTTAAGAGCGTGGCGGCGTACATCGAACAACATCGCAGCAACGTGATGATGGATCGCACCGGCGACATCGCCAGTGCGTGCGGTGTGCATCCATCGGCTGTCGTGCGTTTCGCCCAGCGCTTCGGTTTCTCCGGCTTCTCTGATCTCCAGGCAATCTTCAAGCAGGCCTACACGGGCCAGAACGGCTCCGCGCAGAGCTATCAGCAGCGCATCCGCAAACTGATCGATGAAAAGCCGGGCAAGTTGTCGGGCGGATCGGTGGCGCGCGAATTTATCGCGGCAAGCCGGAGTGGGCTGGAGGAACTAGAAGCGGGCCTCGACGACGTCCAGTTTGAAGCCGCGGTGAAGATGCTGGAACACGCCGAGAACATCTACGTGATCGGTGTGCGGCGCTCGTTTCCGGTGGCGAGTTATATCGTCTACGCGCTGCAGCACACGGCCAAACGCGTGCATCTGGTGTCGGGTTTCGGCGGTATGTATCGCGAGCAGATCCGCAGCGTGAAGAAGGGCGACGTAGTGGTCGCGATCAGCTTCGCGCCGTATGGCAAGGAGACGCAGTATTGCGTGCGCGCCGCGCAGCACCACGGCGCCAAGACATTAGTGATTACCGATGGCCAGCTTTCGCCGCTCGCGCGTCACGCGAGCGCGCATTTGTTCGTGAAGGAAGGCAGCGCGTTCGCGTTCCGTTCGCTCACGAGCACGATCTGCTTGTGCCAGGCGCTGTTTATCGCGCTTGCGTACCGGCTTGAACTGAACGTAGAAGAATCAAGGGAGACAGGCGGCTATGACGATTGATGTGGCGGTGTTCGGAGCAGGGCGGATCGGCAAGATCCACGCGGCGAACCTGGCGAAGCAGCCGGGCGTGCGCCTGAAGTACGTGGTGGACGTCAACAACGAAGCCGCCGCGGCGTTGGCTGCGCTTCACGGCGCGCAAGTGGCCGATGTGGAAGGCGCACTCGGCGATGCATCGATAGGCGCGACTGTCGTGTGTTCAAGCACGGACACGCACGCTGACCTGATCCTGAAATCGGCGGCGCAAAAGAAGCATGTGTTCTGCGAAAAGCCGGTGGACCTGACGCTCGAGCGCGCACGCGCTTGCGCCGATGCCGTCGCGAAAGCCGGCGTGGTCTGCATGATCGGTTTTCAGCGTCGCTTCGATCCGACCTTTGCAGCACTGAAGGCGCGCGTGGAAGCGGGTGAGATCGGCGATCCGGAAATGCTGGTGATCACGAGCCGCGATCCGGGCGCGCCGCCGGTTGAGTACATCAAGCATTCGGGCGGCATTTTCAAGGACATGCTGATCCACGATTTCGACATCTTCCGCTGGATGCTAGATGACGAAGCCGACACGCTGCACGCAACCGGAAGCTGCCTGACAGACCCGGCGATTGCAGAGGCGGGCGATATCGATTCGACGGCTGTCACGATCCGCACGAAACGCGGCCGCTTGTGCCAGATCAACACCGCGCGGCGCGCGGCGTACGGATACGACCAGCGCTTCGAACTGCTTGGCAGCCAAGGCATGCTGCAAGCCGGGAATGTGCGCCCGACTGAAGTCACGGCGTATTCAAGGACGGCAGTTTCAAACGATGTGCCGGAAGCGTTTTTCCTCGAGCGTTATCGCGCGGCGTACGCGCTGGAAATCGCGCATTTCTTCGATGCCATCCAGGAAGGCAACCCGGTTCGCACGACGGTCGCGGACGGCATGAAGGCGTTGGAACTCGCCGAGGCGGCTACGCGGTCCTGGCGTGAAGGGACAATCATCAAGCTGGGGGCGGCATGAAAGCGGCCGTGCGGATTGGGATTGTCGGATTAGGGCGGCTCGGTCAGCGCCACGCACGTAATCTTGCGTGGCATGTGCCGGGCGCGACACTCGCGGCCGCTTGCAGTCCGGTCGCGTCAGAACGCGAATGGGCGGGCGCCAACCTGCCCGAACTCGCGATTTACGACGACTACGGCGCGATGCTGAAAGACGCGTCGATCGACGCCGTCTGGCTAGTCACGCCGACATCGCTGCACGCTGACCAGATCATCGCGGCGTTGCGCGCGGGCAAACATGTGTTCTGCGAAAAACCGTTGTCGCTGGACTTGGAACGGTGTGATCGCGTAATTGAAGAAAGCGCGCGATTTCCGCACCTTCAAGTGATGATCGGCTTTGTGCGCCGCTTCGATGCCAGTTATCGCGATGCCTTCAACAAGATCAACCAAGGCGCCATTGGTCGGCCGTTCATGGTCCGTTCGCAGACCGTCGACAAAAACGATCCCGATGGTTTTTTCGTCCGCTTCGCGCCGACGTCGGGCGGTTTGTTCCTCGATTGCAGCGTCCACGACATCGACCTTGCGCGCTGGATGCTGGGGAACCCCCGCGTCACGCGTGTATTCGCGAGCGGCACGATCGCGATCCACGAAGGGCTGGCGGAATGCGGCGATATCGACAACGGTGTCGCTATCTGCGAATTCGAGGGTGGCCGGATGGCGGTGTTCCAGGCATCGCGCACAAGCGCCCACGGCCACGATACGCAGACGGAAGTGGTGGGAACGGGCGGGGCGTTATCGGTGGGACACAATCCGCGGGCCAATCGAGTAGAAATCTACGATGCCGGCGGCATCCGCAACGAATGCACGCCGACGTTCTTCGAGCGCTTCGAGCAAGCGTTCCTGCACGAAGCCGAGGTGTTCGTGGCGTCATTGAGCGGAGGCCCCGCCACGGGCTTGACGCTTGACGACGCGCGCGAGGCCACCCGCATCGGGATTGCCATGCGGGAGTCTCTGGCTAAAGGCCAGGCGGTGAATTTTTAAGCACTGGGGTAAAATCGAGTCCTCAACAAGCGGGATCAATAAGCGGGTTCGAACAAGGCTCAATCTGATGGAAGTGCACAAGGAAGTCGATGCGCGCGGGCTCACGTGCCCGCTGCCCATCCTGCGGGCGAAGAAGGCGCTGGCCGATATGCAGAGCGGTCAGATATTGAAAGTGCTGGCGACCGATCCGGGTTCGCAACGCGACTTTGCCGCGTTTTCGAAGCAGACGGGCAATGAACTGGTGGAATCGACCTCGCACGACAAGGTGTTCACCTTCCTCATGCGACGCCGCTGATCGACTGCAAGGCAATAAAAAATGCCCATGATTTTAATCATGGGCATTTTTTTCGGCCGCAAAACCGCGTGCGCGCGGCTTGCGTCTTAGGGCTTGGCGTTCAACCGACGAGATGCGGCGAACGCGTGTTCAGGTATTCCTGAAAGTCCTTCGCCACTTCCGGATGGCGCAGCGCGAATTCCACCGTTGCCTTCAAATAGCCAAGCTTGCTGCCGCAATCGAAACGCGTGCCGTGATACTTGTACGCAAGCACTTGTTCGTCAGCGAGCAACGACTGGATTGCGTCCGTCAATTGCAATTCGCCGCCGGCGCCCGGCTTCAATGCACGGATGTGATCGAAGACCCGCGGTTTCAGCACGTACCGCCCGACCACGCCCAGATTCGACGGGGCAACTTCAGGTTCCGGCTTTTCCACAATGCCCGACAGCTTGAAAATATTGTCTTCCCACTCTTTCCCGTCAATCACGCCGTACGACTTGGAATCCTGAGCCGGGATTTCCTCCACGCCAATCACCGAGCTGTGATAGTGATCGAATACTTCGATCATCTGCGTCATGACAGGCGGCGTGCCGTACAACAAGTCATCGGCCAGAATCACGGCGAACGGGTTGTCGCCCACGAGCTTTTCCGCGCACAGCACGGCGTGGCCCAGACCGAGCGCTTCGGCCTGACGCACGTAGAAACAGTCCACGTGGCTCGGTTTGATGCTGCGCACGAGATCGAGCAGCTTTTGCTTGCCGCGGGCTTCGAGTTCGGCTTCGATCTCATACGACTTGTCGAAGTGATCCTCGATCGCGCGCTTGCTGCGGCCCGTTACGAAGATCATCTCCGTGATGCCGGCGGCCATGGCCTCTTCGACCGCGTACTGGATCAGCGGTTTGTCGACGACGGGCAGCATTTCCTTCGGGCTGGCCTTGGTCGCGGGGAGGAATCGGGTACCGAGACCCGCAACCGGGAAAACCGCTTTCGTAACTTTTAGCATTTGATGACCCTGATCCTCGTATCGTGTTTAAACGTCAAGCCTGAAACGTTGGGCATGGAAGCAGATGCCATGATGCAGGTTGATGCGTTGATAAAAAAGTGCGGCGAGATTAATTCTTCAAGCATAAATACGCACTTTGCTATAAGGCGGAACAAGCAACCGGTTGTTTTCAGGGCTTGGCCGGCCGTGTTTGGCCGGCCAAGCCCGCCGGATTCCCCGATAAATATTTAGGCCGGAAGCCGCGACAACTGCGCTTTCAACTTGTCAGCGGTCGATTCGAATTCCGCCAGCCGCTTGCGCTCTTGCTCAACCACTGCGGCCGGCGCACGCGCCACGAAACTCTCGTTTTCCAGCTTCACACGGGCTTTCGCGATCTCCTGCGTCAGTCGATCCACTTCCTTCGTGAGCCGTTCGCGTTCTGCCGCAACATCGATTTCGACCTTCAACACCAGCTTGTTCGTTCCTACGATAGCAACCGGCGCGCCACTTGCCTCGGCATCGAGCTCGGATTCGTCGGAAATGATCTTTACTTCGGACAAACGCGCCAGCGCCTGGACATAAGGCGCGAATGACTTGAGCCGTGCTTCGTCGCCGGTTGCCAGCAGCGGCACCTTGACCGCCGGCGACAGATTCATCTCGCCGCGCAGATTACGACATGAATCGATAATGGCCTTCAGTTCGGCCGCCCACTGTTCGGACGATTCATCAATCTTGGACGGCTCCGCGACCGGGTAGCGCTGGATCATGATAGACGCGGTTTCCCCGTCTTGTGTGAATTGCGGATACCGGTCGGTCAGTGGTGCAACCTTTTGCCACAAGGCTTCCGTGATGAACGGAATCACCGGATGCGCGAGGCGCAGCACCGTTTCCAGCACGCGAAGAAGCGTGCGGCGCGTGGCGCGTTGCTGCTCCGGCGTGCCGGTCTGGATCTGCACCTTGGCCAGCTCAAGGTACCAGTCGCAATATTCGTCCCAGACGAATTTGTAGATTGCGCTCGCCACGTTGTCGAAACGGTAATCGGCGAAACCCTTCTCCACTTCTGCTTCCACGCGCTGCAAAAGCGACACGATCCAGAAGTCTGCCTGGGAGAAGTGAAGGTATCCGCCTGGTCCGCAATCGCCTGCTTCGCATTCCTCCGGCTTACCGAAACCACAGTCGTGGCCCTCGGTATTCATCAGGACAAAGCGGGTAGCATTCCACAGCTTGTTACAAAAATTACGATATCCCTCGCACCTTGCCAGATCAAAATTTACATTGCGACCGAGCGTTGCCATGGACGCCATCGTGAAGCGCAGGGCGTCCGTGCCGAACGGCTGAATTCCGTCCGGGAACTCCTTGCGGGTCTTTTTCTCGATTTTCTCGGCTTGCTTCGGATTCATCAGGCCGGTAAGTCGCTTGGAGACGAGCGTTTCCAGGTCGATTCCGTCGACGATGTCGATCGGGTCGAGCGTATTGCCCTTGCTCTTCGACATCTTCTGGCCTTCCGCGTCGCGCACGAGACCGTGGACGTAGACCGTGTCGAAAGGAACCTTGCCGGTGAAATGGGTGGTCATCATCACCATCCGGGCGACCCAGAAGAAAATGATGTCGAAGCCTGTTACGAGCACCGACGAAGGCAGGAAGTGCTTGAGTTCGGGCGTTTCGTTCGGCCAGCCGAGCGATGAAAACGGTACGAGCGCCGATGAAAACCACGTGTCGAGCACGTCGTCGTCGCGTTTGAGCGCGCCGGTGTAGCCTTTTTCCGCGGCTTCCGCGCGGGCTTCTTCTTCGGTCTTCGCCACGAAGATTTCGCCGTTATCGCCGTACCAGGCCGGGATCTGGTGGCCCCACCAGAGTTGACGCGAGATACACCAGTCCTGGATGTTTTCGAGCCATTGGTAATAGGTTGTCGACCAGTTTTCCGGAACGAACTTGATTTCACCGTTGCGGACCACGTCGAGCGCCGTTTCAGCGATCGATTTGCCCGGATGGAACGTGCCTTCCGGCGCCGGCTTGCTCATGGCGACAAACCATTGGTCGGTGAGCATCGGCTCGATCGCGACGCCCGAGCGGTCGCCGCGCGGCACCATCAGCGCATGCGGTTTGACGGACTCGAGCAGGCCGAGCGCTTCGAGGTCGGCCACGACTTGCTTGCGCGCGACGAAGCGGTCCATGCCGCGATACTTTTCCGGCGCGTTGTCGTTGATCTTGGCGTCGAGCGTGAGGATCTCGATCATCGGCAACTTGTGGCGCAGGCCGACCTGATAGTCGTTGAAGTCATGCGCGGGCGTGACCTTGACCACGCCGGTGCCGAACTCGCGATCCACGTAATCGTCGGCGATCACCGGAATTTCCCGGTTCGACAACGGCAGCATGACCGTCTTGCCGATCAGGTGTGCGTAACGCTCGTCTTCCGGGTGGACCATCACGGCGGTGTCGCCGAGCATGGTTTCCGGGCGCGTGGTGGCGACCGTCACGTGGCCTGAACCATCGGGCAACGGATACTGGATGTGCCACAGGCTGCCGGCTTCTTCTTCGCTGACGACTTCCAGGTCCGAGACGGCGGTGCCCAGCACCGGGTCCCAGTTCACGAGCCGCTTGCCGCGATAGATCAGGCCCTGCTTGAACAGGGTGACGAACACGTCGATAACGACCGGCGACATCTTGTCGTCCATCGTGAAATATTCCCGCGACCAGTCGATAGACGCGCCCAGGCGGCGCACCTGGCCCGTAATGGTCGAGCCGGATTGCTGCTTCCATTCCCAGACGCGTTTCAGGAATTCCTCGCGGCCGAGGTCATGCCGCGATACGCCTTGCGCATCGAGTTGCCGTTCCACGACGATTTGCGTGGCGATTCCTGCGTGGTCCGTTCCAGGCAGCCACAGCGTGTTTTCGCCGAGCATGCGGTGGTAGCGGGTGAGGCTGTCCATGATGGTCTGGTTGAACGCGTGACCCATGTGCAGCGTGCCGGTGACGTTCGGCGGCGGGAGCTGGATCGAGAAATCTTTTCTGCCTTCGATCAGGGTCGGCGCAGCATAGCCGCGCTTTTCCCATTCCGGGCCCCAGTGGGACTCAATGTTCTGGGGCTCGAAACTCTTCGCAAGCGTGTTGTCAGTCGTGTTGTCACTCATGGGGTGGAATCTGCCGAAAAATGCGTAAGAAAGAAGCGGGGGTCGGGGAATTATAAGGCGTAGACAGGGTGCGGTCGGCGGGAAGGTTCTTCGCTCGCACGCCAGATTGTGCCTGCGGTTCGGTTGGGTGCCCGGGAAACCAAGCGGGCGAGGGTGGCCGAAACCCAAGTGCCAACGACCACTCCCCCGCCGATTTATAATACCTGTCCCACCGGAAAACTCCCCCATGCCCGATCTGCTCGCCAATCTGAACCCTGAACAACTTGCCGCCGTCACGCTGCCGAACGAGCCGGCGCTTATCCTCGCGGGCGCGGGCAGCGGCAAGACGCGCGTGCTTATTACGCGTATCGCCTGGCTGATCCAGCAGGGGTTCGCCTCGCCCACGACCATTCTCGCCGTCACGTTCACGAACAAGGCCGCCAAGGAAATGATGGCGCGCCTGACCGCGATGATGCCTATCGATACCCGCGGCATGTGGATCGGCACCTTTCACGGCCTGTGCAACCGCATGCTGCGCGCGCATTTCCGCGACGCGGGCCTGCCGCAGACCTTCCAGATCCTCGATACCGCCGACCAGTTGTCCGCCATCAAACGGCTGATGAAGGGGCTGAATATCGACGACGAGAAATATCCGGCTAAAAATCTCCAGTACTTCATCAACAACGCCAAGGAACAAGGCCTGCGTCCGAAAGACGTCGACGCGACCGATTCCTTCAACATGAAGTTCGTCGAGTTGTACGCGGCCTACGAGCAGCAATGCCAGCGCGAGGGCGTGGTCGATTTCCCCGAACTGCTGCTGCGCTGCTATGAACTGCTCGCGCACAATCCGCCGTTGCGCGCGCACTATCAGGCGCGCTTTCGCAACATCCTGGTAGATGAGTTTCAGGACACGAACAAGCTGCAATACGCGTGGCTGAAAATGCTGGCCGGAGAGCACAACGCCATCTTCGCGGTCGGCGACGACGATCAGTCCATCTATGCGTTCCGCGGCGCGAACGTCGGCAACATGCACGACTTCGAGCGCGAGTACCACGTGCGCAACATGATCAAGCTTGAGCAGAACTATCGCTCGCACGGTCATATTCTCGATACCGCCAACTTCCTGATCGCGAAGAACTCGCGGCGCCTCGGCAAGAATCTCCGTACCGACGCAGGCCACGGCGAACCCGTGCGCGTGTATGAGGCCGCGACCGATACCCAGGAGGCGGCGTGGATCGTTGAGGAGATCAAGGCGATGATCCATGCCGGCGCCACGCGCGGCGAAATCGCCATCCTGTATAGAAGCAACGCGCAGTCGCGCACAATTGAACACACGCTGGTGAACGCGGGCATTGCGTATCGCGTGTATGGCGGCCTGCGGTTCTTCGAGCGCCAGGAAGTGAAGCACGCGCTCGCGTATCTGCGCCTGATCGACAACCCGAACGACGACACCGCGTTCGCCCGTGTCGTGAATTTCCCAACGCGGGGGATCGGTGCACGGTCGATCGAGCAACTGGCCGACGCCGCGCGCCTCTACAACTGTTCGATGGCCGCCGCCGTTCCCTACGTCATGGGCAAGGCGGGTTCGAGCATCGGCGGGTTTGCGCAACTGATCGCGAGGATGCGCGCTGAAACGCAGCAGATGAGCCTGCCGGAGACCGTGGAATACGTGGTTCGGGCGAGCGGTCTTGCCACGCATTACGAGAACGAGCGCGAAGGTCAGGACCGGCTGGAGAACTTGCAGGAAGTGGTGAACGCCGCAGCGGCGTTCGTGCAGGAGGAGGGCTATGGGCTCGATACCCCCGCGCGCTCCATTCCGCTTCGTCCAGGCGCGACGAACGCGCCGGAAATCGGCTTGGCGACCGACGATCCGTCCGTCGATGTGCTCGACCCGGAGAATCCCGCCGATCGCGCGCAAAATCCCGACACCATGACGCCGCTAGCCGGGTTCCTGTCGCACGCATCGCTCGAAGCAGGAGACAACCAGGCGCAAGCCGGCCAGGACGCGGTGCAACTGATGACGGTGCACGCAGCCAAGGGCCTTGAATTCATGGCGGTGTTCATTACCGGCCTGGAAGAAGGCCTGTTCCCTCACGAGAACAGCGCGCAGGAAAGCGATGGGCTCGAAGAGGAACGCCGGCTGGCGTACGTGGCAATCACGCGGGCGAAGGAGCGGCTGTATCTCTCGTTTGCGCAGAGCCGGATGTTGCATGGCCAGACGCGCTACAACATCCGTTCCCGGTTCTTCGATGAACTCCCCGAAGGCTCGCTCAAGTGGCTCACGCCGAAGGTGGAAGCGGGCGCACGCTGGGGCGGCCGGTCGGATAACGCCGGCTGGGGCCGCGACTGGTTCGCACGGCCCGACAAGGAACGCGCCGCGTACTCCGATCCCGATGCCGGCAAGCCGCTGCCCGCGTTCGCCGACAACCAGCGCGCCGCCGATACCGGTTTCAAGGTCGGTCAGGCCGTGTTTCACAACAAGTTTGGCGAAGGCACGGTGATCGGACTCGAAGGCACGGGCACCGATGCCCGTGCACAAGTCCGCTTCAAACGCCACGGCGAGAAGTGGCTCGCGCTGGCGGTTGCGAAGCTGCAGGCGGTGGAATGAGCGCGGGCGTGAAGCGTCTGGGCATCATGGCCGCGTTGCCGCTGGAACTGGGCGATCTGATCGAATCGATGCGCGCGGCCGGTGAGGTACGCACTGAAACCATCGGCCGGCGCGAGTATCACGTCGGCGTCGCGCATGGAGTGCCGTGCGTGGTTACGCTGGCGCGCGTCGGAAAAGTGGCTGCGGCGGCAACGGCTAGTGCATTGATCCACCTGTTCGATGTTGACGCCATTGTGTTCACTGGTGTGGCTGGTGGCGTTCGCGCTGACGTGCGAGTGGGCGATATCGTGATTGGCGAAACGCTGATGCAGCATGATCTCGACGCATCGCCGTTATTTCCGCGCTTTGAAGTGCCGTTGCTGGGCATGGCCCGTTTTCCCGGCGATGCCACGCTGAATGCCGCTCTGGCAGATGCGTGCAGGGCGTTTCTTGTCGATGAACATGCTGTTTTGGAGGCGCGTTTTGGTGTGCATCCGCCGCGCTTGCATCGCGGGTTGATCGTGAGCGGTGACCGGTTTGTATCGAGTCACGACGAGGTGAATGCGCTGCGCACAGCGTTGCCCGACGCGCTGGCCGTCGAGATGGAAGGCGCGGCGCTCGCGCAAGTGTGTTTCGAGCACGGTGTCCGGTGCGCGGTCGTGCGCACGGTTTCCGACACCGCCGATGCTGACGCGCCCGAGTCTTTCCTTGAGTTCCTGAATGCGTTGGGCGGTGCGTATTCGTCCGGGATCTTGCGTCGGTTTTTGTCCGCGTGGCATTCCACGGGCGACGTAAGCCTTTCTTTCTGAATGTAGCTTTCGTCAGCGCGTAGCTGTTCGCGTCGGGGCGCAGCGGCGCTTCCGGCGCGTTCTATCGTCGAAGCAGCGCGATCCGTCCGCTCTGTCTTTGAGTGCCGCCGTCAACACCGCGACATATCCCGCTTTCCCCGCTTCTCGTTCCGATCTCCTTCTGGTCCGCTCCCCAAAATTCCTCCTTGTAAGTGATAATGATTCGCAATTACAATGTTCGCGACGACAGGAGGTCCACATGACCGAAACGACGCCCGGCTCAAGCCGGGCACAGCGCGCAATGTCCGCGAACGCCGCACGGGTGATCGAGACCACGCGCGGCGCATGGCTCGCCGCAGCGGCGCAGCCTATTAGCGATATCGCCACGCCCCGACCGCCCCGGCCACCGCGGTTTTCACGTCGTCCGATAGTCACAAACCTTGCATTAGCCATGAATTTCTGGAGTACGAGACCGCTGTGATTGCTACCCCAACTCCCTTGGCCAAGACCGTCGTTATTGGCGCGTCCGCTATTCCCGTTCAGCGCATGCACGACGCCAGCCGTTTTCCCCTCGTGCGCTTGCGCCGGCGCTCAGTGCAGCCGGGTTACGCGTTCGGCTGGGGCGCCGAGATGCAGCGGTTGTTATTGTTGAAGACGCCGTTTGTGATCGTGTCCGGCCATGAAGCCAATGAAACCGCCGATGACACCGGCCTGCGAAACGCCTGGCTGTGTTCGCACCGGGAAACGCTCGCGCTTTTTTGCCGTGGATTCATCGTGATCGAGCCGAGGATCGAAGCCCGGGCCTCGACGCGGGAAGCCGTGCGCGCCGCGACCGAGGGCAGCGGCGTGCGCATGGTCGTGGTGTCCAGCATGCGAGTGGCCGGCGAACTCGCGCCGGTGCTGCTCAAGCATTCGGCAACGGATCTAGAGAAATCCCTTCCAGCCGACAAGCCGCGTTTGCAGATGCCGTAATGATGAGCCGCGAAGTGTCGCGACGTGTTGCGGTCCGCTGTGGACAAATAGTCGCGACGAATAAGCCGTCGACTCAGGGCCGTCCCTCTCTAGCAGCGCCCCACGGCCTGAACTATGCTCAGGAGCAATTCGCTTGCGCCTCAGCGTCATTCAGGCGTGGCGTTCCGCTACGAGACAGGGGTTCGAATGCCGACTTATCGTGAAGCTCATCGCCGTTCGATTGACGATCCAGAATCGTTCTGGGGCGAACAGGCGCGGCGTATTCATTGGGAAACGCCGTTCAAGCAAGTGCTTGATCGCAGCAATCCGCCGTTCGCGCGCTGGTTCGTTGGCGGCAAGACCAATCTCTGCTACAACGCCGTCGACCGGCATCTCGCCGCGCGCGCTCAGCAAAACGCGCTGGTGTATGTATCGACGGAAACGGGCATCGAGCGGCGCTACACCTATGCCGACCTGCACGCTGAAGTGAACCGCATGGCCGCCGTCATGCGCTCACTCGGCGTGAACCAGGGCGAGCGCGTGCTGATCTATTTGCCGATGATCCCCGAAGCCCTGTTCGCGATGCTCGCGTGCGCACGGCTAGGCGCGATCCATTCAGTTGTATTCGGCGGCTTTGCGGCGCCGAGCCTGGCGGCGCGTATTGATGACGCGACGCCCGTGCTGATCGTCACCGCCGACGCCGGTGCGCGGGCAGGCAAGGTGATCGACTACACGCCACTCGTGGATGAAGCGCTGGCGCGTGCCACGCACAAAGTGCCGAAGGTGTTGCTGATCGACCGGCAGCTCGCGCCGGAACGGTTGCAGGCGCCGTATCTGGTTTCCTACGAGCCGTTGCGCGAACAGTTCTTCGACGCGCATGTCCCGTGCGTATGGCTCGAATCGAATGAACCGTCGTATGTGCTCTATACGTCAGGGACCACCGGCAAGCCGAAGGGCGTGCAACGCGACGTGGGCGGCTATGCGGTCGCGTTGGCGGCATCGATGGAACACATTTTCCAGGGCAATCCTGGCGAGACCATGTGGACCGCGTCGGACGTGGGCTGGGTGGTTGGACACAGTTACATTATTTATGCACCGCTGATTGCCGGCCTGACAACGGTCATGTACGAAGGCACACCGATCCGCCCCGATGGCGGCATCTGGTGGCGAATCATCGCTCAGCACAAGATCAATCTGATGTTCACCGCGCCGACTGCGTTGCGCGTGCTCAAGAAGCAGGACCCGAAGCTGATGGAGCAGGCGGATTTGTCGAGCTTGCGCACCTTGTTCCTGGCGGGCGAACCGCTGGATGAACCCACGGCGCAGTGGATTCAGGGCGCGCTGAAAAAGCCCGTCGTCGATAACTACTGGCAGACCGAAACCGGCTGGCCGATGATCGCGATTCCACGAGGTATTGAAGCATTGCCGCCGAAGCTCGGGTCGCCGGGCGTACCGTCGATGGGCTTTGCTTTGACCGTACGAAACGAGGCGACTGGCGAGATCTGCGCGCCGGGCGAGAAAGGCGTGATCACGCTGGATTATCCGCTGCCGCCGGGTTGTATGCAGACGGTATGGGGCGACGATTCGCGGTTCATCAAGACGTATTGGGAAAGCGTGCCGGGGCAGCAACTTTATTCGACCTTCGACTGGGGCGTGACCGACGAAGACGGCTATGTATCCATCCTCGGACGCACCGACGACGTGATCAACGTGGCGGGACATCGGCTGGGCACGCGTGAGATAGAAGAGGCGTTAAGCAGTCACCGGGCCGTGGCTGAAGTGGCGGTGGTGGGCGTGGCCGATTCGGTAAAAGGGCAAGTCGCACTTGCCTTCGTGGTGGTACGCGATGCCCAGGCGTTGGAGGCAGAGGGCGCGCGTGAGAAGCTTGAGGCCGAACTTTGTCGGAGCGTGGATGCGCATTTGGGTGCGATCGCCCGTCCTGCCCGCGTCCATTTCCTGGCGATGCTGCCGAAGACGCGCTCAGGCAAGTTGTTGCGGCGGGCGATTGCTGCGTTGGCCGAAGGGCGCGACCCCGGCGATCTGCCGATGATCGAGGATGCCGGGGCGCTGGTGCAGGTGAAGGACGCTTTGTCGCGGTAACGGCTGATCTGTTATTTCACCAAAGCCCGTAACTCACGCTCCGCCCGGGGCGTGAGCCGCTGCGCCTCTTTGGTGAGATTGACCTGCATGGTGGTCTCCGCGACTTCATGAACCGCTTGCTCAAGCTGGTACGTGCCCTTTGCCTTAAGCCAGTCCATGACTTCCGCCAGATGCCAGATGGCGGTGCTGCCCTCGTGCACCGGCGATGGAAAGGTGTCCGAGTTCGTGAGCATCAACTTGCGCATGTTCTGACGCGTGACGCCGATTGCGTCGGCGACGTCGGTCAGGCCGACGAAATCAGGTGATGCTTCCACCAGCGCGGCGGACGGAACGGCCGATTTGACGTCTTTCAAGGCGCTCATTAATGCCGTTTGCGCGCTGTCAGCTTCCCGGGTAAATGCGAGCGCAATCCGGCCCGGCTGACCCACACCGATCAATGCGTCGTCGCATCCTGCGGCACCGAGACGTCCGATCAACGCTTCATGATCGCAGTCGCTTTCCGACAACCGGTACTTCAATGTGAACGTGTATTCCATGGCGTTACCTTGATTGAGACCGCTGTTTGACCGGAAACCTTGTTCGACTGATACGTGCAGTTGTCAACCACGCGCTTGATGGCTCGCGCATGATTCACTGCATTTTTCGGCGTACTCCACACACTGGTAATGCAAAATTCACCGCAACGGCACTCGGCCGCGTTGTAGGGGCAATAAATCCGGCCCCACGCATGGCTTCCTCCTTGTTCGACGCGCCATCCATGCGTTTCCGCGTGCCGCAATGCTTCTTCAATTTCCTTCTTCTGATGCTGTGGTCGAGTCATCGTTAGCCCCATAGTAGAGGCGCCTCATCAGGTTGTCAAGTGACAACCTGATGAGGCGCCTGGAACGTCGAAACGAAAACTCGTTTTAGAGTTGCGCGTTCGTCGGTCGACTGTGTGTTCTGCTCACATGACCGTGATCATCACGCTTTAGCCGTTACCGTTTTTTCCTTGGTATCCCGGGTATTTGGCAGCAGGATCGTCAGGACTCCGATCAGCGGCAGGAACGAACAAACCTTATAGATATAGTCGATGCTCGTCGCGTCAGCCAGATGGCCGAGGACTGCTGCGCCGATGCCCCCCATGCCGAATGCGAAGCCAAAGAACAACCCTGCCACCATGCCGACCTTGCCCGGAACCAGTTCAGTCGCATAAACCAGGATGGCCGAGAATGCCGATGCCAGGATCAGCCCGATCACCACTGACAAGACACCGGTCCAGAACAGGTTTGCAAACGGCAACATCAGTGTGAACGGCGCGACGCCCAGAATGGATACCCAGATCACAACCTTGCGGCCAATCTTGTCGCCCACGGGTCCGCCCACGATCGTGCCCACCGCCACTGCCGCCAGAAACCAGAACAAGTGAACCTGCGCGGTTTCCACCGGTAAATGAAACTTGCTGATCAGGTAAAACGTGAAGTAGCTGCTGATACTCGCCAGATAAAAGTACTTCGAGAATACGAGCAGCATCAGGACCGTCATCGCCATCAGGACTTTATTGCGCGGCAATGCCGAGACCGCGGCTGAAGCACGCGCCTTCTTCACCGCCGGGTGACGCTGGTACCAGCGGCCAATGTTGGCGAGCACGACGATGGCGAGCAGCGCCGCAGCCGAGAACCACGCAATGCTGCGTTGCCCATGCGGCATCACGACCAAGGCGGCCAGCAAGGGGCCGAGGGAACTGCCTGCATTACCGCCGACCTGGAACACCGACTGCGCCAGCCCGTGTCGTCCTCCCGATGCCATGCGCGCCACTCGCGAAGACTCAGGATGGAAGATCGAGGATCCGCAACCGACCAGCGCCGCGGCTACCAGCAATACCGGAAAGCTTCCGGCCATCGACATCAACAACAAGCCGCACAGCGTAAAACCCATGCCGACCGGCAGCGAATACGGTTTCGGATGTTTGTCGGTATATAAGCCGACCAGCGGTTGCAGCAACGACGCCGTGATCTGGTAGGTCAGCGTAATCAAGCCGATTTGTCCGAACGACAACGAAAACTCGCTTTTAAACAAGGGGTAGATAGCGAGGATCAGCGACTGGATCATGTCGTTGAGCAAATGCGCAAAGCTGATTGCGCCGAGCACGGAAAAGGCTGTGCGCGGCACGGCAGGGATCATGGCGGGTGCGGCGCCGAGCGCGCTTTTATCGATACTTGTCTGCATGATGATGGCTGGAAGTTGTCTCTCGTCGGATTTCGCTATCGGTCAAAGCGCGTCAAAAATGCGTCAAAGCGCCACGGGTGCGCCGTGCGAAGATAATTTTAGTGTGTCCTCTACGCATTGTCCGGCCAAATTTTGTCGCGAAACGGACATTACGCTGCCCACACCTGGCGCGTATACGCCCGCTTTTGGTGACATGGACAGGTGTTTGCAACATGTGGCGAAAACACACCTAAAGAAGCGCCGTTTCCCGCCGTAGACCATTGATGTAGCCGTGCGGCCCGCCCAAGAAGCAGGCCGCGCGATGCCAATCAAAACTGGGAATTCAATAGATGAAACCGTTTTCGCTGCGGGGCAATTCCGGCGCTGGATTTATTCCCGATGGGGGCGCCAAGGCCGCCGCCCGGACGACAACGAAGATCGCCGCCACGAGCGGCCGTTCGTTATCCGTCAAGGCGTCCCTGCGTCTCGCTTTCGCGTTGTTGCTGGTCGGCACGTTGGTTATCGGCGTGATTGCGCTGACGCAGATCAGCCGTCTCAACGGTTCCACGGAATCCATTTATCGCGAGGGGTATGTCGCCAGTCGCGACGTTGAAGAGTTGCGCGGCGCCGTGTTGCGTGCGAGCCGCTCGCAAAAGATGCTGCTCACCGCAACCACCGCGAAGGAGCGCGACGAACTCGGCACGGATATCGAACGCGCGCTCGCCGATATCGGTCACGGACAACATAACCTGCAAAACTACGCGGATCCGACCGGCGACCAGAGGCGCCTGGCGACGTCGGTCGGCGCGTGGAGCACCGACCTGCGAGCCTTCGTCAAACTCGTGAAGGAACAACCGCTCGATCTGTCGCAGATGAACTGGCAGGTCGGGATCACGGACGTCTCGCTGCTGGTGGCAACAGGCAAGCTGGAAAAACTCGTGAATGCGCTCATCGAACAGCGAGGCGCGACCGCCAAGGCGACGATTGATTCGGCGGCGTCCATCTATCACGAATCGTTTGTGATGGTGGCCGCGCTGACGCTCGTGTTGATCGTGCTGGCGTTCGTGGTGAGCGAATGGGTCGTGCGACGGCTCGCAAAACAGCTTGGCGGCGAGCCGGTCTATGCAATGGAAATCGCGAGCCGGATAGCAGCGGGCGACCTGTCGAACCGCATCGCGATTGCGAAGCGTGACAACACCAGCATGCTCCATGCGCTCTCCGGCATGCAGAAGGATTTATCGGCGACGGTCGGTGAAATTGCGGCCAGCGCGGAAGCGATTGCATCGGCGTCCAGCGAAATTTCGCAGGGCAACGTGGACTTGTCGCAGCGCACGGAGCAGCAGGCTGTCGCGCTGGAAAAGACGGCGTCGAGCATGGAGGAATTGACGTCTACCGTGCGCCAGAACGCCGAGAACGCGAAGCAGGCGAGCTCGCTGGCTTACAACGCGTCGGAGATTGCGGAGAAGGGTGGCGTGGTGGTCGGACGCGTGGTCGCGACCATGGAGCAGATCAATGCGAGCGCGAAGAGCATTGGCGACATCATCGGAGTGATCGAAGGCATCGCGTTCCAGACGAATATCCTCGCGCTCAACGCCGCCGTGGAAGCGGCACGGGCCGGCGAAGAGGGACGCGGGTTCGCAGTCGTCGCGGGGGAAGTGCGCAATCTTGCGCAACGCTCATCGGCGGCGGCGAAGGAAATCAAGGGCTTGATCCACGCTTCGGTCGCGCGTGTTTCCGATGGCTCGACCTTCGCTCACGAAGCGGGGTCGACCATGGAAGAGGTCGTGAAGGCAGTCAAGCGCGTAACGGACATCATGGGTGAGATTTCGGCGGCGTCGGCGGAGCAGAGCAGTGGTATCGAGGAAATCAATCTCGCCGTCACGCAAATGGACGCGGGTACGCAACAGAACGCGGCGCTGGTCGAGCAGGCGGCCGCTGCTGCGCAGTCGCTTGACGATCAGGCGCACGCGTTGAAACAACTGGTCGGTAAGTTTCAGTTGGCGTGATGTAACACGGTGTGTACGCTGATCGACGAACAAAGGCTTGCTGAACCGTACGCCCTTGTTCTAGAATTCGCGACGGGCGCGGCAGGGTGCCCCGTCTCGCGAAAGTGAAAACACCTGTCACGCGTTATCGCTTCATCTGGATAAACCGCAACGTTGAACCTTTAGCCGCAGCGAGAACGGCGCAACAAGGAGAAACGTCATGTGGTCAACATCCTGTCCTCGCACTGCCAATTCCGAACTCACCAACACCGAATTTCTCCGTCGCCATGCGCGCCGGCTGCTTCGTCGCGCTCACGCGGACAATACAAGCACGGCGATGCCCGTCGTGCGCCGTCTGCTGGCCGCGGGCGTGACCCGTGCCGAGACGCTCGCCGAGCTTCACAAAACGCGCACCGAGGTTCAGCTCAAGCACGTATTGAACATGCTGGCGGTGGAGTTGGGTCATTTCGGCTGGGACGCTTGCAAGCCGGAACTTGATACGCGAGAGCCTGCCATCATCGATCGATACCGCTTCGATGCGGGCGCTTTCGGCGACTACGAAAAGGTGTGGTTTGCCGGTGCCGGCGCCGCGCGCGAATGGCAGCGCGAGCATGGCGGATACATCGTGGAGTACGGCGATCAGGCGGTGGCGATACTCTGGCGCGAGTGAGGAGCTTGAGAACGAGCTTGTGAACGAGCAACTCGCGCCGCCGGTTTGTGATCGTGAATCGGCAGCGTGACGGTTGCTGTGGAAAAAGCGTGCAAAAAGCGTGCAAAAAGCCTGAAAAAAAGCCGCACAAGCAACGCTAAAGCAACTCCTCTTCCTTCCAGTCCGCGTTAGAAAAAAAACGGCTCAGTTCGCGCATGAGTTCATTGAGCGCGGCCATTTCCGGCTGCGTGATCTTGCGTACGTGCTGCGCTTGCGTCCAGTCGCCGTATAGCATGGCCACCGTCGAGCCGTTCGCCTTCACTGGCAGCAGCACGAATGCATGGGCATCGCCGAATGAAGGTTTGAACCAGCGCGGCAAGCGGGCTTCAATCCGTGGATCGCGAGCATTTTCGATAAAAATCCCGACCGGGTTCGAGATCGCCAGATGGAACACGTCAGGCTCGAACGCCGCGGGAAAAGTCAACGACGGCAGCAGCGCCGCCATACCCGTCCCAAGCCCGAGCCGCGCGTGGAACTCATTGTTTGACTGGCGCACGAATACCACCGTGCGCGAAAACGCAAGCCCGGCCAGCACCGCTTCCGACGCCAGCGCAAGCACGGCGCTCAGCGCGTTTTTCGACGGCAGCGAGCGCAAGTCCTCCAGCCCGGCAGCAATCCGCGCTTCCGCCGATAGCCCCGCGCGCGCGATGGCATCGGCGTCAGCGCGCAGCTCCACGATCTCCCGCATGACGCCGTCGTTCGAGTCCTCGTTCGCGAGCGCAAGGCTCATCGCGGCGAGCGTGGCGGCATCGGTCAGCAGCACGCGGCTGTAGCGGTTCGCGATGTCCACCAGCGCCGACTCGCGATGTGTCTCGTCGACATGCTGCGCGGTGAGCGCATCGGCGACTTCGGTGGAATAGTTGGTGACGGCCTGCAGCCAGCGCACATGACGCGGCGTTTTTTCATCGATCGGGGCGAGCGGGTCGCGGGTCAGCATGCCGGTGCGGATGGTCTCCGGCAGGCGCCAGCGGTCTGCGGCTTCCATGCCGATTTCCTCAAAGGTGACGCCGAGCAACGTGCTGCACGCGAGGCTGTCGCTGATCTGCTCGGCCGCGGCCTTGCGGCGCAACTGGTCCCATTCGGTCTCAAGATAAAACGCTACCAGCAGCTTGCCGATCTGACGCATCAGCGTGCAAACCACCGCTTCTTCCGACGCCCGGAACTCGCTGTGCTCGGTCACTTGCCGCGCAACCGTGCCGGACAGCAGCGTGCGGTTGAGTTCGAGCTTGGCGTCGATGCGTCGCGGCGCGCTTTGATGAAAGTGATCGACCAGTGTCAGCCCGACCACCAGATGGCCGACCGCGTCCATGCCGAGCACCATCAACGCGCGCGTCACGGTGGTGATGTTGCCGCCGAACGAGATGTACATCGCAGAGTTGGCGAGGCGCAATACCTTCTGCGTGAGGCCGAAGTCGGACAGAACGACCTGGACCAGAGCTGTAAAGTCCAGGTCGTCGTCGCTCATTGCGGACACGGTGGTGCGCAGAGCCTGCGAGAGCATCGGAAAGTCTCCGCGCTCGCTCATGCGGCCCCACAGCTTGTCCAGTAATTCGGCTTTGGAATTGCTTGCCATGCGATTGGTGTGAATGCCTTACACGTTCCCGGCCGGGTGCCCGGAACGGCTTGAATCGTCGACCTGGGTCGAAGTGTAACGCGCGGAAAAAAGCCCGCATAAATCCTGCATGAACCCTTGCATAAACCTTATAACGGCGCGCTCACACGGAAGCTTTACAGCAGACCATTAATGAAACGCTGCAACAGCCCCGGTCCTTTTGCCCCGGCCGATGCAAAAACGTGACGGTATCTTATAAAGGCGCCTGGAGAAAGAGCGTTTTATCCTGAAAGCAACGCATCAGGTCACCGGCGGGCAGGGCTTTGCTGATCAGCCATCCCTGGATCTGGTCACAGCCCATCTCGATCAATAGTTCGCGCTGCGCCTCTGTCTCCACGCCTTCCGCCACGAGTTCGAGCCCGAGCGATTTTGCCAGGCCCACGACTGCGGCCACAATGGCCCGGTTGTTGCGCGAGGTCAGCAGGTTTTCGATGAAGCTGCGATCGATCTTCAGCTTCGAAAGCGGGAAGCGCTGCAGATAGGACAAGCTGGAGTAGCCGGTGCCGAAGTCATCTACAGCGAACGCAATCCCGATTGCTGCCAGCGCTTCTAGCAGGCGGGTCGCTTCTTCCGGATCGTGCATCAGCAGGCTTTCCGTGATTTCGAACACGAGCCGGCGTGGATCGAGACCGGTCAGTTGCAGCGCGTCTTTCACGTTCTGCGTAAAACGCTTGTCGCGGAATTGCTGCGGCGAGACGTTCACCGAAACGTAGTCCAGCACGAAACCTTCGCTGTCCCATTGCACCAGTTGCATGCACGCGGCCTTGAGCACCCAGTTGCCAAGATAGTTGATCAGGCCGATCGATTCCGCCAGCGGAATGAAAGCTGCCGGGGGAACGAGCCCGTGCACCGGATGCTGCCAGCGGATCAGCGCTTCCACGCCGACCACGCCGCCGCCGCGGCTTTCGGTGATCGGCTGGAAGTGCAGCGAAAATTCACCGTTGCGCACGCCTTCGTAAAGATCAGCTTCCAGGTTCAGTCGCGCGGCGTTGCGGGGGTCGTCGTCGGGAACATGGAACACGACGATATTGCCGCCCGACGTTTTCGCATGCGCCAATGCATGGTCGGCCATGCGCAGCAGGCTGCTGTTCTCTTGCTCGATTTCGTCGGGGAAGATAGCCGCGCCGATGCTCGCCGATAAATGCGTATGTTGTCCGCGGTACCGGTAGGGCTGCGCAATCGCGCTCAATACGCGCCGCGCGACATCCTCGGCCGCCGTGGCTGCCTCGGCCGCAGTGTCGGCCGAGAGCAGCACGGCGAATTCGTCGCTGCCCACACGCGCCACATGTTCGCCGGCGTGTGCTGCGTGCTGGATGCGGCGCGCGGTCTCGCGCAGCATGTCGTCGCCTGCGTCGTAGCCCAGTGCGCGGTTGATGCGTTGGAAGTCGTCGATATCCACTAGCAGCAGCGCTGCATGCGTGCCCGTGCGAACCGCCTCGGCCTGGGCGGCATCGATCGCCCTTTTCAACGCTGTCAGATTTTCGAGGCCAGTGAGTGAATCGTGATGCAGCGTGTGCTGCAGCGCGGTTTCGCGGTCGCGCCAGTGCGAAACCTCAAACGCGGCGAGCGCGAAGCCGGGCAGATCCGGCGTGTGCGTGGCAAGGATCCGCAGTTCGACGAGGATCGGCGTGGTCAGGGATTTCAGCAGATGCAGCGTCGCGGTCTCCAACTTGCCGCTTTGTTGTGCGCGTGCGACGAGCGCATCGAGTTCATCTATTTCATGCGAGGGCACGAGCTCATGCAACGTGAGCGAGCTCAGGTAGTCGCGGTGATAACCCAGGAACTCGATGCTCCCCGCCGATACATAGCAAAACCGCAGCGACGCATCCACTTGCGCCACGAAATCGATGGCAGCGAGGGTGGCTTCCGTAGCGACGCCCGGAATGGGCTCAGCTTCATTCACCGCCGCCGGATGCAACAGATGAAGCGGCGCGGGCGAAGCCGAAACGGGAACGATCCGTCCTGCTTTCGTTCCTCGTGCACCGTGCGGTACCGATCCGGGGAGAGTGAGCGGCCGTGGCCGGGAGTCACGGCTGCCAGTGGCCAGCATGGGCGCAGGCGTGGCGTCCACTGTGGCGAACCTGACCATGCAGCTTGGCAACGCGGTTGCGATCAACGTCCTGACAGTCGCGCGAACGGCGGCGCTGGTTTGGCCGACTAGGGCGATCCATGCATTCAAGCGCTGGGCGGTGATCCGTTTTACTGACATGTTTCGGTTATAGCCTGTCTGATTGCGCGCCGGGCCGATAGGGGCGCGGCGCACGCTGTCCGGCCAGCGCGCTGCATCGGGCATCAGCTGTCGATGGTCCGGCGATGCGGGCGGGAGCCACCGTAATATCCGGTAACCGCGACTCGGACGCGTTCTTTGCAAGTTAACGGTTATGTCCCGAAATTCTTTAGAGGAATAGCGGAGCGCCCGCGAGCCACGGCCCCGGCGGGTTTCACGCAATTTATCGACATCACGATTTGGGGTAGAGTGCGGCTTGATGGTTACGATATCTGAACCGTTCAGTTGGTCTGCCAAGTGTGGCGTTGAGCTATGGTCTGGCCGCTGTCCAGGCGTTGATCGCGCTCTCTGAGTTTGTAAGCTGCATAGTCAAGCTGGATCCTTCAGCTAGCCCTTGAGTCAACCTCTCAGGCTGATCGCCTGAGCTAACCCGCTGTCTGATCGTCATTCAGTCAACACCGTTCCATTGCTGCACGCCATGATCGTGTCCCCAAGCCGATTGCCGGAGCTGGCCCTGAAGCCAGGCGTATTGAACGCCCTCAACACACGCACTGTGATGTGTGAGGTCCCGGCGAGCGCCGCCCATTGCATTGAGCCTGCGATCTCGCAAGAACGCAGCCGGTCCATTCATGCCGCCGGTTGATCGGAACCGGACCGGGCGCGCCGCGCACAATGCCGTGGACGCTCCGATGGCAAAGACCGCGGCCAAGCTTGCCGCGCCCGTTCTTCGCGAGCCGGAAAGCGTCTATCTCGGCCGCCAGCCGATCATCGATCGCAACGGCGCGCTGCATGCCTACGAACTGCTCTTTCGCGACAGTCCCGACAATCGCGCGCGCATTTTCGACGATGTGCAGGCCACTGCCCATGTCGTCGCGCGAACGGTTGGCGAGATCGGCTTGTCGGCGGTGCTTGGCGATCACCGCGGTTTTGTGAATATGAACCGCGATCTGCTCTTCGACGACATCGTCCACATCATGCCGCCCGAGCGTTTCGTGCTCGAGATTCTGGAAACCGTCACCTTCGACGCCAAGCTTTTCAAGCGCTGCGCCCAGCTACGCGCGGCCGGCTTCCAGTTCGCTCTCGACGACGTCGTGTCGCTCACCGATCCCTTGCACGAGGCGTTGCCTTACGTGGATTACGTAAAGGTCGACTTCCTTGCTACCCGGCGCGCCGAACTGCCAGAGCTCGCGGCCATGCTCAAGCAACACGGCAAGACGCTGATCGCCGAAAAGATCGAGACGTATCAGGATTTCGAAGAAGCCCGCAAGCTTGGCTTCGACCTCTTCCAGGGGTACTTTTTCGCCCGTCCGCAAGTGCTTGTCACGCGCCGCTCGAATCCGTCGCGCGCGGCATTGCTGCGTCTTCTGGGTGTGTTGTCAGGGGAGCCTGATATCAGCGAACTCGAGGCCGAGTTGAAGCTCAATCCGAACGTGGTCGTGCAGTTGCTGCGGCTGGCCAATTCAAGCGCGTTCAAACTGAGCCGGCCGGTGTCTTCGTTGCGCGAGGCCATTGCCGCGACCGGGACGCGGCAGATTTCGCGCTGGACCCAGTTGCTGCTCTACGCCGATGGCCGTCATTTGCCGTGGCGTTCGGACCCGTTGGTGCAACTGGTCGGGACCCGCGCGCGTTTCATGGAACTGGCGGCGCGTGTCATGTGGCCATCGAGTGAGGAATTCGCCGATGCCGCCTTTATGACCGGCATCTTTTCGCTCGTGCATGTGGTGGTCGATTTGCCACCGGCCGAGATCATGGATCTGTTGAAGTTATCGAAGGAAATGGGTGCTGCGATCGTCGATGGACAAGGTCCGCTCGGTGCGCTATTGCGACTTTCCCAGGCGACAGAAAGAGGCGACGCGCCGGAGCTCGATTCAAGCATTGGTTCAAGCGTGGATTTCAAGGTGTTGACTCCGGCCGTGCTCGCCGAGCTGCAGTTCGAGGCGGCCACGTGGTTTGGTGCGCATCGGGTGGAGTCGGATTTGTAGGTATTACGATTTTGCGTTTGCTACGGTTTCTTACGTATGCGGAGCGGTTCCGTTGTTTGTCCTGTCGTGCGCGGGTCACGAAAATAGAGGAGTCTCATGAAGCGAAAGTTTGCTGGGAGAATGCTGGGAGTGTCGCTGGGCGCCGCTCTTGCGGTGTACGCACTGGTGGCTTATGCAACGCTGAAGCCCGGCGATCACGCGCCGGTGTTTACCGCGCAGGCGTCGCTTGGCGGCAACGTGTACGACTACTCGCTCGCGAGCGAATTGAAGAAGGGGCCGGTGGTCTTGTACTTTTATCCGGCTGCGTTCACGAAGGGCTGCACGATCGAGGCGCATGAGTTTGCTGATGCCGTCGATGAATACAAGGCTTTGGGTGCAACGGTGATTGGTGTGTCGCACGACAATATCGACACGTTGAAGAAGTTTTCGGTGAGCGAATGCCGGAGTAAATTCCCGGTCGCCGCCGACGGCGATGCGAAGATCATCAAGCAATACGATGCAACCCTGCCGCTGGTCAGTTCCATGGCCAATCGCGTGTCATACGTGATCGCGCCGGACGGTACCGTGATCTATGAATATACGAGCCTGTCGCCGGACAAGCATGTGGCGAACACGCTGCAGGCGCTGAAAGGCTGGAACGAGAAGCACAAGACCCAATAACATGACCCGCCCTCTAAGGTTTTGACCGATGCCGATTATTGTTGCGCTCGCTGTCCTGGTTGCCGTGATCTACGGTGCGGTTTGGTCGTTTCACGCGTTATCGGCGGCGTTCGGTGTGAGCGTTGCGATCGGTGCTGCGGTAATCGCGGCGCTGGCGGTGGTGAGCATCGCAGTGTATTTCTGGCTGCGATGGAAGGAAGTCGCACCGAACGTCCACGATGGCGACTGGACGCACGAGCTCAAGCGGGATTGGGGCGGCGTGCGGCTCGCTGCGGCCAAGCGTTTGTGCGAGGTGCGGGTGGGCAACCAGGTCGGCATGTATATCTTTGCGGACCTGCATGGAGCGCGGATGGAACCGGGGGCGTCGGGGGCGTCGGGCAAGCCGGGAACATCGGGCGCGTGGCAAGTCGCGCTGAATGTTAAGGATACGACGCAGCCACGATGGAACCTGCCAATGCCGGACCGGCGCGAGGCGCACAAGTGGTGCCGGATTTTGGAAAAGGCCGCCGCTCAGACTTTGTGACGGACTGTTCATTCGGGGCAGCGTTTAATAAGTCCGGAGCGTTCTACATGTGGTACCCCATATCGCCACGTACCTTGCCACGAAATACCCAATACGACCACACCACATAAAGCACGATAACGGGTAGCAGGAACATCGTCCCGATCAGCAGGAACTGCTGCGAGAGCGGCGTCGTGGACGCATCCCATAACGTCACCGACGGTGGCGCGATAAAAGGCCAAAGACTGATCACAAGACCTGTGAAGGCCAGGAAGAACAAGCCGATCGAGCACATGAACGGGACCACTTCCTTGCGTTTCTCAAGCGCCGACCACAAGGTCCAGATCAGCAGCGCCGTCAGCACCGGCACCGGCGCGAACACAAAGCTGTCCGGGAAACTGAACCAGCGCGCCGATATACGCGCGTCCTTCAGCGGCGTCCAGATACTGATCAGCAAGATAAACGCGACCACGCCGAACACCACCTTCTTCGCCATGCCACGCGCCCATTCCTGCAATTCGCCTTCCGTTTTAAGCACGAGCCAGGTCGTGCCCTGCAGCGCATAACCGAAAATCAGCCCGACACCCGTCAGCAGCGGAAACGGCGCGAACCAGTCCCAGCTTGTACCGGCAAACACGCGTCCGTGAATGGGAAAGCCCTGCATGAACATGCCGAGCACAACGCCCTGCGAAAACGTTGCGACCAGTGAGCCGTAGCCGAAAGCGCTGTCCCAGATCCACTTGCGCGCGCCGACCACTTCGCGGAATTCAAACGCCACGCCGCGAAAGATCAAGCCGAGCAGCATCAGCAGGATGGGGAAATAGACCGCCGGAACGATGATTGCGAACGCAAGCGGGAAGACCGCGAGCAAGCCACCGCCGCCCAGGATCAGCCAGGTTTCATTGAAGTCCCAGACGGGTGCGACCGAGTTGATCATCAACTGGCGTTCAACGGGATCGCGGCGCATCAGGAATACCATGCCCACGCCGAGATCGAAGCCGTCGAGCAGCACGTACATGAACACCGCGAGCGCGAGGATGGCGGCCCACATCGGTACGAGGTCGAGCATCATGATCTCCTGGAAGGGGGAACGACATCGTCCGGGCCGGCGGATTTGACCGCGCTCGCACCGCCCGAGGCATTGGCCGATGCCGCCGATAACGGCCGCGCCGCGCGCGTTTCCGGCTGCAGGAGGTCGTTGTCGGTATCGACGTGTTCGTCGGCGGGACCGATCCGCACGAGCCGCCGCAGCAGGATGAACCCCGAGCCGAAGATGACGATATACGCGAGCACATAGAGCAGCCACGAGAGCCCGACATCGCCGGCTGTCAGCGACGGCGTGACCGAGTCCCTGGTGCGCATCAGTCCATATACGGTCCACGGCTGTCGCCCGGCTTCGGTGGTAGTCCACCCCGCCAGCACGGCGATAAACCCGAGCGGCATGCCGTACGTGGCGCAACGCAGCCAGCGCGGACTGGTCTCGAGCTTGCCGCGTGCGTACAGCACGATGCCCGAGAGCACCAGAGCAAACATCAGCAACGCGATACCGACCATGATCCGGAACGCGAAGAACACGACCGCCACGTTCGGCCTGTCCTCACGCGGGAAGTCCTTCAGGCCCCGTACGGTGCCGTTCAGACTGTGTGTGAGGTAGATGCTGCCGAGCACCGGTATCGAAATTTCGAAATCGTTGCGCTCGTTGGCCTGGTCGGGAATCGCGAAGATGGCGGCGGGCACGGGCGAACTGGTGTTCCACAGGCCCTCCATGGCGGCGACCTTGGCCGGTTGATGTTCGAGCGTGTTGAGACCGTGCGCATCGCCGATAACCATCTGCACCGGCACCATGATCACGAGAAAGATCAGCGCCATCTTGGTCATCACGCGGCTTTCCTCGAGCGCGCGACGCTGCCGCAAATAAAGCGCGCCTACGCCGAGAATCACGAACGCGGCCGTCACCAGGAAGGCGCTGACCGTATGGCCGAGGCGGTAAGGAAAGGAGGGTGTAAAGATGGCGTCGAAGAAACTTGTGACTTCGAAACGGCCGTCGGGAAGGATCTTGTAGCCGGCCGGTGTCTGCATCCAGCTATTCACCGCGAGAATCCAGAACGACGAAATCACCGTCCCCGACGCGACGAAAACCGCGGCCAGCACATGTGCCCATTGCGGCACGAGCTTGCGTCCGAACAGCAGGACGCCAAGGAACGCCGCTTCGAGAAAGAACGCGGTCAGCACCTCGTAACCCATGAGCGGGCCGATCACGCTGGCGGTGGCATCGGTGAACCGGCTCCAGTTGGTGCCGAACTGGAACGGCATCACGATTCCCGACACCACGCCCATGCCGAATGAAACCGCGAATATTTTCAGCCAGAACGCAGAAAGCCGCCTGTACACGTCCCGCTTGGTGATCCACCAGAGCAGTTCAAGCGTCGCGATAAAACACGATAAGCCGACCGTGAAGGCCGGTAACAGGATGTGAAACGCAATCACCCAGGCAAACTGGAAACGCGAAAGCAAAACGGCATCGAACTCCATGAACACTCCCGGCGAGAAGTTTCAAATGGGTTGATTCTGCGGCGCGCCGTCCGCGTCCAGACGCGCGAATCCAGCACTGTGGGCGCTGTGTCGTGCCTGGTCGCGGCGGTGTTTCACGCATCGACCGCTGCGTACTGGTTTAGATTAAAGCAGGTTTTTGTGAAAGGACGTTTTTATTTCGCGTTGTGATTCGATGATGCATTCACTGCTTGAACGGATTAACGCAGCGCATAAAGGCGTTCGCGGCAACGCTGCTGCGGGTTATTTCAGCTTTTCGTATTTTTTATATCCTGACGTAAAAAGCGGTATAACGCGGGCTGAAAACCGGCGCGAATGCCGGTGAATTACCGGGTAGCCGGCGAGCGTCTCATTCGTCCTGTCGTTATAATTGCGCTCCTGTTACATGCCGCATGGACGACCCTGCGTGCTTCTGAACACATCGGGGACGACCCCGCTTTAGACGGGAGTTTCCATGTCGTGGTTTCTGTTGCTGATCGCCGGCGTGCTTGAAGTGGCGTGGGCTGCGGGTCTTAAAACCTCCGAGGGTTTCACACGGCTCTGGCCGTCGGTGTTCACGCTGGTCACAGCCGTCGGAAGCTTTGTGCTGCTGGCAATGGCAATGCGCCAGTTGCCACTGGGCACCGCTTACGCCGTGTGGACGGGTATCGGCGCGGTTGGGGCGTTTGTGTTCGGGATTGTCATGCTCGGCGAAGCGCTGACAGTTGCGCGAGTTGCGAGTGCTGCGCTGATCGTGGTCGGGTTGATCGGATTGAAATTGTCGTCGGGGCATTAAATCCGGCAACTCAACGCACCAACGCACTGCAGCGGCCTTTTGTCGCGGACCATCGCGGCGTGCTCATTGCGTGCTCATTAAAGGCATCGCAAAAACGACCGTTAAACAGTGAAACGCGCAGTACAAGGCGGAGTTCAGGGCCGCGTGTGCCCTGATTTCGCGATTAAGGGCTGAATCAGGAACGTTGGGTGCTGCCCACGTTCACCTATGGCGCGATGCATCAACGCGCCGGGCGTGGCTATAATGACTTTCAGTTGTCTTGAAAAGTCCTGAAAAATTCGCCGGGTTCCGCAGCCTGATTTTGACTGCATGTACCCGGAACAGCGCCAGAATAAGGTGGGCCGGGTCAAGCCTACCGGGCCGCATCCATTTATCCCCAGCCTGTCGGGCAGCTTGAGCGGCGGGAAGGCATTCGTAGCCGGATGCGCCGGAATCTGCCCGGCGCTCGGGCGCGGGGCGAGCAGCGCGCAAGGAGACGGTCATGCTTGAAGCACTTTCGCTGGCAGCGGGTCTTTCGTGGGCCAGCGGGCTGCGACTGTACCTGACGGTGTTCGTCGCGGGGCTGTTCGAGCGCATGGGGCTGGTCCACCTGCCCGACACCCTCGCGGTGCTGGGTTCTCCATGGGTGATCGGTGTGGCCGCGGCGTTCGCCGTAGTCGAGTTTTTCGCCGATAAAATCCCCGCCTTCGATTCCCTCTGGGACGCCATCCACACTTTCATCCGCATTCCGGCCGGCGCAGTGCTGGCCGTCGGCGCGTTCGGCCATGCCGATCCGGCCTTGCTGACCGTCGCCGCGCTCGCCGGCGGTACGCTCGCGGGCGCCGCGCATCTGGCAAAAGCCGGCACGCGTGCGCTGATCAATTTATCGCCGGAACCGGTGTCGAACTGGGTGGCATCGGCGACTGAGGATTTCGGCGCGTTGCTGGGCATCACGCTCGCGTTGTTCGTGCCGCTGCTGTGCCTCGTCCTGATCATCGCGTTCCTGTTGTGTGCGGGCTGGGCGTTGCCGCGGCTCGTGAGAGGCGTGCGTGGTGGCTTTGGGCGGATGGCCAAGCACATGGTGCCCAGCGTCAGCGCACGTGTGAATCCCGGCGTGGGCCGTTTCAGGAGCAAGCACGATTGAGCACGAGTAGGCTGGGCGGCGAGTTGAAGCAAGATCCCGAGCAGGATTCAAAGCAAGATTCCAAGCAGGATTCAAGGCAGCAAGGACTGAGCTACACGCAGATCGCGCGCCAGTCGCTGCGGATGACCGCGCGCGACTGGCGCGCGGGCGAGTTGACCATGCTTATAGTCGCGCTCGTGCTGGCGGTTGCCGCGCTCGCGAGCGTCGGATTTCTCGGCGACCGGATGCGCCAGGGGCTGGAGCGGGATGCGCGGCAGATGATTGCTGCGGATTTCGTCGTGCGCGCCGATCATCCGGTCGATCCCGCGTTCGCCGCAGAAGCGTCGCAACTCAAGCTCGAGACCGCGACCACCGCGATTTTCCCCAGCATGATCAGCGCAGGTGTTTCCGGGAATGGATCGACTCCACCCGTCGCCCGCCTTGCTGCGTTGAAGGCCGTTTCCCCCGGGTATCCGCTGCGCGGCGCGGTAAGCACCGCGACCGCCATCGATCAACCAGGCACGCCCGCCACTTCCATTCCTGCGCCCGGCACCGTCTGGGTCGACCCCGCATTGCTCGATGCGCTGAAAGTGCCCGTCGGCGGCACCGTCCGCGTTGGTGCGCAGACATTCAAGGTCGCGGCGGTCATTACTCGCGAACTCGATCGCGGTTTTTCGTTCGTCAGCTTTTCGCCGCGCCTGATGATGCGTGCCGATGAACTCGCGTCCACCGGCCTCGTCACGTTCGGCAGCCGCGTGACCTATCGGCTGCTGGTGGCGGGACCGGATGCGCAGGTCAAGCAGTTCGCCACGTTCGCCCGTGCCAAGGTAGACGACGGCAAGCTGCGCGGCGTCGCGCTCGAATCGTTGCAGGACGGCCAGCCGCAAGTGCGTCAGACCATCGACCGCGCCAGTCATTTCCTCACGCTCGTCTCGCTGCTCACCGCACTGCTCGCGGCGGTTGCCATTGCAATGGCCTCGCATCGCTTCGCGCGCCGGCATCTGGACGGCTGCGCGGCCATGCGCTGCCTCGGCGTGGGCCAGGGGACGTTGCGGTCTCTGTTTGTCGGCGAATTCTTGGCTGTCGGGTTGCTGGGCAGCGCGGTGGGTGTCGTGCTCGGCTTCGGCGGACATCTGGTGTTGTTGGACTGGCTGGGAACGCTCGTTGATGTCGAATTGCCGCCGCCCAGCGTCTGGCCCGCGTTGCAGGGTATTGCGACCGGACTGGTGCTGTTGCTTGGTTTCGCCGTGCCGCCGTTGCTGCCGCTGACCCGTGTGCCGCCGGTCCACGTGATTCGCCGCGAGCTTGGCGATGCCGGCCGGGTAGCGTGGATCGCCTACGGCGTGGGCGTGCTGCTGTTCGCCGGCCTGCTCGTGCTCGCGGCGGGCGAATGGAAGCTGGGCGGGATCGTGGCGGGCGGATTCGCGGGCGGTCTGGTGCTGTTTGGCGGTATTGCGCGCGTGGCGCTCTGGGCGGCCGCGCGGTTTGTGCGCAGCGAACGCGTGGGCGCGGGAGTGGGTTGGCGATACGCGCTGGCGTCGCTTGAGCGGCGCAGCGGCGCGAGTGCGTTGCAGATCACGGCGCTTGGCATCGGCCTGATGTGCCTGCTGCTCATTGCAATGACGCGCAGCGACCTGATTGCGGGCTGGCGGCAATCGACGCCGCCGGACGCACCGAACGAATTCCTGATCGATGTCCAACCCGACCAGCGCGCCGGCGTCACCGATTACCTCAAGCAGCACGGGCAGGGTGACGCCGTATTGTCGCCAATGGTGCGCGGTCGCCTGATCGCGGTGAACGGCAAGCCGGTCAGTCCCGACAATTACGAAAAGGCCGACGCAAAGCGTCTGGTTGACCGCGAGTTCAACCTCTCGTACACCACCGAACTGCCCAGCGATAACCGCGTGGTCGGCGGCGACTGGTACGGCACGGACGGGAAGGTGCAGGTATCGATAGAAGAAGGGCTCGCGAAGATCATCCACGTGAAGCTCGGCGATACGATGCGTTTCGACGTCGCCGGCATGCAGGTCGAAGGGCCAGTCACGAGCCTGCGCAAGGTTGACTGGAATTCGTTCAAGGTTAACTTCTTTGTGCTGATGCCGCCGCCGTCCATCAGCGATCTGCCGGCCACGTTCATCACGAGTTTCCATTTGCCGCCGGGGCAGAGGAGTTTCATCGATGGCTTGATCAACAAGTATCCGAGCGTGACCGCCATTGATATCGCGCCAATTCTCGCGCAGATCCAGCGCGTGCTGGAGCAGGTGATTGGCGCCGTGCAGTTCCTGTTTGTCTTCACGCTCGCGGCGGGCGTGCTCGTGTTGTACGCGGCGCTGGCCGGCACGCGCGACGAGCGTGTGCACGAGTCCGCGTTGCTGCGCGCGCTCGGGGCATCGCATAAGCAGGTGCGCTCGGTGCAGACCGCGGAGTTCGTGGCGGTGGGTGCGTTGAGCGGGCTAATGGCGGCGCTTGGCGCGCAGGGAATTGGCTATGTGCTGGCGACGCGCGTGTTCGAGTTTCACATCGATTTCAACCCGTGGCTCGTGCCTGCCGGCATCGTGGCGGGTGTCGTCTGTTCGGGCGTGGGCGGGTGGATGAGCCTGCGCCGCGTGTTGTCGCGGCCCGCGCTGCAGTCGTTGCGCGATGCTTGATCGACCTGGATAAAGCCCAGGGTCGCTCATTGCGCCATGTCCCGATAACCTCAAAGAAAACGCATGACCGACGCAAATATTGAAAAAACGCCGCAACCTGCGGCATTTGAACTCGTCGGCGGCGAGGAGCGCGTGCGTGCACTCGTTGACCGGTTTTACGACCTGATGGATCTCGAACCGGAATTCGCCGGTTTACGCGCGTTACATCCCCCGACGCTCGAGAATTCCCGCGATAAATTCTTCTGGTTCCTGTGCGGCTGGCTGGGCGGCCCGGACCATTACATCAGCCGCTTTGGGCATCCGCGCTTGCGTGCTCGCCATATGAACTTCGCGATTGCATCGCCGGAACGGGATCAGTGGTTGCGCTGCATGGCGTGGGCAATGGAAGACATTGGCCTGAACGCGCCTTTGCGTGAGCGCTTGCTCACATCCTTCTTCGATACCGCCGACTGGATGCGCAATCGCCCATAGGTATTGGTTAATTGGTGACGAACAAGGCTTTAAACCCCTGAGAATAAAGGGGTGGCAGGTAGCCCGCGAGCAATTCACCTTTCTGGGCTGGTGGAAGAATTGGGCGGAATTTTTGCGCTGAAGCCCAAATCCATCAAGGCGATGGAGGCGGCCAGCGTCAAGCGCCAGCGTGCTTCTCGAGCTACAGGATGAAAAAACTGAGTGTGATTTACGCGGGTTGGGGTGAGCGCTTCGAGCTCGGCCAGCTGGCCGACGATGGCACTGACCTTCTGTTCGAATACTCCGCACTCGCGCAGCAGCGCGGCTTGAATTTGTCTCCGCTCAAGATGCCGCTCGCAGCGACGACATATGGAGACTTCCCGGCGCATCAACTGCGACTGCCCGGCCTCGTGAGCGACTCCTTGCCGGACGGCTGGGGCATGCTTCTGGTGGACCGGTTGTTTCGAAAGCATGGGCGGGACCCCCGGCTCGTGTCTCCGCTGGACCGGTTGGCTTTCATCGGCGAAAAAGCGATGGGCGCGCTCGTCTTTGAACCCAATGACGGCGAAGCACTGGTCCCGGAGGATGTCCGGTTGCTTACTCTCGCTCACGAAGTCCGCCAGGTGATGGCGGATGACAGCGAGGCGCTCTTGCGCGAGCTCGCACTGATGGGCGGCTCACCGCACGGCGTGTGCCCCAAGGTACTGGTCAACTATGACCCGCATTCCGGCCGGATGTCGAACTCCGAGCAAGGACCGGGGACACCGTGGCTCGTGAAATTCCCGGCGCAGCACGACCATAAGGAGGTCTCTGCGGTCGAGGCGATGTATGGGGCGATTGCCGTGGCATGTGGACTTCGGATGCCCGCCACCGATTACTTCGACCTCAGTTCGTCGTTGTCGGCGTTTGGCGTCGAGCGGTTTGACCGCTCCAACGGGATGCGTGTGCCGATGCATACGGCAGCGGGTGCGGCCCACTCCGACTTCCGCGAGCCGCAGATGGACTACATCACGTTGCTGCGGCTAACGCAGTTCATGACGCGGGACGTGCGCGAAACTCAGCAGGCATTTGACCGATGTGTGTTCAACGTCGTGTTCAACAACCGCGATGACCACGCAAAAAACTTCTCATTCGTGATGGGCGCAGATGGTCGCTGGCAGTTTTCACCCGCCTATGACCTGACGTTTAACGGGGGCCGGGCGGGGAGCATCAGATGGATATCTGCGGCGAGGCAAGGGCGCCGGCGCGCGAGCACTTGATGAACCTCGCCAGCAAGACCGGCGTTGTATCGCGTATGGCATCCCGGAGCATCGAACGAATTGCCTCGGTTGCGTCAGGGTTCCGGCAATATGCCAGCGGCTTGCCAATCACTGAGGAGACGCTCCGCATGATGGAGCGCACCGTCAGGGCGAATCAGTCGCGGACGGCCTGACTGTCCGCTAGACGAATGAATCCTGAAAATGAGTGAGTAGTATTAGAAGGGCTGGATGCGCAATCGGCCGCGCTAAGAATGCTTGGCGGCACGCCCGCATAATACGGGTTCATTTTCAGTCGGCAACAGACCAGGAGACTTCCCCATGAGCACACGCGCGCTGTTTCGCGAAGACGCCTATTTGACACGCTGCGAGGCGTCGATCACGGCTATCGACGAGCTTGGTATCCATTTCGATCAAACCGTGTTTTATCCGCTGGGCGGCGGCCAGGCCGGCGATGCCGGATCCCTCACGCTGGCGGACGGCACGCGCATTGAAATAACGGACACCCGCAAGGCCAGGTTCGAGGGGGCCACGCCCGATGACGCCGTCCACGTGCCGGCACCGGATCAGGAAGCGCTGCTTGCGAAGCTGAAAGTGGGCGATCGGTTGACGGCCGAGATCGATTGGGAGCGGCGCTACCGGCATATGCGCCTGCATACGGCGACGCATCTGCTGTGCGCGGCGCTGCCGTACCCCGTCGATGGTTGCAGCATCACCAGCGGTTATGCGCGCATGGATTTCGCGACGGTCGAACCGATCGAACGTGAGGAACTGGAAACGCGCTTGCGTGAGCTGATTGGCGGCGCGCATCCGGTGGCGACCGAGTGGATCACC
>DASYLW010000153.1:0-7082 GCA_036009385.1 Caballeronia sp.
GGGCGAACGCCACTCGAGTGAAATAGCGTCCCGATGGCCGTTGCAACGACCACACATATGGCAATCCGACGCGCCTTTCATGGCGCGCAGCGGCACCAGCGGCGCGCAGTTGACGGGGATGACGCGATGCCCGTGCTCGCCCTCTTTATACGAGCGGCGCCATGCGTCCTCATTGACCTTATAGTGAAACGGTGCAAGCCGCGCCAGAAGCGAAAATACGCCGTTCACGGGGCAGAGATATTTGCACCACACGCGTTTCTCTCGCCCATACAACACGCCAACAATCATGGCGCCGAGCGTCGAGCCGCCGAGCACCAGCAACACGGCTTTCGGATACTGATACACGCTGACCATCTGGCCATAGATGGTGGTGATGCCGAACGCGGCGAACGGCCAGCCGCCCCAGCGCAACCAGCGTGGAATTGCCCAGCCGCGCCCGAACTTGCTTGCAAACTCCGTCAACGCGCCTTCGGGACACAGCACCCCGCACCACACGCGGCCGAGCATCACCATGGAGAGCAGGACGAACGGCCACCAAATGCCCCAGAACACAAACTGCGCGGCCAGCGTCAGATTAGTCCAGAGATGCGCGGTATTGTCCGGCAGCGGCATGACCGCTGGAACCAGAATCAGAAATGCATACACGGCGACCACGGCCCACTGAATGCCGCGGATCGTGCCGCCGTGTTGTTGCATCCATTGCCCGGCTTGCTGCAGCCGGCCGGGCCGATTCATCACGTCGCTCATGCCACTCATGCCACCCTTCTCGCCGATTTTTGCGCCATCTTGTTTTTCGATCGACGCAGCAGCAGGAAGATCATTGCCCAGTAGACTGCATACGCAATCAGGTTCATGCCGGCCGGATGCGCGCGATACCCCGTGAGCGTGGCGACCAGCGAACCGAAGGTGCTGGAGTCATCGAGCAGCCAGGACGTATCCCATACCTGATTCATGACGACAGGCAGGATCTCCTTGTCGATGAGTTTATCGACACCTGTTTCAAACAATCCCGCCGCCAGAAACAACAGCATGATTTCCGTCACGCGGAAGAAAAGCCGCCACGAGAAAATCTTGCCGCCAAGCTGCAGCAGATAAAACGTCAGGAATGCCAGCGCCAGACCAAGTGCGACTGCCAGATATTGCATGGGATCAACGTGCCCCGACTGGCCGAAGCCAAGGCCGTACAGGAAAATGACCGTCTCGCTGCCTTCACGCGCAATGGCGAGCGCAACCAGCAAGGTCACGCCCCACCAGTTCGCGTCCTGCTTGCTCTTTTGCAGCGACGCTTCCATGTCGCGTTTCATTGACCGCCCGTGATGCTTCATCCACAGCACCATTTGCACGATCAGTACGCACGCCACCAAGACCATGCCAGTCTGGAAATAATCCTGTGCATCGCCTGACAACTCTTCCGTGAATCCGACCAGCGCCGCGCCCAGCGCCACTGCCGCCAGCAACCCCGCCGCCACGCCAGCCCACAAATACGGTATGCCGCGACGCGCGTCGGCGTCGCCATTTTTCAGCCATGCATACAGGATGCCGACGACCAGCAGCGCCTCGACACTCTCCCGCCACACGATGAAAAGAACCTGACCCATCATTTATCTCCCGCTCTTGCAGGCCGATACGGTTTGCGCGTAACGCCGAACGGACAGCGCGCGAACCGGCTCGGCGTGACATTACTTTGCGACGATGACACCCTGCGCCGACTGATGAAAATCGTCGAAGAACTTGTATTCGCCCTTGTCCAGCGGAGCGATCACGACGAACGAATCGGCGCCCGGCGCGAGCACTTTTTCCTTGCGCAACTGAATGCTTTCGAATTCAGCCGCACCCTTGCCAATGTTGTGCACTTCGATCTTGATACGCTGCCCCGCCGGCACTTCAATACGCGTGGGATTCAGCTTGCCGTCGTTCATTTCCAGCTTGAAGGTCGGCAGGTCGGCGGCTTGCGCCGCGGCGGCACTGGCGAACCATCCAGCCGCCAAGGCTAGCGAGGCGGCGACCAACTTGGTTTTGCGTTGCATGAATGCTTCCTGGCTGCGACGTCCGGCGCGACGTATCACTTCATTTCACTTTGGATCGCTTTGGTGTACGTCTTGCCGGACGCCTGATTCGACTGTCGACTACTTAGTAACCGCCCTTCTTGCCGATGCCGGCGAACGGGAAATCGTATTCGATCGTGTACGGCTTGAACCACGGGCCCACGCCGGTTTCCTTGTCGACGTGACGGCCGAACGCCATATGGCCGGTTTGCATCGGCGGCGCAATGTTGAGTTTCAGGTGATATTTGCCCGGGCCGAACAGCTTCACGTTGTCGCCGTAATGCGGGCCGTCGTTTGCGACCATGGCCATCAGGTCGCCCTTGACAGTTTGCGTCGTGCCGACTTTGGTCAGCTCGTACGTCACCTGCAGGTAAGGCATCCAGTCGCCTTCCGCAAAGCCGGTCGGATTGTTCTTCACGGCGCGGATGTCGGCTTCGAGGTGCACGTCCGAATCCGAGGCCTTGCGCATCATGCCTTCCGGTTCCATGGTGATCGGCTGCAGGTACACCGCGCCAACTTCAATGCCGTTCTCGATATGCTGCTTGCCGATCGGATATTCGGCGGCCGACGCTGACGCCATTGCCGCAAGCGCGATTGCGGCCACCGAGCCGCGTACCAAAGTTGAAACCTGCATCCTTCACTCCTTCTTGTTATTGATTGGTCACGCGCTGCGCGCTCGACCCGATCCTGGTCAGTTCACCGATCAATTTGGCATCGATGATAGGTAATCAGAATGAGAACCTAATCAACAACGTTAATACGAACCATTCTCAATGGATGTGGAGTTTAGCACCGATCGGAAGGCCAAACAATTGGATGTAAATCAACAAACCTTGTTGCCTGCTGGGTTCCTAAGGTGGTGGAGATACGTTCGAAGTGGAATTTCGGGCAAAAAAACGCGGCAAATCCTCCCAGATTGCCGCGTTCCTGTCCAAAAACCCTTACGGTTAGTTGATGCCCGAAATGTGGTCGCCCACATTTGCGCCAAACACGCGCTGCCTCAGAAGCGACAGTTGGTCGCGGGTCTGCGCAGCTTTTTCGAATTCGAGATTTTTCGCATGATCCATCATCTGCTTTTCGAGCCGCTTGATTTCCTTCGATATCTGCTTTTCCGACATATCTTCGAACTTCGCGCGGGTCTGGGCCTCCTTCAGTTCGGCGCGGGCATCGTCGGCGTTATAGACACCGTCGATGATGTCCTTGATCCGCTTGGTCACGCCACGCGGCGTGATGCCCATCGCGAGATTGTGCGCGATCTGCTTCGTGCGACGCCGTTCGGTCTCGCCGATCGCGCGTTTCATCGAATCCGTAGTTTTGTCGCCGTAGAGAATCGCCTTGCCGTTCACGTTGCGGGCAGCCCGGCCGATCGTCTGAATCAGCGAACGTTCCGCCCGCAGGAACCCTTCCTTGTCGGCGTCGAGGATCGCAACCAGCGACACCTCCGGAATATCCAGCCCTTCTCGCAGCAAATTGATCCCGACCAGCACGTCGAACGTGCCAAGACGCAAATCGCGGATGATTTCCACGCGCTCGACCGTATCAATGTCGCTATGCAAATAACGCACTTTCACACCGTGATCCGCGAGAAACTCGGTCAGTTGTTCGGCCATGCGCTTGGTCAGCACCGTCACCAGCACGCGCTCGTGCACCTTGACGCGCGCATTGATCTCGCCGAGCACGTCGTCCACCTGGGAGCGCGCCGGGCGCACTTCGATCTCGGGATCGACCAGGCCGGTCGGACGCACAAGCTGCTCGGCAACCTGCCCCGCCGTGCGGTTTTCGTAATCGGCCGGCGTAGCCGAAACAAAAATAGCCTGGCGCATCTTGCGTTCGAATTCGTTGAACTTGAGCGGCCGGTTGTCCAGCGCCGACGGCATCCGGAAACCGTAATCGACCAGATTCTCCTTGCGCGCCCGGTCGCCGTTATACATGCCGTTCAACTGGCCGATCAGCACATGCGACTCGTCGAGCAACATGAGCGCGTCGGGCGGCAAATAGTCGACGAGCGTTGGCGGCGGTTCGCCCGGCGCTGCGCCCGAAAAATGTCGCGAATAGTTCTCGATGCCTTTGCAGAAACCCAGTTCCTGCAGCATTTCCAGATCAAAACGCGTGCGCTGTTCGAGCCGTTGCGCCTCCACCAACTTGCCGTCCTTGTGGAAAAACTCCAGTCGTTCGCGCAATTCCAGCTTGATCGTCTCAATGGCACGCATCACCGTGTCGCGTGGCGTCACATAGTGGGACGACGGATACACGGTGAAACGCGGAATCTTGTTGCGCACGCGGCCAGTGAGCGGATCGAAGAGTTGCATCGACTCAATTTCGTCGTCGAACAGCTCTACGCGCACCGCCATTTCGGCATGCTCTGCCGGGAAGATGTCGATCGTGTCGCCCCGCACGCGAAACGTCCCGCGCGAAAAATCGGCTTCATTGCGGCTGTACTGCATCGCGATCAGGCGCGCGATGATGTCGCGCTGGCCCATTTTGTCGCCGGTACGCAGCGTCAGTATCATCTTGTGATATTCCGACGGATTGCCAATACCATAGATGGCCGACACGGTCGCCACGATCACCACATCGCGCCGCTCAAGCAGGCTTTTTGTCGCCGAGAGCCGCATTTGCTCGATGTGCTCATTGATCGATGAATCCTTCTCAATAAACAGATCGCGCTGCGGAACGTAGGCTTCCGGCTGGTAATAATCGTAGTAGGAAACGAAATATTCGACGGCATTGCGAGGGAAAAACTCGCGAAACTCCGCATAAAGCTGCGCGGCGAGCGTCTTGTTCGGTGCGAACACAATGGCCGGCCGGCCCATTCGCGCAATCACGTTCGCCATGGTGAACGTCTTGCCCGAGCCCGTTACGCCGAGCAAAGTCTGGAACGACAGGCCGTCCTCAATCCCTTCCACGAGCGTTGCGATCGCCGTCGGCTGGTCGCCGGCGGGCGGATACGGCTGATAAAGCTGGAACGGCGAACCCTCGAAAGTAACAAATTTCGATTCGTCGAGGGTTTCGGGGGTTTCGAGTAGCGGGGTATCGGACATGAGGAAGATGTGCCTTGGCCGAGAGCAAACACCCATTCTAACGGTTCGCGCTAGAGCGGGTTTGGACGGCGGAGCAGGATTGTCGGAACAGGTCTCAGGCATTTTGTGCGAGGCTTTCGCGCAATGGCCTACCTTTCCAAGATGGGGGGAAGCCCAGAAATCGCAAGTGATTGTTTTGGCTGGTGAAAGCTTGGGGCGAATGTTATGGCACGTGGCGCTCCAGGGGCTCAGTTCCCGCAAAAAACCGCAAAAACGCCGAAAATATGGCCAAATTCAGCATTTCTTCCATTTCGCCAGGCCGAAAAGCGGCGACCGATTCGTTACAATGCCGAACTGGGGTTTTCATCGATGGGACGGAGTTTTGTTGGCTCCTGTTGGCTCCTTGAGGTCCGGTTTGCACTGCTTTTAGCGGTTGAACAGCCGATTTCCCATCCCGATCGCCCGTGCCGCCTTTCCACTACCGTCGATAAATCATGTCTCTTTTCTCAGCCGTCGAGCTTGCCCCCCGTGACCCGATTCTGGGCCTGAACGAAGCTTTCAACGCCGATCCGCGCGCGACCAAGGTCAATCTCGGCGTGGGCGTGTATTTCAACGAAGAAGGCAAGATTCCCCTTCTGCGCGCAGTTCGCGAAGCCGAAAAAGCACGTGCGGAACTTGCTGCGCCGCGTGGTTATCTGCCCATTGAAGGCATTGCCGCTTATGACTCAGCCGTACAAAAGCTGCTGCTCGGAAATGATTCGCCGCTGGTCGCCGATGGGCGCGTGATCACTGCTCAGGCGCTGGGCGGAACCGGTGCGCTCAAGGTTGGCGCCGACTTCCTGAAGCGACTGAATCCTACCGGCAAAGTTGCCATCAGCGACCCGAGCTGGGAAAACCACCGCGCGTTGTTCGAATACGCGGGTTTCGACGTGCTGAACTACCCGTACTACGATGCAGCCACGCACGGCGTGAAGTTCGACGCCATGCTTGCAGCGTTCAACAGCTATCCGGCTGGAACGGTCGTCGTATTGCATGCGTGCTGCCATAACCCGACCGGCGTCGACCTGACACCGGCGCAGTGGCAACGAGTTGTGGAGACGGTCAAGGAACGCTCGCTGGTGCCATTCCTCGATATCGCTTATCAGGGCTTTGGCGAGAACATCGACGCTGACGCTGCGGCCGTCCGTCTCTTCGCCAAGGCAGATATCAACGTATTCGTGTCATCGTCGTTCTCCAAATCGTTCTCGCTCTACGGCGAGCGCGTGGGCGCACTGTCGATCATTACGAGCGCCAAGGAAGAAGCCACGCGCGTGTTGTCGCAACTCAAGCGCGTGATCCGCACGAACTATTCAAATCCGCCGACGCACGGTGGTTCAGTTGTCGCCGCGGTCCTCGCTTCGCCCGAATTGCGCGCTACGTGGGAACAGGAACTCGGCGAAATGCGTGACCGCATTCGCGCCATGCGCAACGGCCTCGTCGAGCACATCAAGGCAGCAGGCGTGCAGCGCGACTTTGGCTTCGTGAACCAGCAGCGCGGCATGTTTTCGTACTCCGGCCTGACCTCGCCGCAAGTCGATCGCCTGCGCGAGGATTTCGGGATCTACGCCGTCAGCACGGGCCGCATTTGTGTAGCCGCGTTGAACACGCGCAATCTCGAAATGGTGGCCAACGCCATCGCAACCGTGCTGAAATAAGTTTGGCTTTCGTGTTCTCTAAAACGGCGCTCCGTGTGAGCGCCGTTTTTTTTGAGATCCCGGGCGTGTTGTGAACGTGGGACTGTCCACGGTTCCCCGCTCACACCTATCGATATGCTTGACGCCCCGATCAACGCCCGTCGCGATGAATGTCGTGCGTGATGAAACCCGCGTCGTTGTTCGGCATATCCAGCCAATCGCGATGCGTGAGCGTGCCGCGGATATCGGACAAGCCGCTTTCCCAATGCTCACGCATGGTCGACAACCCGAACTGATAATCCTTGTAGTGCCCTTCGTATTCCTTGTGCCGGTAGATGAGGTGA
>DASYLW010000154.1:0-2532 GCA_036009385.1 Caballeronia sp.
GTCGCAAGCCTCATGCAAACCCGCTTCCAGTAAGTCGAACGTGGAACGCAGTTGCAAGACAGTACCGGTATCGATAATGTCCTGGCTCGTCGCGCCCCAATGCACGTACTTGGCGGCGTCGGCGTCCTGGCTTTTAACAGCAGCTGTCAGTTGCTTCACCAGCGGAATCGCGAGATTGCCGCCGGATGCGGCGCCGGCCATCAACGCGTCAGCATCAATCAGATCAGCGTTGCAAGCGGCCACGATCGCGTCAACCGCGGCCGCCGGGATCACACCATGCTCAGCCGATGCCCTCGCAAGCGCCGCCTCGACATCCAGCATCGACTGGACGGTCTGGCGCGCGGACCACACGGCGTTCATCTCGCGCGTGCCGCAGATCAGGTCCGTCAGCCGTCCCGTCGCCGAAAATGTCGGCTCAGACATCACACACGCTCGATAGCAATCGCAATGCCTTGACCCACGCCGATACACATCGTGCAGAGCGCAAAGCGTCCGCCGGTCCGATGCAACTGATACGTCGCGGTCGTCACCAGGCGTGCGCCGCTCATGCCGAGCGGATGGCCGAGCGCGATCGCGCCGCCGTTCGGATTGACGCGAGGATCGTCGTCGGCAATACCGAGCATGCGCAGCACAGCCAAACCTTGCGATGCAAACGCCTCGTTCAGCTCGATCACATCGAATTGATCGATGGTCATGCCCAGGCGCTTCATCAGCTTCTGCGACGCCGGCGCCGGACCGATGCCCATCACGCGCGGCGGCACGCCGGCGGTTGCAATGCCCAACACGCGCGCGCGCGGCACGAGGCCAAAACGCCTGGCGCTGTCTTCATCGGCGAGGAGCAAAGCCGCCGCGCCATCGTTCACGCCCGACGCGTTGCCCGCCGTCACCGTGCCATCCGGACGCACGACGCCCTTCAGTCTGGCGAGCGCTTCCATGCTCGTTTCACGCGGATGTTCGTCTTGCGAGACCAGCACCGGATCGCCCTTTTTCTGCGCGATCGACACCGGCACGATCTCTTGTGCAAGCGTGCCGTCCTTCTGAGCGCGCGACGCTTTCTGCTGGCTGCGCACAGCAAACGCGTCCTGATCTTCGCGGCTCACCTTATAGTCGGTCGCGACGTTTTCAGCCGTTTCCGGCATCGAATCCACGCCGTGCAGTTTCTTCATCAACGGATTGATGAAACGCCAGCCGATGGTCGTATCGAAGATCTCTGCCTGACGCGAAAACGCCGTGGTCGCCTTACCCTGCACGAACGGCGCACGGCTCATGCTTTCCACGCCGCCCGCGATCATCAGCGCGGCTTCGCCCGACTTGATCGCCCGCGCGGCCACGCCGATTGCATCCATGCCCGATCCGCACAAGCGGTTGATGGTCGAGCCGGGCACGCTGTCGGGCAAACCAGCCAATAACGCCGACATGCGCGCGACGTTGCGATTGTCTTCGCCCGCCTGGTTCGCGCAACCGAAGATCAGGTCGTCGACAGCGTTCCAGTCCACGTCCTTATTGCGTTCCATCAACGCGCGCAGCGGCACGGCGCCGAGGTCGTCGGCACGAACGGGTGACAAGGCGCCGCCGTAACGGCCGACCGGCGTGCGAATCGCGTCGCAAATAAAAGCTTCTTTCATGCACTTCTCCTGATTACTTCCTGATCACGCTTCGAGCGTGGCGGCCGCGTCAAGCGGTTCAAACGTCAGCGGCACTTGCGCCAGTTTCTGCAGTTCGTCGAACGACAGGCCTTCGATAATTTCCCGCACCACGAACCCGTTCGGCGTCACGTCGAACACACCGTGATCCGTGTACACGCGATTCACGCAGTTCACGCCCGTCACCGGATAGGAACACTCAGGCACCAGCTTGCTTTCGCCTTGCTTCGTGAGCAGCTCCATCATGACGTAGACCTTCTTCGCGCCGATCGCCAGATCCATCGCGCCGCCGACAGCGGGAATGGCGTCGGGCGCGCCCGTATGCCAGTTCGCGAGGTCGCCCTTCGCCGACACCTGGAACGCGCCGAGCACGCAGATGTCGAGGTGGCCGCCGCGCATCATCGCGAACGAATCGGCGTGATGGAAATACGCGCCGCCGGTGAGCAGCGTCACGTGCTGTTTGCCAGCGTTGATCAGTTCGTCATCTTCCGCGCCCTTCTCCGGCGCCGGACCCATGCCGAGCAGACCGTTTTCGCTATGCAGGAAGATTTCGCGATCCGCCGCGAGATGGTTGGCGACGAGCGTCGGCACGCCGATGCCCAGATTCACGTACGCGCCTTCCTGAATGTCACGGGCGACGCGTTGCGCCATTTCGTCACGAGACAGTTTTTTCATGTCGATGTCCTTGCTTGATGCATTCGTTGTTGCGGCTGGGCTAAAAAAAGCTGGCCTGAAAAGCTCAGCCTGAGCGTCGCCGCATGCGTTGCTTGCACTAAAGCGGCTCTTGCTCAAGCCGCTTTCACCGCCGCCAGCTCTGCCGCGTGCACCGCTTGCGGCACCTCGATCACGCGCTGCACGAAGATGCCCGGCGTCACGATGTTCTCCGGAT
>DASYLW010000155.1:0-3716 GCA_036009385.1 Caballeronia sp.
ACCGTATTGACCACGGGCTTGATCGGCTCGGACACGAGCGCTTGCAACGGATGGCTTTCCAGCGGAAGCCGGATACCGGCCATATCGGCAAGCGAGGACGTATTGCCGGCAGCTACGACTGCTACCTTCCTGGCCTTGATAAACCCCTTCGTGGTATCCACGCCGATCACCTGGCTGCCGTTGCGGCGAATCCCGGTGACCTGGCAGTTCTGGACGATATCCACACCGGCTTGATCCGCGCCACGCGCGAAACCCCAAGCCACGGCGTCATGACGAGCCACACCGCCACGACGTTGAATGGACGCACCGAGCACCGGATAGCGGCTATTCAAGTTGATGGTCGGCTCGATCTGCTTGATCTGTTCAGGCGTGAGGAATTCTGCATCGACACCATTCAAGCGATTCGCGTTCACGCGACGTTCAGTATCCCGAACGTCTTGCAGTGTATGCGCGAGATTCATCACGCCGCGCTGACTGAACATCACGTTGTAGTTCAGGTCTTGCGAGAGCCCTTCCCACAATTGCATCGCTTTTTCGTACAACGCCGCCGATTCGTCCCACAGATAATTCGAGCGCACGATGGTCGTGTTGCGCGCCGTATTACCGCCGCCGATCCAGCCCTTCTCGAGCACGGCGACATTACGCACGCCATGTTCCTTGGCAAGATAGTAGGCAGTCGCGAGACCATGCCCGCCGCCGCCGACGATCACCACATCGTATTCCTGCTTGGGCTCCGGGCTTTTCCACTGGCGTTCCCAGTTCTCGTGATACGACATGCCGTTGCGCAACAGACTGAATATCGAATAGCGGCTCATGGTGTTTCCTTAAACTTGTTGATGTTGCTAGCCTTGAAAATCAGCACTCGATGACGTTCACGGCCAACCCGCCGCGTGACGTCTCCTTGTATTTCGTCTTCATGTCCGCGCCGGTTTCGCGCATGGTCTTGATCACGTTATCGAGCGATACGTAGTGCGTGCCGTCGCCCTTCATCGCCATGCGCGCGGCGTTGAGCGCCTTGATCGCGCCCATTGCGTTGCGTTCAATACACGGGATCTGCACAAGCCCGCCAACGGGATCGCAGGTCATGCCGAGGTTGTGTTCCATGCCGATCTCGGCGGCGTTTTCCACTTGCGTCGGCGTACCGCCCATGACGGCCGCGAGCGCGGCGGCGGCCATTGAACACGCCACGCCGACTTCGCCCTGACAGCCGACTTCCGCGCCGGAAATCGACGCCGTTTCCTTGTAGATGATCCCGATAGCCGCAGCCGTCAGCAGGAAAGTGACGATGCCCTCATCGGTCGACTTGTGCATGAACTTGACGTAGTAGTGCAGCACCGCGGGAATCACACCGGCCGCGCCGTTCGTGGGTGCGGTCACCACGCGGCCACCGGCGGCGTTCTCCTCGTTCACGGCCATTGCATAAAGGTTGACCCAGTCGAGCATGGAGAGCGGATCGCGCAACGACTCTTCCGAGTGTTTGCGCAACTGCGCGGAGAGGTCGGCTGCGCGACGCTTCACGTGCATCGGGCCGGGCAATTCGCCTTGCACCTTGCAGCCGCGCTCCACGCACGCCGCCATGACGCGCCAGATGGCGAGCAGGCCATCACGCACTTCACGCTCCGGGCGCGATGCGGATTCGTTAAGCATCGTGATCTCTGCAATCGATAAACCCGTTTCGCGGCACACGCGCATCAGGTCGTCGCCCGTGCGGAACGGGTGCGGCACGCCGCCGACCGCTTGAACGCCGTTCACGCGCGTGCCCTCACTGTTGATCACAAAACCGCCGCCGACCGAGTAGTACTCTTTTTCAACGACGAGCTGGCCGTTTTCATCGAAGGCCTGGAAGCGCATGCCGTTCGGATGCACCACGCTCGACCCCGGCGCGCCCGGCATCAGCTTGCGGAAGAAGCCGATTTGCTCCCGCTCGTCGAATTTAATCGTGTGCTTGCCGAGCAGGTTCAAGCTCTTGCACTCGCGGATCTCCCGCAGACGCGGTTCGATCGCATCCGGATCGATCGAGTCGGGGAGATTGCCTTCGAGTCCAAGCAGCACGGCTTTATCGGTCCCGTGGCCCTTGCCGGTTGCGCCCAGCGAGCCGAACAGATCCACCCGCACGCGACGCACGAACGCCAGCAGGTTTGCGTCCTCGATATGCGAGGCAAAGCGGCACGCTGCGATCATCGGGCCGACCGTATGCGAACTTGACGGGCCGATGCCGATCTTGAACAGATCGAAAACGCTGACGTTCATGGGGTGCCTTGTCGGTGGACTGCATGGGATTTCGCTAGGTAGCCATTGCACCGCACGCCAATTTCCGCTGATAGAACAAAAACGGCATGCACGTGGGATGGCTGCGTCAGTCCGGCAACGCAAGTTGTTGACGAGGCGCTTTAGCGATGATCGGCGGCGAAAAATGGCGGCTGATGCCGGAGTAACCGAGCGCCAGGGTGGTGGCACGTCACATGCTGATCAGGCTGTTGAGCAAGTTAGTGAGCGTCCGCTTGCCCGCTGTCGACAATCCATGGACGTCTCCTCGCCTCACTTACAGAAAGGAAACCAGGCATGAAGCGATTCTCAATGGCATACGCGATCGGCGCCGTACTTTGCATCTCGAGCACGGCTTTCGCCCAAAACAATGCGCCGAGTTCGAGCACCGGCTTACAGGCCGGTGACAACGCTCAGACCACCAACCAGTCGGCAGGAACGACGGCAAATCCTGGCATGTCGCAACATAAGAAAATGAAGCACACCAAGGCCTCATCCACTGGAAGCAAAACCGGCATGGGCACCGCAACGCCGAGCGGTCCAGGCGCTCCGGTGACAGCTAGCGGTTCAGGTGGCTAAGCGCAGCATGACGCAAGTTCGATCTTGGCAGGCGGGGTGATGCGTCAAATCGGGCAGAAAGCGGAGGCTGAAAATCAGCGCAAGATTTACGTGTCGGGCGGTATGCAACACTTTCAGCGGCGGTCTTATTTACCCTCTCCGGGCTCAATAATCGCTGCGATACACTGTGCCGGCATCTTTGAATGCGCTTGAATCAACCAGTCGTCAAACTCTCGCCCATCACGTTCACCCCACGAACAATATTCTGAAGAAAGTCCTCGCCGCGGTCTTTATTGTTGCGGCTGCGCCGGTCGTGTCATGCAAAGCCGCATCATGACCACAAGTACACGAAGGCCAAGCACGTCAACCACGTTGCTCATTAATCCGGGCCGCTGAGCCCCTATCAACGCCGTACTAAATCAGCCTTAGTGCTTTAAGAAATAGCCGGGCAGGAAGCTGGCTATCGGACACGGCTTGCCCTGACCAGGACAAGCCGTTTTCCGTTGTGGATGACGTCCAAGGCTTATCAAACCCGGAACACCACCATAGCCGAGTAAATCCCGGTATTTCAAACCGGTTAATGACGGTGATATGCTCATTGATTACCGGGTCGCCATATCGCCCATCACCTATGGCCCGAATGACGGCTGCACATCAATGGCAAGCGCATGAATCCCGCTGACCTTCTTCCCCCTCAATCGCCCGACACGGCGTCCAAACAGCGCATCCGTTTTGGCATTGTGTTGTTGCCGAATTTCACGTTGACGGCGTTTTCCGGCTTCGTCGATTTATTGCGCCTGTCGGCCGATGAAGGCGATTTCAGCAAGCCGGTGCGCTGCTCGTGGAGCGTGATTGGGGAAACGCTTGCGCCGGTGCGGGCGAGTTGCGGCATC
>DASYLW010000156.1:0-3258 GCA_036009385.1 Caballeronia sp.
CACGATGTGATCCTGATGTCGGATTATGCGAAGGGCGGCCTGACGCATGTGACGCAAATGATCGCGGACGCGAAGCGGGCCGGCAAACCGGTGCTGGTCGACCCGAAAGGCGACGACTGGGACCGGTATCGCGGCGCCACGCTGATCACCCCGAACCGTGCAGAATTGCGTGAAGTGGTTGGGCGCTGGAGCTCGGAAGAAGATTTGCTTGCACGTGTCACGACGCTGCGCGAGTCGCTCGATATCAGCGCGTTGCTGCTCACGCGATCGGAGGAAGGCATGACGCTCTTCACCGCCGGCCAAGTGGTCCATACGCAGGCCGATGCGCGCGAAGTGTATGATGTTTCGGGTGCCGGCGACACGGTCATTGCAACCGTTGCAACCATGCTGGGCGCGGGTGTGCCGCTGGTGGACTGCATCGCGTACGCCAACCGTGCAGCGGGAATCGTCGTCGGGAAGTTGGGCACGGCGACCGTCGACTACAACGAACTTTTCGCCTGATCAGCGGCTCACTTTGCGGCTAACACCACCATGACAATTATCGTTACCGGCGCGGCCGGGTTTATCGGCAGCAATATCGTGAAGGCGCTCAACGAGCGCGGCGAGCAGCGTGTCATCGCGGTCGACAACCTCACGCGCGCCGACAAATTCAAGAACCTGGTCGATTGCGAGATCGACGATTTTCTCGACAAGACCGAGTTCGTCGAGCGCTTTAAACGCGGCGAGTTCGGCAAGGTCAGGGCTGTTTTCCATGAAGGCGCGTGTTCCGACACCATGGAAACCGACGGCCGCTACATGATGGACAACAACTTCCGCTATAGCCGCGACGTGCTGGATACATGCCTCGAACACGGCGCGCAGTTCCTGTATGCATCGTCGGCGGCGGTGTATGGCGGATCGAGTGAGTTCGTCGAGCGTCGTGAGGTCGAGAAGCCGTTGAACGTGTACGGCTATTCGAAATTTCTCTTCGATCAGATCGTGCGCCAGATTTTGCCGAAAGCACGCACCCAGATTGCTGGCTTCCGCTATTTCAATGTGTACGGGCAGCGCGAGAATCACAAGGCGCGGATGGCCTCTGTCGCGTTCCACAACTTCAACCAGTTCCGCGCCGAGGGTAAGGTCAAGCTGTTCGGTGAATACAACGGGTACGGGGCGGGCGAGCAGACGCGCGATTTCGTGTCGGTGGAAGACGTGACGAAGGTCAATCTGCACTTCTTCGATCATCCGGAGACGTCGGGTATTTTCAACCTTGGCACAGGGCGCGCGCAGCCCTTCAACGACATTGCGTCGACGGTGGTGAACTCGCTGCGCGCAATTGACGGTGAAGCGCCGTTGTCGCTGGCGGAGTTAGTGCAGCGTGGCTTGATTGAGTACATTCAGTTCCCCGACGCATTGCGCGGCAAGTACCAGTGCTTCACGCAGGCTGATCAGTCGAAGCTGCGTGCGGCCGGTTATGACGCACCGTTCCTGACTGTTCAGGAAGGCGTCGACCGATACGTGCGTTGGCTATTCGGTCAGCTATAAAAGCATTCGCTATCTTCATACACTGGGTCTCCCGGTCAGCGATCATCGCGGACCGGTTTTCAAGGGAGACTCACATGATCAAGAAACTTCTCGCGGCGTTCACGCTGGCTGTATCCATTGGTTCGGCGTTCGCCGCCGTGGATATCAACAACGCCAATTCCGATGCGTTACGCGGCATCAAGGGCATTGGGCCGGCCAAGGCGAAAGCCATCCTCGATGAACGCGAGGCACACGGGCCGTTTAAAGATGCGGCCGAGCTGAGCAAACGCGTCAAGGGCATGGGCGGCAAGACGGTCGAGCGCTTGCAGGCTGAAGGGCTGACCATTGGGCCGGGTGGAACGCCTGCGGCGATTGCAGGTGCTGGCGCCAAGCCAGCCGCTGGTGCCGTCGTCGTCAAGAAGTAACGCGGTATGGCGCATCGGTCGGCGCGCCGGTCGACTTGATGCGCCTTCTTTCGCTGACAGTCTGCAGCCTGGAGTTTCCAGCGCGTTGGAACATCATCCCCTCCGTCCAATAGGGCCGCCCGGCACCCGGAAACCCCCTGGGCTACAATCAGTAGCTTATCGACCGCAGCAACCCCATGACCACTATGGCTTACAAGACTATTGAAGACACCATTGGCAATACGCCGCTGGTGCAACTGGTCCGCATCCCGGACGATGAAATCCGCAGCCGCAACAACGTGATCCTCGGCAAGCTAGAGGGCAACAACCCGGCGGGTTCAGTCAAGGACCGTCCGGCCCTTTCGATGATCAAGAAGGCGGAAGAGCGCGGCCGCATCAAGCCTGGCGACACGCTGATCGAATCAACAAGCGGCAATACTGGCATTGCGCTGGCCATGGCCGCCGCCATTCGCGGCTACAAGATGGTGCTATTGATGCCCGAGGATCTGTCGGTCGAACGTCGCCAAAGCATGGCGGCCTACGGCGCGGAAATCGTACTCACGCCGGTCACCGGCGGCATGGAATACGCCCGCGATCTCGCCGAGCAAATGCAGCGCGACGGCAAAGGCATCATCCTCGACCAGTTCGCGAATCCGGATAATCCACTCGCCCACTACGAGACAACCGGCCCGGAACTCTGGCGCGACACGGAAGGCCGCATCACGCATTTCGTTTCGGCCATGGGCACGACCGGCACCATCATGGGCGTGTCGCAATATCTGAAGGAACAGAACGCGAACATCGAGATCATCGGGGCGCAGCCGGAAGAAGGCTCACGTATTCCCGGCATCCGGAAGTGGCCTGAAGCCTATCTGCCGAAGATCTTCGATCGGAGCCGCGTGGATCGTACGGAAAACGTCAGCCAGGCCGCATCCGAAGCAATGGCGCGGCGGCTGGCATCGGTGGAAGGTATCTTCAGCGGGATTTCTTCCGGCGGCGCGTGCGAAGTGGCATTGCGCGTGGCGCGCCAGGTTGAGAACGCGACCATCGTGTTCGTGGTCTGCGATCGCGGTGACCGCTACCTGTCGACAGGCGTGTTCCCAGCCTGACATCGGCTTGGTCGCCCAGGCGAAAACGCAAAAAGCCCGGTATCAACCGGGCTTCCTGCATAGTGCGCGAACCAAAGACGTCCGGCGGCTACGTCATTGCGATGCTGAAACCCCAGCATTTCCCGTTGACATCTGCGCTTTCACGGCTTCGCCAAGCTGATACACAGTGAGTGCATAGAAGAAGCTGCGGTTGTAGCGCGTAAGCACGTAGAAGTTCTTCAAGCCGAGCGTGTATTCGGTCG
>DASYLW010000157.1:0-18811 GCA_036009385.1 Caballeronia sp.
GAACGCTGTCACCGATACCCCCACGACCGAAATGCCGCTGCCGTTCGTTTTCACTGACGCAGCAGCCGAGAAGGTCAAGCAACTGATCGACGAAGAAGGCAATCCGGAACTGAAGCTGCGCGTGTTCGTGCAGGGCGGCGGCTGTTCGGGATTCCAGTACGGCTTTACGTTCGACGAAGCCATCAACGAAGACGATACCGTGATGGATAAAGCTGGCGTACAGCTCCTGATTGATTCAATGAGCTATCAATACCTCGTCGGCGCTGAGATTGACTACAAAGACGATTTGAACGGCGCGCAATTCGTGATCAAGAATCCGAACGCAACCAGCACCTGCGGTTGCGGATCATCGTTCTCGGCGTGATTCTGATTAGTTGAATAGATTACGTGGCCGGGTTGCGTCGCGGAATGCAGATGTGAAACGGAGCCTTCGGGCTCCGTTTTTATTTCGTGCAGGGAAGCTTCAACGCGGATAAATCGCCCCTAAGACCCGTTCCCCGGCAGCGCCTGTTACCGCCGATACATTACCCGGCTTACGGGCCACGCAGCGCATCGCAAGCCATGCAAACGCCAATGCTTCCACCTGCTGTGGCGGCACGCCGAGCGCTTCGGTGGTCATAACAGGGACGCCCGCCACGCCGCTCTCCCCAAGCGCCTGCTGGATAGCCTGCATCAACACCGGATTACGGGCGCCGCCGCCGCAAACGTAGACCGCGCGGCAATCGGAAGCATGCCGCTCGATTTCTCTTGCAACGGTGATGGCGGTGAGCGCGACAAGCGTAGCTTGCACATCTTCGGGCGATATTGTCTCAAAACCGACGAGCTTGGCATCGAGCCACGCAGGGTTGAACAGATCCCGGCCGGTGCTTTTAGGCGGCTGCTGTTCGAAGAACGGTTCGTTGAGTAGCGCGTTCAGCAGCGGGCGATGCACCTGGCCTCGCGCCGCGAAGTGACCGCCTTCGTCGAAGGGGCGTTTCAGATGCCGGTGCGCCCATTCGTCCAGTAATGCGTTCGCGGGTCCGCAATCAAAGCCATGGACGCTGCCGTTTGCCGAGAGAATGGTGATATTGCTGATGCCGCCCAGATTGCAGACCACGCGCGTCTCATCCTTGCTGCCGAAAATGGTCGCGTGGAAGGCTGGGACAAGCGGTGCGCCTTGGCCTCCGGCGGCAACGTCGCGGCTACGGAAGTCAGCGACGATGTCGACATTGGTCATTTCTGCGAGCAGGGCGGGATTGTTGATTTGCCGCGTGTAGCCCTTTTCCGGCCTGTGTCGCACAGTCTGCCCGTGTACGCCGATTGCACGGACTTTTGCGGACGAATAGCCGCTCATGCTTGCCAGTTCGTGACAACACACGGCGTAACGCGTGGCCAGCGCGTTCGCGGCAAGGGCTTCGCGTTCCAGTTCGTTGTCGCCAGGGGCCTGAAGGGCGAAGAGCGCGTCGCGCAGGCCTTGCGAGAACCCGACGTGGGCCTCTCCGAGAACAACGGGCGGCTTACCGGCGGTGAACTGGACGGCAATGCCGTCCACTCCGTCCATGCTCGTACCCGACATCAACCCAAAGTACACGCCGTCCGCCATGTCGCCTGTTTCCATCGCCTCGGTCCGTCGCGCCACGTTGCTCTCCTGTTCGATGCGGGTTTACCGATGACCCTGTTCGAGTGGTCATCGATGCAATTCTTACGGCCAAAGCGGCCGCGATGGACCGATTATCCACGCATCGATGCCGCGCGTTAAGCCGCTGGCCATTCGGCCATGTTTCGCGCGCCGTATTCGGCTTCACGATGTCCGAAACATGGCCGAATGGCCAACGCGCGGGGAAAACGGGGCGAAGCAAGTCGACATCACGTAAAATCCGTTGCCTGAACAAGCGAATGCCGCATGTTTTTTCCGCGTCCGAACGCGACCATGGACGAACCCGGAAGCAGCGGCTGTTGCCCGATCCGCGCCTGTTAGCGCCCCGAATAAATCACCCGAAAAAGTTGCAAGCATGACCACTGAACCGAACGACTCTCCGGCTTCGGCTGCGAAAACCTTGCCCCTCACCGACGAAGTGCAGGCTGCTCTGGCCATCGCGAAACGGGGCTGTGACGAGCTACTGATTGAAGCCGAGTTTGCACAGAAGCTGGCCCGCAGCGCCGCGAGCGGCAAGCCGCTGCGCATCAAGCTTGGCCTTGATCCGACTGCGCCTGATATCCATGTTGGCCACACGGTTGTCCTTAACAAAATGCGTCAGTTGCAGGACCTTGGCCATACGGTGATCTTCCTGATCGGCGATTTCACGTCGTTGATCGGCGATCCGTCAGGGCGTAACGCCACGCGCCCGCCGTTGACGCGTGAGCAGATCGAAGACAACGCGAAGACTTATTTCGAGCAGGCTGCGCTCGTCCTCGATCGTGAAAAGACCGAAATGCGTTACAACAGTGAGTGGTCCATGCCGCTCGGCGCCGACGGCATGATCAAGCTCGCGTCGCGCTATACGGTCGCGCGGATTCTTGAACGCGAGGATTTCACGAAACGTTACCAGGGTGGCATGCCCATTTCGATTCATGAGTTGCTGTATCCGCTCATGCAAGGTTACGACTCGGTTGCGCTGAACGCCGATCTCGAACTCGGCGGCACGGACCAGAAGTTCAACCTGCTGGTTGGCCGCGAATTGCAGAAGCAATACGGCCAGGAGCAGCAATGCATCTTGACCATGCCGCTGCTGGAAGGGCTGGACGGCGTCGAGAAGATGTCGAAGTCGAAGCACAACTACATCGGCATTAGCGAGAAGCCTTCAGACATGTTCGGCAAGCTGATGAGCATCTCTGACACGCTCATGTGGCGCTACTTCGAATTGCTGTCGTTTAGAAGCATGGAAGAGATTGCGCGTTTCAAAAGCGAAGCTGAGGGTGGTCGTAACCCGCGCGATTTCAAAGTCCTGCTGGCGCAGGAGATCGTCACGCGTTTCCATTCTCCGGCTGACGCGGAACGAGCGCTGGAAGACTTCAACCATCGCGCGAAGGGCGGCGTGCCGGACGAAATTCCGTCGGTGACGCTCAGTGGCGCTCCGCTCGCGATCGGGCAACTGCTGAAGCAAGCCGGGCTGGTGCCTTCGACTAGCGAGGCGCTGCGTAATATCGAACAAGGTGGCGTGAAGATCGACGGCGCGACGGTGTCGGACAAGGGCTTGAAGATCGAAGCGGGCGAATTTGTGGTGCAGGTCGGCAAGCGCCGCTTCGCGCGCGTGACGCTGGCAGCGTAAGCGCGTGATCGCACTCATTCAGCGTGTTTTGCGAGCCGACGTGCGTGTGGGCGACCACGTGACGGGTGCGATCCATGCCGGCTTGCTGGCGCTCGTGTGCGCGGAGCGTGGCGACACGCCCGCGGTCGCCGACAAGCTCTTAGCGAAGATGCTGGCGTATCGCGTTTTTAGCGATGCCGCCGGCAAAATGAATCTGCCGGTGCGGGACATAGACGGCGCTGGGCGTGCGGGCGGTGTGTTGCTCGTGTCGCAATTCACCCTCGCCGCCGATACCTCCAGCGGGTTGCGGCCAAGCTTCACACCGGCTGCGCCGCCAGAGGAAGGCCGCAGGCTGTTTGATTACTTCGTTGCGCAGGCGCGCGCCGCGCATCCCATCGTCGAAACGGGCGAGTTCGGCGCGGACATGCAGGTGTCGCTGGTCAACGACGGGCCGGTCACGTTCTGGTTGCAAGTTCGCTCGTGAGACGTCTTTGAGACGTCTTTGAGATGTCCCCGAAACGCGCCCTGAGTTTTGTCACTGCCCCCGTCGTCTTGGGCGCATCTTCCGGAATTTCACGCATCTCATGACCACGCAAGTCCTCTTCATCAGGCACGCCGAAACCGGCTGGAATCGTATCAAGCGTATCCAGGGGCATATTGATATCCCGCTGGCTGCGAGTGGCGTGGTGCAAGCAGGGCAGCTTGCGCGGCGTTTCTTGCAAGAGTCGAAGGCCGGCGCCCGGCTCGACGCGGTGTATTGCAGCGATCTGCTGCGCGCTCAGCAAACCGCCAAACCATTTGCGGACGCGCTTGGTTTGGCGCTGAACCTGAATGCGGGTCTGCGCGAGCGTTTATACGGTGATTTTCAAGGCCACAGCGGCGAAGAGATCCGGGAGAAGTATCCCGACGAATACGTGAACTGGCAGAGCCACAATCCGGACTTCGCACCTCCTGGCGGTGAATCGCAACGAGCATTCTCAGAACGCGTGCTGGGCGCTGTCGAGCCGATCGTAGCCGCGCATCCGGAGGGACGTATCGCGGTCGTCGCTCACGGAGGTGTGCTCGATTGCATTTATCGGTTCGTGCGCGGAACGCGGCTCGACGCACCACGCGCCTGGCCGCTGCTGAATTCCAGCATTAATGTGGTGGACTTTGAGAACGGTCAAACGAAGGTCGTGTCATGGGGCGATGTCGCGCATCTTTCGTCCCCGGGCCGCGACGACGACCTCAAGGAAGTCCCGCGCTAGAGCAAATCAGGCTTCATCGCTGCGCGGCGCCGGGCTCTTTTGGACACGCCGTTGTTCAGCGCCCAGCGTATCAACGGCGCAATCATCTTGACGCCCGGCCGCGTCCACGCGCGGCGTAGCGTCGCCAGTGCGCCGAATCCGAGCATCGATTGCGCCCAGTCAGGCAGCAGGTCCACACCCGCGTTGAGAATCAGCGCGCTGGCGGGTTTCATTGCGGCACTGGGCGTTGGTGCGTTCATCAGTACCTTCAGCACTTCCCGGGTACGGTCGCTTGCTTCCAGCTGTGACTGCATGGACGCCAAGTACTTGTCGATCTCCGCACAGCTCTTCGGCGCGTTGGTCGCGCCGAGCATCTCCGCTATGGTCGATGTCTCCGCGTAATAGCGATCCTGTGCATCAAGGGGAAGGAGCGGATTCACGTATCGCAAATGCGCGTTCAGGAAACTCGATACTTCCGCGACGTGAACCCACGTCAGCAACTCAGGATCGCTTGCGCGATACGGCCGCCCGTCGGGAGCCGTGCCCGTCACGGAGAGATGAATCTGCTTCACCCGTTCGATGAGCGCAAGCGCGTCATGCTTACTGCCATAGGTCGTACCCGCGATAAACGTGGCCGTGCGGCGCAGGCGCCCGAGAATATCGGTGCGGAAGGTGGAGTGGTCCCAGACGCCCGCGAGCGCCATTGGGTGCAGGGCCTGAAGCAGGAGGGCGCTGACGCCGCCTGTCATCATCGACGTGAAGTCCGCGTGGACTTTCCAGCAAATCGCATCCGGTCCGAACAGTCCCGGGTCGCCCGGCGGCGATGAATAATCCAGCGATGGCCCACTGCCGGTAGTCAGGCTCGTTACGCCGTTGGCCAGTCTGGAGCGCACTCGCTTGACCAACAAGCCGGCGAAACCGGATGAATCGTCAGGGCGCGGACTTGCTTGATCGGACATCGGTTCGATTATCTGCTATCGGTTTGTTGCGGCTAATGCGCTGTTGGCTCAACTGTCTGTGTTGGCGTCCCACAGCTCGCGGACCGGGCCGGCGTCGGGAGCGGCCAGGCCAAAGTGGCGATACGTGAGCAACGTGGCAACGCGTCCGCGCGGCGTGCGCTGTAAATATCCCTGCTGGATCAAATAGGGTTCCAGCACGTCTTCAATGGTGTCGCGCTCTTCGCCAATAGCCGCCGCCAGGTTGTCGACCCCGACCGGACCGCCATCGAATTTGTGCAAGATGGCTTCCAGTAGCTTCCGGTCCATCAAGTCGAAGCCGACCGGATCGACGTCGAGCATCTTCAACGCGGCATCGGCGACGTCGGCGGTGATGTTGCCGTCCGCTCGCACCTCGGCGTAATCACGCACACGCCGCAGCAGCCGGTTCGCGATTCGTGGTGTCCCGCGCGCCCGCTTCGCAATCTCCAACGCGCCTTCCGGGACGATATCCGCCTTGAGCAGCGACGCCGAGCGCGTAACGATCCGCGCCAGTTCGCTCGCGGTGTAGAACTCCAGCCGCGACACAATGCCGAAGCGGTCCCGTAACGGATTGGTCAGCATGCCCGCCCGCGTGGTCGCGCCAACCAGCGTGAACGGCTGCAAATCCAGCTTTACGCTGCGTGCCGCCGGACCTTCACCGATCATGATGTCGATCTGATAATCCTCGAGCGCCGGATACAGGATTTCCTCGACGACCGGCGACAGCCGGTGAATTTCGTCGATGAAAAGCACATCGTTCTTCTCAAGGTTGGTCAGTAGCGCGGCGAGATCGCCAGCACGTTCCAGTACCGGTCCCGACGTCTGCCGCATATTCACGCCCATTTCCCGCGCGATGATGTGCGCGAGCGTGGTCTTGCCGAGACCCGGCGGCCCGAACAACAGAACGTGGTCGAGCGCCTCGGAGCGCCGCCGCGCAGCCTCGATGAAAATCTGCAACTGATCGCGGATTTTCTCCTGCCCGACGTATTCCTCGAGATCGCGCGGCCGCAGCGCGCGCTCGAACACTTCCTCGTTCGGCGAGACGGGAGTAGCCGAAATGATGCGTTCGGCAGCGAGTTTGTCGGTTTCTATCATGCGTCGATTGTACCGCGTGGCTCGAACACGAAAAGCTGGCCGATCGGCCGACTGTTGGCCGGATCAGCGACGTGGGAGACTGGCCTGACTAGCTCTTGGACAGCGCTTTCAGGGCCAGCTTGATGCCTTCCGAGACGCCCGTACCGGCCGGAACATTCTTGACCGACATGAGCGCTTCTTTTTCGGAGTAACCCAATGACAGCAATGCATTCAGGATATCGCTCGCGTGGTCGGGGCCGCTTACCGTGCCCGCTACCGTGCCCAGATCCGCGCCAAGCTTGCCCTTCAGTTCGAGCAACAGGCGCTCGGCCGTCTTCTTGCCAATGCCAGGCGTGCGCGTCAAACGCGCAGCGTCCTGCATCGTCACGGCCTGCGCGAGTTCCTGAACGCTCATGCCGGACAGCACGGCGAGCGCCATGCGCGCGCCGATGCCGCTGATCTTGAGCAGTTCGCGAAAGGTCGCGCGCTCCTGTTGCGTACCGAAGCCGTACAGCAAATGCGCGTCTTCACGAACGATCAACTGGGTCAGCAGCACGATCTTTTCACCGCTGTTCGGCAGGTTATAGAAGGTGCTCATGGGTACGGCGATTTCGTAGCCTACACCGCCGCAATCAACGAGCAAGTACGGTGGATTTTTTTCCAGCAAAACGCCTGCAATGCGACCAATCATGGTGAGGAACTTGTAGTGGAGTTAGCCGACAAGACGGCCGCGCCGTACGCGCAGGCCTTTTTTAGCCAGCGATGGAGCGATTTCGCCGAGCGCGGTCATCGCGCCGCCGGCGTGCGCGTGGCAGATGGCCATGCCGAGCGCATCGGCGGCGTCGGTGCCCGGCACCCCCGTGAGCGCGAGCAAGCGCACCACCATTTGCTGCATTTGTTCTTTCGTTGCGCGGCCGTAGCCCACGACGGCTTGCTTCAACTGCAACGCCGTGTATTCGGCGACGGGCACGCCGCTCGCGACCAGGCCGCAGATTGCAGCGCCGCGCGCCTGGCCGAGCAGCAGCGTGGATTGCGGATTAACGTTGACGAACACTTTTTCGATCGCGGACTGGTCGGGCGCGTGTTGCCGGACAAGTGTCGAGATACCTTCGAAGATCGTGTGGAGACGCGACGGCAAATCTGCGTCGGCGGTCTTGATGACGCCGCTCGTCACATAGGTCAGCGTTTGACCGGTCTTGTCGATAACGCCGAACCCCGTCACGCGCAGGCCCGGGTCAATACCGAGAATTCTCATGGAGTGCCGTTGGAACGTAGTGCTTGCGATACTAACAGCGCGGCGCACAAAGTAAAAAGCCCGGTGCGCCTGCCGGCCACCGGGCTTTCCAAAGGTGATGCGTGCTCAGTGACGTGCTTAGGGGCGTGCTCAGTGAACTGCTTAGTGACGCACTCAGTGACGGAAGTGACGCGTTCCGGTGAACACCATCGCAATGTTGTGCTCGTCCGCGGCGGCGATCACTTCGTCATCGCGCATCGAGCCGCCCGGTTGGATCACGCAGGTCGCGCCAGCGTTGACCACAACGTCGAGGCCGTCGCGGAACGGGAAAAACGCATCCGATGCCACTGCCGATCCAGTCAGCGACAAGCCCGCGTTCTGCGCCTTGATGCTGGCAATGCGCGCCGAATCCACGCGGCTCATCTGGCCCGCGCCTACGCCGATCGTCATGCCGCCGCCACAGAACACAATGGCGTTCGACTTCACGTACTTCGCGACGCGCCACGCGAACAGCAGATCGTCCATTTCCTTCGGCGTCGGATGACGCTTCGTGACCACGCGCAATTCATGCGGCTGGACATTCTTCGAATCCAGCGATTGTACGAGCAAGCCGCCGCCCACGCGCTTCAGGTCGAACGCGTTGTGACCATCGCCGAGATCGATCTTCAGGAGACGCACGTTCTGTTTCGCCGCGAAAATCTGCTTGGCTGCGTCGCTGAAGGAAGGCGCCATCAGCACCTCCACGAACTGCTTGGCAACAGCCTGCGCCGCTGCTTCATCCACTTCGCGATTGAACGCGATGATTCCGCCGAAAGCGGATGTGGGGTCGGTCTGGAACGCCTTCGAATACGCTTCGTGCGCGTCCGCGCCGATCGCCACGCCGCACGGATTCGCGTGCTTGATGATCACGCAGGCCGGCACGTCGAAGGTCTTCACGCATTCCCACGCAGCGTCGGAGTCCGCAATGTTGTTGTACGACAGTTCCTTGCCCTGCAATTGCTCATAGTTAGCGAGCGCACCGGCCGGCGTGGTGAGATCGCGGTAGAACGCAGCGCTTTGATGCGGATTCTCGCCGTAACGCAGATCCTGCACCTTGGTGAACGCAAGATTGAAGGTCGACGGATAGGTGTTGCGGCTCTTGTGCTGAAGCTCGTCGGTCAGGCTTGTCAGGTAATTCGTGATCGCGCCATCGTATTGCGCCGTGTGCGCGAACACCTTGGTGGCGAGCTTGAAGTTGGTCGCGTAGCTGACGGTGTTTTTAGCCGAGCGCATTTCCTCGAGGACGATCGCGTAATCCGCGGGATCGACGATCACCGTCACGTCGCGATGATTCTTCGCCGCCGAACGCAACATGGTCGGGCCGCCAATATCGATATTCTCGATCGCGTCTTCCAGTGAGCATTCTTCCTTCGATACCGTCTGCACGAACGGATACAGGTTCACTACCAGCAGGTCGATGGTCGGAATGTCGTGTTGTTCGAGTGCCGCCATGTGTTCCGGCAGATCGCGGCGCGCCAGGATGCCGCCGTGAACCTTCGGATGCAGCGTTTTCACGCGGCCGTCGAGCATCTCCGGGAATCCGGTGTAGTCGGCGACTTCGGTGACAGGCAGACCCGCATCAGCGAGGAGTTTCGCGGTGCCGCCGGTCGAGAGCAGGCTAACGCCTAGCTCCGACAGCGATTTCGCAAATTCGACGATGCCAGACTTGTCGGAAACGGAAAGGAGCGCTTGCTTGATCATGATGAGAACGGCGGGGAGCCGGTAGGGGAGTCGAGGGGAATCAGGAAATTCGAGTCGACCGCCGTACGCCGCGACGGTCCGGGTGGTACATCAATAAGACAATTGCTTTAAATCAGTCCGTGCTCTTGCAGCTTCTTGCGCAGCGTGTTGCGGTTGATACCGAGAAACTCCGCCGCGAGCGATTGGTTGCCCTCGGCTTGCTTCAGCACAACTTCCAGCATCGGCTTTTCGACGCACGAAATCACCATTTCGTAGACGTCGTGCGGTTTCGAGCCGTCCAGGTCCTGGAAATAATTGTCCAGGCTCTGGCGGACGCATTGTTCTATGTTGTGTCTGCTCATGCGGCTAGTCGGTCTGTGTGGTTCTGCCCGTCGCACGATTCGGAAGCTTCGTCGTTGCCGCCGCGGTCGCCGTCCGCGCCGAGTTCTTCGACATAGACGAGACGGTCGGACAACGCCTTTTGGGCGTCGAAGAATTCGTTCACGGCGAGCAATTGTTCGCGTGTGGAATCCAGCGTGTTCATCCGATGTCTGAACGTGTTGGCGCCGGAAAGGCCGCGAGTGTACCAGCCGATGTGCTTGCGTGCTGTACGAACGCCCGTGAATTCGCCATAGAAATCATAGTGATCTTCGAGATGCTCATTCATCAGTTGCTGGATCTCGTCGATACGCGGCGCCGGCAAATGTTCGCCCGTTGCCAGGAAATGCTCGATCTCGCGGAAGAGCCACGGGCGCCCCTGCGCGGCACGGCCGATCATGATTGCATCTGCACCGGTGATGGCCAGCACGTGACGCGCTTTTTCAGGCGTGGCGATATCGCCGTTGGCCACCACCGGAATGCGCACGAAAGCTTTGACGGCGGCAATGGTCTCGTATTCCGCGTCGCCTTTGTAGAGATCTGCGCGGGTACGGCCATGCACGGTCAGCATGGAGATGCCGGCGTCCTGAGCGATGCGCGCAATATTCAGCGCATTTTTGTTCTCGCGATTCCAGCCCGTGCGGATCTTCAACGTGACGGGCACGGCGTCCGGACCCACGCCAACTGCATTCACCACGGCCTGCACGATCTGCGCGACCAGCGCTTCGTTTTGCAGCAATGCCGATCCGGCCGCCACATTGCAGACTTTCTTGGCTGGGCAGCCCATGTTGATGTCGATAATCTGCGCGCCGTTAGCGACGTTGTGACGCGCGGCTTCGGCGAGCATGTTCGGATCCGCGCCGGCGATTTGCACGGAAATAGGCTCTACTTCGCCGGTGTGATTCGCGCGGCGGAGCGTTTTCTCGCTTTTCCATAACTGCGCATTCGACGCGACCATTTCGGACACCGCGTAACCCGCTCCCATGCGTTTGCACAACTGCCGGAACGGGCGGTCTGTCACCCCGGCCATGGGGGCGACGAACAAGTTGTTCCGCAAAATGTGGGGGCCGATGGCCGGTGTGGAAATAGGCATGAACTCGCGGTGTTCCCAAATAAAGGGATGCAAAAGCGCTTAAGGAAACGCCTATTTTAACGCGAACCCGCTGGGCCAATTAAGTCCAATCGACGCGCAGGTTGTTAAATCTTCTATGAATATGGCGTACGTCATAGAGGAAAAGCTCCACTACGGGCAGATGAATCAAGCGCGCGGAAGACATATTTGATCCGATCGGTACGTCGGGCCGTGGTGAGTTTTCATGTAAGGCCCGACAACGGTGCGCAAAAACCTCGCAGCAGGAAGGGTAGGAAGCAGAAGTGCACGCTTCCCGCCGCGCCCCTCGCGTGCTCTTCGTGATCAGCTAAGGAGAAGTTGCGCGCGGCAAACCGGAGTACTGCAATCACGCCGCGTTCCGCGTTCCGCGTTCCGGACTGGCTCGAAGCCGCTGCAAAACATTCCGCCAAGTCAGCGCCGTTGCCCGAATATCATTTGTCGCGCCAGCAGGGTTTTAACCGGAGGGACGAACTCCAGCGCGCTCAACGCCAATCCGCGCATCGCGGCGAGGGGAGCGAAATCGACGGTGAAAAGACGTGCAAGCGTATCGGTTGCGCCAATCGTTATGCGCCGGTCAAATGCGCGCCGTTGCGCAAAGAGACTTAACGCGACCGTAGTGGGACCATTCGTCGATAACCCGTCGCACAGCGCGTGGGCATCGCGCAGACCCAGATTGAGTCCTTGCCCTGCAACGGGATGCAGCGTTTGCGCCGCGTTTCCGATAGCCACCGTGCGCCGGTCGACCAGCGCATTTAACGCATTGAGCCCGAGCGGGAACATCGCCCGTCCGCTGATGCGCGTAAAGCGGCCCATGCGCTCACCGAAGGCCGAGCCGAGTTCAGCGAGGAATTCGGCGTCGGGAAGTTGCGAGCGTCGCGTGGCCTCTTCAGGGTCGCAGCACCAGACGAGCGCGTAGTCCGCCTGGCGCGCGCCGCCGCATGGCAGCAGCGCGATCGGTCCTTCGGGTGTGAAGCGTTCCCACGCGACGCCAGGTTGCGGTGCCGATGCGCTCACCGTCCCGACAATAGCCGTCTGGCCATAATCACGCGTGTTCTTGACGTCGGCGGAAAGGCCGGAAGAACCGGAAGAAGCGTGCTCTTCCTTGTACAACCCGCCTTCGGCATTCACGAGAATGCGTGCGCGGATCGTGCGGCCGCCGGTGGCCGTTTGAATCGAGAGCGTGACCCCCTCGTGGTCATGAAGGGGTGTTGATGCGGTGGTTTCCGTGAACCAATGCACGTTGGTTTTTCTGACCGCTTGCGCGAGCGTTGCCACAAGCGAGCCATAACGCACGACGTAGCCGAGCGCCGGCAAGCCGTGTTCATCGTGATCGATGAGCGTGCGCCCGAACTGGCCGCGTTGCGAAACGTGAATGCGTTTGATTGGCGTGGCATCGGCGGGAAAACCAAGCGATGACTCAAGCATCGTGCGGCTGCCATGCGACACCGCGATGGCACGCGGATCAGACGACGCCGCGCCCGGCTCGCGTGCATCGATCAACGCTACCGACAAGCGCGACGTCGCGCTCCGTTTTGCGAGCCAACCGGCGAGCGCGAGTCCAACCGGACCTGCACCGACGATGGTGATATCGAAGTGATAATCGGCTGGCGGTGCATGGCCGATAGTTTCCGCGGTTTCAATTTGCATCGGGTGTTTGCGCGTCGCGCATCAAGGCTTCGATTTCGTCTGCATCGACGGGCACTTCGCGTGTCATCAACTCACAACCGTTCACGTTGACGATAGCGTCGTCCTCAATCCGGATACCGATGTCTGCATACCGTTCCGGCACATCTTCCGCTGCGCGAATGTACAGACCCGGCTCGATGGTCAGCGTCATGCCCGCTTTCAACGTGCGCCACTCGCGTGCGCCCTGGTCGTCGAGTTGCGCGCGGGCGTCGCGATAATCGCCCGCGTCGTGCACGTCCATGCCCAGCCAGTGGCTTGTCCGATGCATGTAGAAACGCTGATAAGCCCGCTCGGCGATGACATCGTCCGCGGTCGCAAACTTGTTGCGGTCGATGATCCCCGTGTCCAGCAAGCCCTGCGCCAATACGCGAACGGCGGCTTCGTGCGGCGCGTCGAAACTGACGCCCTCGCGGGTTGCATCGACGGCGGCATATTGCGCGGCCAGCACGATGTTGTAGATTTCCCTTTGCGCCGATGTGAACCGCCCGCTAGCCGGAAAGGTACGCGTGATGTCGGATGCGTAGCCGTCGAGCTCGCACGCGGCGTCGATCAGGATCAGGTCGCCTTCGCGCACGATCGTGTTGCCTGCCGGGTAGTGCAGCGTGCAGGCATTCGCGCCGGCCGCGACGATCGTTCCGTACGCGGGCGCTTGCGCGCCGCGTCGGCGGAACGTGTAGAGCAGCTCGGCTTCGATTTCGTATTCGTGCATGCCGGGGCGGCAGGTTTGCATCGCACGGCGGTGCGCTTCGGCCGAGACCGTGCCTGCGCGGCGCATGATCTCGAGTTCGTGCGCGTCTTTGATGAGGCGCATTTCGTCGAGCACTGGCAGCAAATCGATCGCTTTCGTTGGCGCTTTCACGCCGATCCGGCTCTGCGCCCGAACCGCCGCGAGCCAGCCGCGGACCCGCTCGTCGAGCTCGGCGGAACTGCTGAGCGCGTAGTGCAGTGCGGGGTGATCGGCGAGCAGCCGGGGCATTTCCGTATCGAGTTGATCGATGGGGAACGCTGCGTCGAAACCAAACGCGAGGCGCGCGCCTTCCGGGCCGTATCGGAAACCTTCCCAGGTTTCGCGCTCGACGTTTTTCTCGCGGCAGAACAGGATGGCGGCGGGATCGGCGGCGTCGGCGCTGGCGTTAAGCACCAGCGTTGCTTCTGGTTCCGTGAAGCCCGTCAGGTAATAGAAATAGCTGTCGTGGCGGAACGGGTAATCGGCGTCGCGGTTGCGCATGACTTCGCGCGCCGTCGGAACGATTGCCACGCCGCCGCCCGATTCCCGCAGCGCCGCGAGGACGCGGTCACGGCGGCTGCGATAGACGTCGATGGCTAATAAGGATTGGGCTTCAGTCGATGAGTTCATTCAGCGATTGTAGCGCCGCCTCCGCCTGGCTTCACTCCTTCGCTTCGGGCGCTTGATCGGCGGCGGGTTCCGTTGCTGCCGGGCGATTGCGCACGCTGCCGGCAATCATGTCGAAGCGGAACAGCCGGCATTCGAGCGCGCCGTTGAAGAGCGGCGTTTTCGTCGATTCACGCAGCCGCAGCATGCCCGGCAGCTTTCGATCCGATGTCAGCACGTACGCGCGCCAGCCAGGAAACCGCTGTTTCATCGCGTTGCCGAACGAGATAAAAAACTCCTGGTCGGCGGGATCGGGTTGCGCGCGGATGAATGCGTCCTCGTCTTCGTCGTGACCGCGGTTCTTCGGTTCGCGAAGCTCGCCGCGCGGGCCGCGTCCGCGCACTTCGATCCGCTCGCCGTACGGGGGATTCGCGACCAGGATGCCGGGGGTGTCGGACGGCGGCGTCATGTGGCGCGCATCGAGTTGTTTCAACGACAGCTCCGGCAAACCCGCGCGTTCCAGGTTCGCGTAGGCCTTGTCGAGCATGTCGCCGGAAATGTCGCTGCCGTAGATCTGGATATCTGCGCGCGATGATTGCGCGGCGCGTTTGGCATCGACGGCTGCGCCTTTCAGCTTTTGCCACGCGTTCACATCGTATTGCTTCAGCTTTTCGAAGCCGAAACTGCGGTCAACGCCCGGCGCAATGTTCAGCGCGACCTGCGCCGCTTCGGCGAGGAACGTGCCGCTGCCGCACATCGGATCGTAAAGCGGTGTGCCGGGCGTCCAGCCGGTCAGGCGCAGGATTCCCGCTGCGAGATTTTCACGAAGCGGAGCGGCGCCTTTATCCAGGCGCCAGCCGCGTTTGAAGAGCGGATCGCCGGAGGTATCGAGGTAGAGCGTGCATTCGTTCAGCGTGAGGAACGCGAAGACGCGGACGTCGGGTTGGGCTGTATCGACGCTTGGACGGTTGCCGGTCAATTCGCGCAGGCGGTCGCACACGGCGTCTTTCACGCGCAAGGTCGCGAATTCCAGGCTGCGTAATGGGGATTTGATCGCGGTGATGTCGACACGAATGGTTTCATTCGGCGAGAACCATTTTTCCCATTGTTGTTGATACGCGAGTTCGTAGATGTCGTGTTCGCTGCGATACGGGCCTTGCGCCAGTTTCAGCAACACGCGGCTCGCGATGCGCGAATGCAGGTTGGCGGCCATGCCGGCGGCCCAGGAGCCGCGGAAATGCACGCCGCCGGGGACTTCCTTGCCGGTTCTGAATTGCGAGCCCTCTATGTGCTTCGCCCCGATTTCCGCGAGTTCGGCGGCCAGCGGCGCCTCGAGACCGCGCGGGCAGGGGGCAAACCAGTCGAAAAGGAAAGTAGTGGCCATGGGGCGGTGCTTTTTTGGGAATTGAAGGGGGATATTGTACGCGGGGGCGGGGGTGGTGCCGTTTGCGGATCGATCGCTGGTGGAAGTTCGATCCTGCCGCAAGTGGATCGATGCAGCCTGAGGACACGATGTGGTTCGTGAGGTGGACCGTCAGTTCAACATGATGAGGTCGCGGCAGCCCTAAATAACGGGGAGTGCCTACGAGCGTGGGCGACTTAGTCCCTGGTTTATCGTCGACGCTGTCGATATCTTCCAACGTTCCGCTAGATATTTGGATCGTGAAACCGGAATCACGGTCACGGCTCGTCGGACGGTTTTCACCTGAGATACCACAGGTGAGGTCTAAAAATCGGCGCGTTGATCGAAAACTGCAAAATTGTCTGCTTCAAATATCGTCTCTACAATTTTTGACATCGTTTTTGTTCGCCGACCGCGTTTGGGTGCCTATCATTGCATTTTGATTTGAAAATTCGATCAGATTAATTTTTCAAGTGCTGCGTGTACCGAAGAGTCGGCTGCACGCGTTGCTTTTTAACCGTCGTGCGCGGGCTTCAAGAAGTATCTCGGGGAGAAAGAATAAATGGGAAATCAAGAAAGTTCGGATAAGACCTGCGTTGAAAATAGTGCAATAGTTCGCAGTGTATATGGTTATTGGCCTAGTTTTCACGACGCCGAAGTAGTTGAATTTCGTTTGAAAATGAGGAAAGAAGATCGTAACGTAACTGACGCGAGCATAAAAATTCTCCATGAGGGGCAAGACAATCCGCAATGGACTTGCCCGGGTCCAAAATGCATCGTTGAATTTGAATGCGCAGATATATCGAACGCTGTGCTCGACGTAAGTGAGCTTTACGGAGGGAATTGGATTAGTCGACTAATCGTTCTGAAAAAGAGTGAGCATGTGTATGAGTTTGACCTCCAGTCGTCAGCTGGCTTAGAGGTGAAACTTACCTGCAAGGCGATCAGCGTCGCTGCGATTTATTCGGCAGCCTAAAACCGGCGGCATAGACGATCCGTCTGGAGGGGGCGTAAATATCAACCGAAATAAAAATAGTAATCTAAGCTATGAGAGCGCTTTATGCATAATATACAGAGTGTTTTTTCTCCACTCATGGGGAAAATTGCTTTTCCGTCTTTCAGACGTATGGAAGCTATTTTTTTATACAGATTGGCGATCCGTCTCTAAGAATTCGTGAACCAATAGAACCGAGGCACACTATCTCTGAAAAAGTCAGGACGATGCTGCGTCGGCGCCGGTTTATGTGATTGGTACCTGGTCGATTTTAGTAGAAGGTTGCAATTGGATTTTGGAGAGTGAACAACGATCAGTGTGTCAGTCTGACCTTGTAGCTAATATGGAGGATCTGTTTCGCAGTGTTGAGGGACAGTACTTGGTATCTGCGCAGTGTTCCCACGAGGCTAATTCGTGCACTCTACAGTTTGATATGGGCGCACGTCTGACGTTATGGCCAAGGCATGGCGGCGAACCTGATGAAGACCAATGGACACTTCACTACAACGATGGATCGTCTATGGCATACACGAACAGTGGATCTTTCTCGTTTGAGGTGAGGAAGGATGACGGTCAGACGTGAGCGGGAAATTTGGATGACGTCAAGGAGGGGCATGTCCGACCAGTTCCAACGAAGACACTTGAATACTGATCAGAAACGAACACTGAAGGAAGCGGATGTCTCTCGCTTCCTACGGCAATATAAACGGAAGGCACAAAAAGGCAGTGACCCGAATGATCGCAGTTGCGACGACGAGGCTCGAAAGCTGGTTGAGAGAATGAGTCCAGAGAATCTGGACCTGCTAATAAACGATGAATTCTAACACCCATTTTAAGATACGTTTTTTTTGAATTATCGCGTCAATCACGAAGCGAAATGCCGAACTGGGAATGAGCCCTTGAACCGACAAACCAAAGTTGAAGATTTCCGATTACCCTCGGTGATTGAGGCTGATTTAATGATGGCGCTCACATCCGCTGACTTTTTGGGGAGGTCCGAAGTATTGGCTCAACTTCAATTGTGTTACGTGCGCACTATCGATGAAGATGGCAGCCTTGCAATACGCACGTCTTGCAATCAACACGCGCTCGTGCGGTACCGGGTATGTACCGAACTGTATGGTTCTGACTTGGACGGCACACAGATCAGCGTCATGCTCCATGTAGTAGACGGTTTCTGTCGAGAGATCGAAATTTGCAAAGTGGATGGCAGCCCCATTCAACGGATGCCGGATACATGGGAATCATTTGTCCCAGGTCCCGCGAGTGGCATTCGGGATCATCCGCCTGAGGCGTTGCAAGCGTCGTGTTTTCGACTACGCGGTCAGCGAGCGGGCCAACGTGAGCGACGAGGCTCTGATGGCGTTGAAGCTGCTGGGGGGGCAGTTATGACGCGCGCGCGTTGACTCAGGCGCTGCGTGCAGGCGAGTTACATGAGGTAGACGATGAGTGACAATTGCTGAAGACGCTGCACGAAACGGCGCAAGGCTTGCATCAGGCTGGCACGATGGATGCCATGACATTGCGGGAGTTTGATGTGTTATGTCTGCCGCCGATCAAGGAATACAGCGCAGCGCAGATCAAGCGACTACGCAAGCGCAGCAAGGCTAGCCAAGCGGTGTTCGCTGCGTGTCTGAACACGAGCGCATCGACGGTGCAGAAATGGGAGCAGGGGCAGAAGCGGCCGAACGGACCATCACTGAAGCTACTCGATCTCGTTGATCGTAAGGGCAAAGGCTTGGAAGCGATGTTTTGAAGGTTCTGCTGAAGGGACCGCCAGGCGAACTCCCCAAAGCTTGGCTCCGGAGCTGACGCTCACCGGTCCAAAAATCGTCCCGCTTTTCGCTCTAACAGGGCAATCAATTCCGGGTCCATGAAACCGTATTTATCGGGAATATCCAGGCAAACAATTCGTTTTCCTTTGAGGTATCGCCCGAACGTTTTGATCAGTTTGGCTTTGTGCCGTCGCTCCATGACGAACAGCACTTCCGCCCACTCGATTTGATCGGGCTGCAGCCGAGTGACCGCATCAGGAGCCAACCCTGCAGAATCGGTTTCTGTGTCGGGCCAAGACGAGAACACTTGCTCCGCCGTTGGGCTTCGCAGGCGATTTCTGCTGCAAATGAATAGTGCTCGCATCAAGTGTCTTTCTCTGTTGCCTTTGCCGTGGGAATTAGAGACCGAGCCTGGCTGTTTGCGTTCCAGCAGGATGAAAAATGACAAAACGCCTGTGGCTCGGAAGAGCACACCGGCGTTTCGCCTTACGCTACAGCGCCCCTCATTCCACCGCCTTCACCATATCCTCGATCACCTTCTTCGCGTCACCGAAAACCATCATCGTCTTGTCCATGTAGAACAATTCATTATCCAGTCCGGCATACCCCGCTGCCATCGACCGTTTGTTCACGATAATCGTCTTCGCCCGATACGCCTCCAGAATCGGCATGCCC
>DASYLW010000158.1:0-3123 GCA_036009385.1 Caballeronia sp.
GTCGGCATCGAATTCGAGGTCGTCTGTCGACATCTCGAACATGGGCACCCTCCGGCGATCATAATTAAGTGATTGGTTCGCGCGTCGAGTTCGGTGAGGAGGTCATTCGTCGGAAGGCCAATTTCACGGGCGGCCGTTTCGACCGAGACAAAACCATCCCCGAGCAGCAGCGGAGAGCCTGCAAGCGTGTTTTCGATGTCCAGCATGGCTAGAGCCTCTGCGAAGTCCCGTCGCCACCCCGGCAAGACTTCGAGTGCACGTAATTTGGCTTGCGATTGGTCGCGAGTATATAGTGACGCTCGTAGATCACGGCGGCCATAGACGGAAAGAAGAAGGGTTGGAACGCGAAGCCGCGCGTAGTATCGCCCGCTTCGACGATACAAGTAACTGCCGTTTCGGCCCATGTGTCACATCTTTGTGGCACAGGACTGCGTCAATCGCCGTTGATAGAGCGGGAATGAAGAATATCAACGGCCTAGATTTGCTTGGAGCGGGCGATGGGAATCGAACCCACGGCTCTAGCTTGGGAAGCTAGGGTATTACCATTATACGACGCCCGCAGAGACCGCGATTTTACGCGGAATACCCCGTCTACCGCAACTTTACCCGGATCGACGGATGCTTCGCTCCGAAATCACACCCCAAACATGGTCAAGCTCACGGCCAGCCGCGTCACGACCATCAGCAGTACCTGGACGATCACGAACAGCAGGATAGGCGACAAGTCGATACCGCCCATGCGCGGCAACACGCGCCGCAGCGGTTCGAGAAACGGCGCCGTGAGTTGGTACAGCAGCGGCATGGCCGGGGATTGTGGATTCAGCCACGACAGCAACGCCATCAGGATCGTCATCCAGATGATGAGGTTCAACGCCCATTTGATGACGGTGATCACCGCGACCAGCAACAGCGTGGGCAGCATGGGCACGAGTCCGGCGGGGTCGACGCCCGCGAGCAGGACCAACAGGATCACGAATACCAACGCAGCAAGGAACGCCGCGACAATACTCGCCCAGTCGATGGTCTTTGCCGCCGGCAGGATCTTGCGCAACGGCAAGACGAGCCAGTTCGTGGCTTGCATCACTGCATTGGACACGGGGTTGTACGGCGGCATGCGGACGACCTGCATCCAGGCGCGCAGCAGCAGCGCAGCGCCGAACAGCGTGAAGATTGTGTTGAGTAGAAAACGGGCGATCTCGCCGAACATCTCAAATCCTTTTCAAGGCAAAAGCGCGGCGCTCATGACCGCACGAGGTGATACGAGGGCAAGCAAAGCCGCGACGGAAAACCGCCCGGCTTCATCAAACAACCAATTCAGCTCAGCTACTGGCAGTCAGCTGGCGGCGCGCACGTCGCTGATCTGCACGACCGGCGCAACGCCGTCCGGGTAATAGTTCTCGATGTCCGCCGAGAAGGCTTTCGCATGTGGCGAGACCGCGGCCGCGAAGGCATCGACGGAATCAAACAGCAGGTGGCCCGCTGCAATATACGCAGGCGTTGAACCCGGCGCGCCGCCCGCAAGACCTGCATCCGCCGACCAGCCCTTCAACGCACTGCCCAGCAAGCCTGCCACCCACGGCATATGGCTCGTGCAGTAGTAGTCGATGTCGAAGGGCGCACTCTCGCGATACGGATAAAAAAAGCTCACCTTGATCATTGTTCGTTCTCGTAGCTGGAATGGGTTGGCGTCGAGGGTGGCGGCCGAAGCCGGAACTTCACCTGGATCAACGCACGATCCGGGTTCTGAACCCGGGAAGCGCTCGTTGCTCGCTGCCTGCCGGCGTCCGGCACGGCGCCCGAACCCCTCGATGGCTTTGCCACACTGGCGCGCCGGGCATCACGATAGCATGGCTTGGTGACGCCTTGTGCCGCTTGCCGTACACCGGCGCACGGGCACCCCCATACGGCCTGTCATGCTGGTCGGATCCAGGCAATCAATCGTTGCTCGGCCTGCCCGCGTTCAACACGAGTTCGATGGCGTGCGACATCGCGTCCAGTGCTTGCGCAGGCGGTGGCGACGCCCGTCGTTTCGCCAGCGCGACCGCGCGCCGCGAGAGCAGCGCATAGAGCGCGGCGTGATCGCCGCCGAGGTCTTGCAGCAGCGCCAGTTGCTTGATCACAATGCTCGCGTCGCCGCGCGACACCGGGCCGGCAAGCGCACCTGGCAAACCCTTTTCACGCGCGGTTTCGATAGTGCCGGCGAGCATCGGCAGGACGGCGCGCAATGCGTCGTCCTCGTCGAACCCCAACTCTCTCCAGAGCGTGACCGTCTCCGACAGGGAACACAGCGCAAAGCTGGCCGCGTAGTGCGCGGCGGCGTGGTACAGCAAGCGGCCGCCCGGCGGGATGGACAGCGGATGACAGCCGAGCGCGTGGACCAACGCGGTCAGCGTGTCGTGCAAGGGCCCGCTCGCTTCGATCGTGACAGAGCAACCCGCAATGCGCGTCTGGTCGCCCGGCAGGCCGCCAAACAGGAACAACGGATGGAATCCGCCGATGTCAGCACCCTGCGCCTGGGCGGTGGCGAGGACATCGACAGGCGTGGCGCCGCTGCAATGCACGACCGCTTTTGCGCCGCCGTGGGCATGATCCAGCCGCAAAGCGTTCGCCGTCGCACCAATGGCGTCGTCGGGAACGGTTAAAAATAGGATATCGGCGTGTTGCGCCACCGCGCTGGCGTCATCGGCGACCAGACATTCCGGCAATTCGCCGGCGAATTCACCTGCCGATGCCGCCGATCGGCTGGCTATCGCGGTGACTGGATAACCCGCGCGGGACCAGACGGCAGCCAGGCAGCGTGCGAGACGGCCGGCGCCGACGAAGCCCAAACGGGGCATCGTTGAAATAGGCATGATTGTTGCTCCGTGGGATTCGTTGCGACGCACGGTTCGCGATCGCGGCGCAAAATGAAGTCTCTGAAGTATCGCGCAACGGCGTTGGAGCCATAAAGAATGGCAGCGCGCCGCCGCCAACGGTTTTGCGAGGCTCGAGCAAACTTGTGTATCGGGCCTGAACAGTCAGGGTTGGTCATTTGGCCGATGTGCGCCAGTGCTTGTTTTGCAACGTTTGGGGGTCGCCATGAGTATTTTTGCGTATCGGAAACACCTGCGTTTTCTCAGCCAG
>DASYLW010000159.1:0-13991 GCA_036009385.1 Caballeronia sp.
TCGCCGTTCGCGGCACCGACCAACTGCGCGCCCAGCGGCAACCCCGCCGGCCCGAAACCGACCGGCACCGTAATGGCCGGCACGCCCAGAAACGTCCACGGGGCGCAAAACGACGCATCGCCTGTGGAGTCGAGCCCGCGCGGCGGCTCTCCGCTCGCTGGGGCAACCAGCAACGCGTCGAGCGCCATCGTCTCCCTGATCCACCGCTCGAACCGATGCGCCATCCGCTCCTGCAAAACCTTGGTCCTTGCGTAATCGATGGCGGGCAGCGCGCGCCCTTGCTCGACGAGTTCGCGCATTGGCGCGCTGACAAGCTCCGGCGAGCGGTCGACAAGTTCGCCATGCGTGATGGCTGCCTCCACTCCCATGAGCGTCAGCGCGTGGCGCGGTGTATCGAAGATCTCTGCCGGAAGATCGACTATGACAATGTCGGCGCCATCGCGCGACAGGCGCTCGGCAAGTGCATCGAGCGCGGCTTGCTGTGACGGCTCGACCGCGCCGCCTACCTGTCTCGCCAGCATGCCGATACGGCGCCCCGCCACCTTGGCGACCGCGGCCGGAACATGCGATGCATGCGGATCGCAGGCATCGGTGCCTGCGACGAGCCTCAGAACATAGGCGGCGTCCGCGACGTTGGTCGTGAACAAGCCGACATGGTCCAGCGACCACGCGAGCGGCAAAACCCCGGTCCTCGCGATGGTGCCGTAGGTCGGCTTGAAGCCTACGACGCCGCAATACGCCGCAGGACGGATCACCGAGCCCTGGGTCTGGGTGCCGAGCGCAAGCGGAACAATGCCCGCGCTGACCGCTGCCGCCGAGCCGCTCGACGATCCACCCGGCGTGTACGCGCTGTTCCACGGGTTGACGGTCGGCCCCGGATGGCGAAAAGCGAACTCGGTCGTCACCGACTTGCCGAGTATCGTCGCACCCGCTGCGCGCAGGCGTGCCACCACCGACGCATCACGCTCGGGACGCCGCCCGGTATAAGCCCGCGAATTAAACTCGGTAGGCATGTCAGCGGTATCAATGATGTCCTTCACCGCTACCGATACCCCCGCGAGAGGCAAGGTCTTTTCGGCGCAGGTGACCGGCGGCGCGCCGGGCAAATATTCGAATGCATGCAGCTCCGCTTGCGAAGCCTTAGCCGCATCGAAACTTTGCATGACGAAATGTTCAACGCTGGTCTTACCTGATGCAACGCCGGCACGAATCTCGGCAATGGTTGGGCAAACGTAAGTCTGGGTCATGTGCTTTACTTGGCGGCAAGTGCGGGTTGGATGTAGCTGCGTGCAACAAACGTGTCGTACTTCGGCTGTTGCTTCAGGTTACCGAGCGCGATCTGCGTGTCCATGGCGACCGTGAGCGCCTTCGGCGTGATGTCGACAGTCTTGGGGTAGACGCCGTCGGCGAGCATACGCTTGACGGCAGCATCGACCACCGGCGCCTCGAGCGTCGGAAATTCCTTGCGGGCGATCGCGGCGGTTTCCGTCGGATTCGTCTGCATGTAGACGAGCGCGTTTTGCAGACCTTTCACAAAGCGCGCAGCGACGTCAGGATCGATGCTGCGTTTCGCCGTAATCGACGAGAACGCGTATTCGCCATATAGCTTGGGAAAGCTCAGCACGACTTTCATGCCCTTGGCGACGGCTTGATCGAGACCCGGCTCGTACATCACCGCGATCTTCGATTGCCCCGCCACCAGCGGCCCAATTTCTGAGCCGAGCGGGACCTGCATCAGCTTGACGTCGCTCGGCGACATGCCATTCTCCTTCAACGCCCTGAAGAAGAGCGACGTGCTGGTAGTCGGCATCTGCCCCGACACGACCACCTCGCCCTTGACGTCCTTGATACCGGCAAACTTCACGTCGGGAGCCACCGCGATCCACACGGCCGCACCGTTCACTACGTTCGCGATAACATCGACGTCGGCGCCCTTCTCGGCCGCCACCGCCGTCCATTCGGGACCATGCAGCGAAAATTCCGCGCTGCCTGATAATACTGCCGATAACGCCGCGCTCGGACTGCCCGCCGTTTGCTTGGTCACGTCGAGCCCTTCCTTCGTGAAGAACCCGCCGTCCAAAGCAACATAGAGCGGCAAATACAGCATCGACTGAAACGCTTGCGAAATGGTGACTTTCTTGTCCGCGGCGAGCGCCGTGGTCGAGACCGAGGTCACGGAAAGCGCCAGCGCCGTCGTCAACGCGGTCAGCATTTTTCTTGCGGTGAATCTTGAAGTCGGTGCCATTGTTATATTCCGATCGAGTAATTGACTAGTTGTTCAAACCTTCAGCGTGTTTGCATTCGATGCCTGGCGCCACGGCAGCAGCCGGCGCTCGATGAGGTCGATCAGGAAATAGAGGACGAAGCCGATCGCCATCAGCACGAAGAGCCCTTCCCATACCGTATTGAGGTCGTACAGGCTGGATGCCGTAAAGATCATGTGCCCGAGTCCGTGTTCCGACGAGATGAACTCACCGACCACCGCTCCAACCAGACCGAAGCCAACGTTGATGCGAAACGTCGAGATCACATACGGCAGCGTGGACGGCACGACCACCTTCGTGAATACGTCGTTCTTGTTCGCGCCGAGCGTGACCAGCAGTGCCTGGAGGTCGGGATCGGCGTCCTTCGCCGCTTCGTATGCGGCGATCAGCGCGACGATGGCGGTCAGTGAGATCGCCAGCGCGACTTTCGATATCAGCCCGGTGCCGAACCACAGGATCACGATTGGCGCGAACGCGATTTTCGGCACGCTGTTGATCGCGACGATGAACGGCTCGATCAACCGCGCGACGAACGGCGAATACCAGAGCGCGAGACCGCAAACGGAGCCCACCGCCGTGCCGAAGACAAAACCGAGGATGGCTTCGAACAGGGTGTAGCCGGTATCGACGAATAGCTGGCCGGAATGGAGGTCGCGCATGAGCGCATCGAGGATCTTCGCCGGCGAGCCGACCAGGAAATTCGACACCCAGCCGAGCCGCGCGGCACCCTCCCAGATCGCGAAGAACGCGACCACGGCGGCGAGTTGCAACAGAGAGCGGCCCCAGCCGCTGTCGAGCGTCCATTTTTGGGCGGGTGCCTTTTGCGCCGGCTGCGTGACGGAAACGGATTGCGTCATGCTGAGCCCACCTCGGTCTGGATATCGAGTTCGCCGCACAGGGCATGGAAGTAACCCGAGAAGTTCGGATCGCTGCGGGCGCCGATCGGCGAGCGCGCGGCGATGTCAATGTCGTAGATCTTCTTCACCTGCGACGGCCTGCCGCCGAGCACGACCACGCGCTTGGACAACGCCACGGCTTCGTCGATATCGTGTGTAACGAGCACCACGGTCTTGTGGAACGTCTCCACGGCTTCCATTAACACACCTTCCAGATAGAGCCGCGTCTGATAATCGAGTGCGGAGAAGGGCTCATCGAGCAGGATGATATCCGGATCGTTAATGAGCGTGCGGATCAACGCCACGCGCTGGCGCATGCCGCCCGAGAGCATCCGCGGATAGGCGTTCTCGAAGCCCGCAAGGCCATAGGTGTTGAGATATTCCATCGCCGTTTCCCGCGCCTGCGCAATCGGCATGCGGGATAGTTCCGGGCCAATCAGCACGTTCTCCAGAACCGTGCGCCACGGCAGCAACAGGTCGCGCTGCATCATGTAGCCGACCTTGCCTCGCAGGCCATCGACTGTCTGCCCGCGATACACAATGTCGCCGCTGTCGGCCTCGAGCAAACCGGCGATCACGTTGAAGACCGTCGTTTTCCCGCAGCCTGACGGACCAATGATGCTCACGAAATCGCGTTCGTTGATGTCGAACGTGAGGCCTCCCAATACATCCACCGTGCCCTGCTTGTTCGAAAACGATTTACGTATATTGCGCAATGCAAGCTGTACTGACATGCGTGTTTCCTGTGGATTCAGATCATGCAATACGATGCACTGCGAGGAAGCGGCCGCGCATCGGTTTGAGGACGGCGATCGCGAGCACTGCGGTGACTATGTCGAGCGTAATGGCTGTGCCGAACACCGGCACCCAGCTGCCCGCATGCTGGTGCATCAGTGCGGCAAGCGGTCCACCGAAAATCGAGCCGATGCCTTGCGAAATGTAAAGCCAACCGTAGTTTTCCGTGGCGTGGCGCGTGCCGAAAGTATCGGTGAGCGTGGATGGAAACAGGGAAAAAATTTCGCCCCAGCCGAAGAACACCACGCCGGATAGCAAGACGAACAGGACTGCGTTATCGCGCGTGATCAGCCATAACGCCATCGCGATGCCTTCCAGTCCGAAGGCGAAGCACATGGTGTTCTCACGGCCGATCCGGTCCGATACCCAGCCGAACAAAGGCCGCGTCAATCCGTTCGTGAAGCGGTCGATCGTCAGGGCCAGCGGGAGCGCCGCCATGCCGAGCACGAGCATCTTGGTCACGCCAAAATCGGCAGCGAACGTCGCCATCTGCGACGTCACCATCAGGCCCGAGGTCGACATCATGGTCATCATCAAGAACATCAGCCAGAAGATCGGGCTCTTCAGCGCCTGAGACGGACGCAGGCTCGGAACCGCAGCTTGCGTGGCGATCGCCGCAACCGAATCGTGCGAAGGCGGCACGCGCAAGCCCTGCGACGCAAGCAGCCCGACCACCGCAAAGGCGATGCCGAAGCTCAACATGGTGGCATCCACGCCTCGCGCCGCCAGCGACGAAGCGATCGGAAACGTCGTGACAATCGCGCCCATGCCGTAACCGGCTGCGACCGCGCCTGCCGCGAAACCTCGCCGGTCAGGAAACCAGCGCACCATCAACCCCACCACGCCGACGTAGACAATGCCCGTCCCCAATCCGCCGACCACCCCATAGGTCAGGTAGAGCATGGTCGCGCTTTGCACCTGCGACGCCAAGACCCAACTCAGGCCCGACATCACGGTTCCGATCGAGATCAGAAGACGCGGCCCGAAGCGGTCGATCAGCTTGCCCTGGAACGGCGAAAAGAACGTCTGCAGGATGATCAGCAGCGAGAACGTCACTTGCAGTTCAGGCAACGCGATGCCTAGTTTCGCGGCGAGCGGTTTGGTCATCAGTGTCCACACGTATTGCGGACTCGATATCGCCATCATGCAGATCAGGCCGAGGCCGAGCTGAAGCCAGCGGTTGTGCGTCGAGGCGGTCGACAGGTTCTCGATACCCGGGGTATCGATGGCTTGCGCGCGAGTGTTCATGGTTATTCTCCGTATCTAAAGCAGTCGTCAGTCGATGCGCGGACGGGCCGCGCCATCCGGCCGCGAGGGCCGGACTTGTTTGCGTTATTCACGTTGCCGGGAAAGTGAGCGCCTCTACCAGCCGGCCGCCGCACCGTTGCTACGTGGGTCGTAGCCCGCCTCGAGCAGTCCGTCTGGATACCGAACGATTGCACCGGCATGTCCCATCGCCTCGTCGTAGGCTTGCATCGTTTCGACTTCGTGGCCAAGCGCTCCGAGGGCTGCCGCCGTAGCGGGCGCGAACCGTGCTTCGAGCTTGAGCGTGTCAGTCGTCTGTCCCCAAGTGCGGCCGAGCAGCCAGCGTGGCGCATCAATGGCCGCCTGCGGGTTCCAGCCGAAATGAGCGATCCGCGAGAACACCGCGCTCTGCGATTGCGGCTGCCCGTCGCCGCCCATGTTCCCGTAGACCATCGTGCGTCCGTCGGAAAAACGCGCAAGCGCCGGGTTGAGCGTGTGGAACGGGCGGCGTCCCGGCATCAGCGGATTGAGCGCTTGCTCATCAAGTGAAAAGCTGCAGCCGCGGTTCTGCCAGTTGATCCCCGACCTTGCGAGCACGACGCCACTGCCGAACTCGTGATAAATGCTCTGGATGAAACTCACCGCCACCCCGTTTGCGTCCACCACGCCAAGCCAGACGGTGTCGCCCGGTCCGAGACCACGTCCCCACGGCGCGGCTTGCGTCATCGAAACACGCGCGGCCATCGCGTCGAGTGCAGCGGGGTCGAGGAGCGTGAGCGGGTCGATCAGCATGTGATCGGGATCGGTGATGTATTGATCGCGGACGGCGAATGCGAGTTTGGTCGCCTCCACGCACGCGTGCACGAACTCGGGGCCGAGCGGGTCCATGTCTTTCGCCAGCACCCGGTCGAGGATGCCGAGGATCAGCAGCGAAACGAGGCCCTGCGTCGGCGGCGGCATGTTGTAGATCGTGCCGAGCGAGTGCGCGAGCGCAAGCGGCGTGCGCAGGGTGGCGCGATGCCGCTCGAGGTCCGCGAGCGTCAGCAGCGATCCCACCGACCCAAGATCGCCTGCAATGCTGCGCGCCAGATCACCGCGATAGAAATCGTCAAAACCAGCATCGGCGAGTTGTTGCAGTGTGGCGGCCAAGCGCGGCATTGCGAAGCGCTCGCCGGCCGCCGGCGCGCGTCCATCGGGCAAGAACGTATCGGCGAAGCCGGGGATCGACTGCAGTTCCGCGCGTGTGGCCGCGACACATTGCGCCTGGCTGCGCGTGACCGGGACGCCATGCTTCGCGTAATGGATGGCGTCTTCCAGCAAGCGCGCGGCCGGCAGCGTGCCGCCGAGGGTCTCGTTCGACCAGCGCTGCGCAAGCTGCCAGCCGGACACCGTTCCCGCAACGGTATTCGCGGCCAGCGGACCGCGCGTCGGAATGGCCGTGAGCCCACGCGAACGATATGCGTCGATAGTCGCCGCCATCGCCGCCCCGCCGCACGCCTCAATGCCGACTGGCTCGCCTCCCGGACGCGAGATCAGCCAGAAACCATCGCCGCCAACGCTGTTCATGTGCGGATAGACGACCGCGATAGTCGCGGCGGCGGCGATCATCGCCTCAACGGCGTTGCCGCCCTCGCGCAAGACAGCGAGCGCGCTTTGTGAAGCCAGAGCATGGGGTGCGACCGCCATGCCCCGCACGGCAATTGCGGAATCAGGGAAGTCAGGCGGCATGTTGGATCGACAGGAATGTGCTTGTATACATACTTGTCGACTTGCGAGAACCATGCCAGGCAGGGCTACGCCCGCGACTGTCGGCTACATGGTGCTCGAGTGCCGGGCGTACGCGCGCGTCACGCCGCTAACTGGTGCGCCGTATCCGTGGTGGTGCATGAGGCACGCTCGCCGGCTTCATCGCGGTGCGAGCGCTTTGCAGCCGATGGACCGTCAGGCTGCGTACCTCGGCCTGGCTGCCTTCGATGTGCAGCGCGATGAGCGAAGCGCTTTGCTCGGCTTCGCCGTTTCGGATAGCGCGGAGGATGGCGACGTGTTCGTCGTAGGTGTCGTCGACGCAATCGCCGTAGACGAAATCGAGCCGCCGCACGACGCGGATGCGGTCGGTAACGCGCTGCATCGCGCCGGTCAGTTCTTCGTTGCCGGCTGCGACGACAAGCGCGTGATGGAACGCTTCGTCGAGCGCGGCGACCTGACGGCCCTCGCGCACACGCCGCTGCAAGGGCACGTTCCACACTGGCTCGAGCTCGTCGAGCATGTGCAGGACGAGCTCGGATAGCGGCGCTGCTTGGCTCAAAAGCTTGCGGATGGCGAAGGTCTCGATCAGCTTGCGCATCTCATAGAGATCGTCGAAACGTTTGAAATCGATCGGTACGACCTCCCAACCGCCCCGGACATAGCCCTGCATCAAACCATCGGTCTGGAGGCGTTGCAGGGCTTCCCGGGCCGGCGTGCGCGAGACCTTGAAACGCTCGGCGATGGCGCCTTCGGTTAAGCGGTCGCCGGGAAGCAGGCGCATCTCGAAGATGTCGTCGCGCAAGCTGAAATAGACATGCTCGGCGCGCGAGGCCGAGCGACTGGTCGCGGGTAGCGAGAACGGGTCAATGAGGATGTCGGACATGATGTCCGAAGCTTAGCAATAAAAACTCGCCACGAGAACGGGCGTTTCCCGCGGGCGGCACATCAGAAACACGCGGCCGATGTACCCGGCACCGAGCCGGAACTGCGCCGCGAAACTTATTGGCGGAGCTCGTCCAGGTGCGTAACGAAAGGACGGACCTTGGCATCCTCCGGATCGACGTACACCACATCGGACGGCACACGCCTGGGTGCATCGACCGTAAAAAACACGGCGGGAGACTCGAGGATCTCCGTAATTGCATGCACGGTGTTTCGTTCAAACGTGACCAGCTGACCGGCCGTGAGCACGCGCGGATCTTCGTCTTCGATCGTGAATTTGACCTTCCCCGTCAGGAGATAGAGATGCTCCTCGCATGTCTCGTGGTAGTGGCGAGGGATTGGATAGTAGACGCGAAAGATGCGCGAACTTGCTGAAGGCTCGTCGGTAAGATAAATGTCTACGATTGTGCTGACCGCCTCGTCGGGAAACGCTTTGATGATTTCTTTCACGTCAAAAAAATTGAACACTTCCTACTCCTTAAATTTTCTCGAATGATGGCTTACAGCGTTTTTCGCTCCGCGCTTTTACTCGGAGCGAGCTTCCGATGCATGCCAGCCGTTTTGCGCGCTGTGATTTCTCTGCTTCATGCAATGGTCACCATGGACGTTTTCGTCCAGCCAACCTACGGCGCCCTGGTGATCCGATAAACCACAGCGGGCGGCAGATTCCGAACGGTCTGCCCTACGCGGGTCGCTTTCAACCCCAGACGAGCCAGGATTGCGTGCGGCACGGGACAACGAAATCCATAGGTGAATTGATAGAACGCCCCGTCAGCGCGGATATAACGAAAGGCGCCACGAAGAACGGAAATCACCCTGCGTCGCGGCATCGACAGTAGCGGCAGACCGCTTACCACCGCGCCGATCGACGCGGGCGGAAACAGATCGAGCATGGAAAGCCGCGATGCGTCACCCAGAAGCACCCGGGATTGCGGGAACCGACGACGCAGCAGTCGAGCAAAGTCGGGGCTGCTTTCAATCAACGTAAGTTCAGTTTCCGTCAGGCCACGGCTCAAAAGCGCTTTTGTAAATACGCCGGTTCCGGGGCCAAGCTCGAGAACGGGGCTATCGCACGGATCAATGTTCTGAGTAATCAGCCGCGCCAGTGCTTCTCCCGATGGAGCAACGGCAGAAACGCTCTGCGGATCGGAAAGCCATGATCGGAGAAAGTGCAGGAAGTCGGAGCTCGAAGTGCCGTATGTCATGGATCGATTCGGGTCGGATCTTGATGGTTCGCCGGAAACAACGCGTATGCATCGAGGTCAACGGCGCAGTCAGACATGCTTCCAGAGGCCGGGCAAGAGCCCTCTTTGGCCGTCTACCGGGTCGGACGCGGGAAACGCGAGGTGATTCATCCGCTGCGTCATGGCGGGTGTCGGTGCGTCCCGGCATATGTCCCAGTTCTGGTCAGGTGGGTAGGCTCCAACGACCAGAAAATCCGCGCTTGCTTCAAGAAGACAATGGCCCGTGCCGGTGGGCAGTACGGCAACGTCACCGGCTCGGACGGTGACCTCCTTGCCCCCGGGGCCACCAAGCACGATGCGCGCCGAGCCGGATGCAAAGCCGAGCACCTCGTGTGCCGTCGAGTGGTAGTGATGATAAGTGTAAATTCCATTTCGCCACTGCGCGGGCCATCCGTTGCGGGCAAAGATCTGCTCCAGTGCGGCAGCGGTCTCGTTGCCTCCCTTGGCTGACAACACCTCGCGGTAAAGAAGAACGGGCAGGACCGGGTTGTTAGGGACCCAGCCGTTCACGGAGAGAAGGAAATTTTCGGGCTTCACTGCCGGCTTATCGTCCTGTCCGAAGGCTGATACGCCAGCGAACGGACCGACTGTGCCGGTGACGGCACCCATAGCGAGAGCCTTGCTGAAAGAGCGACGTTTAATGTTCGTCATCACATCTCCAATCTGGCATCGGATGAATCTGAACCGTGCGACGAAGAAAAATGTCCGGTACCTGAACGATTGCCTTGGTTCGAAACCAGCAGGCCCGGAAAGGTCTTCGTCACACGGCCATCTGATAAATCTTGCGAGCCACGTCAGGCGTCACGCCGCCATGCTCACCCAGCGCCGTCATGTCCTGAGGCACGCCGGCACCGATCAAACCGTTAAGAATCGGCGCTGTCAGCCGCTCGATATTGATGATGTCGTGTCACCAACCGTTATTCAACGGCAGTACCTGAATAGATTCAGCATCAGGGGAAATCAATCACCTGTTACGCATACCCGCGTTCCGGGTGCGAGAAAAATGTGACGTCCGACTGATCCCTTTGATGCCAACCCGCGCGCCTTCACGGCGTCGCGCCGACATGGCGCAATGCATCTGCCGCAGCAAGGTTGCGTTGCTGGATTGCGATTTGCAACGCCGTTATGCCGCGGGCATCTTCGTGATTCGGGTCTGCGCCGTGCGCGACCGGTACGGGCAGCACATCGAGCCGCCCGAACAGCGCCGCAAACGACAACGCCGTTTCACCCGCGTTGTTGGTTTGATCAATTGCGCAATGCGTGTCGATCGTAGGCACATGGCTCAGCGCCTGCGTCAATCAGCATCTTCAAGGAGTCCGGATGACCGTCGTAGGCACTGAGAATCAGCGCTGTATAACCCCCGGGAGTCTTCATTTCGAGCGGATAGTGCGCCTCGTTGAGCGCCTGCAGGATGTCCGTGCGCCCGGCACGGGCTGCAGCGAACCAATCGTCCGAGTATCGCTGGGAGGCCGCAGGATCCGGTGAAGGCGCCCCCGATAAATACACATGCTGCGGCAACCCGCTAGCGCCGTCATGGCCACGCCGGCAGCCACTGCGCGGGCGAAGTCTCGGTGAGTGGGAAGGCATTGCATCATGTTCCATCGGGGACGGCACAGGTCAAAAGGACACCGGAGCAAACCGGTTCGCCTTAGTTCTCGGAAAGATGAGCCGCCGCGTCGCGCACTCGTGCTACGTCTGCATGCGAGGCACGGGCGAGTCGCGATCCGTAATCCGGGTCGGCCTTATAGAAGTAAGACAGCATTGCGTACTTGTTCCCGTCATTGGTTACCCGGACCAGGTCGTTCGACAATGCGGTGATCAGGTCCGTCTTGCCGGCGCTCGATAACGAGCGGTAATACTCGCCCGCTTGCCGGAAATCGAGCGTCTTGTGGATTGCATCCTGCTGGGTCGTGCCCGTGAGCGGCGTCTGCGTGTATTTGTACTTTGCCTGCTGACCAAGCTCGTTGATCCCCGATGGCTCGTAGTTGGTTTCCCCCTGTCTGCCTCCAGCGTTCATCGTGCCGTCCTGGTTGTCGTTGTTCACAGGAACGACGGGCCGGTTAATGGGCAACTGGTTGTAGTTCGCACCCAGGCGATACATTTGCGTATCGGCATAGGCGAACAGGCGACCCTGAAGCATCCGATCTTCCGAGGGCTCGATGCCCGGCACCAAACGGGACGGAGCAAATGCGGACTCTTCGGTGGACTCAAAATAGTTGTCCGGGATGCGGTTGAGCGTCATCGTTCCGACCTTCTGTTCGGGAATGCTGGCCGGCCAGACTTTGGTGTCGTCAAGTGCATCGAAATCGAATTGGCCGAGTTGTTGCGGCGTAAGTACCTGGATGTAGAGATCCCATTGCGGATACTCGCGTGCCTTGACCGCGTTGTAGAGATCATTCGTCATCATGTTCCAGTCAGCGCCGATTGAATGGGCAATGTCCTGCGGACGAATACCCTCGACACCCTGGCGGCTTTTCCAGTGGAATTTCACATAGTGAATCTCGCCCTTGGCATTGACGAACTTGAAGGCGTGAACGCCGAAACCATCCATGTGCCGGTATGAGTCCGGCATACCCTCGTCGGTGTACAGATGGGTCAGCATGTTGGTCGCTTCCGGCGAATGCGCGAAGAAGTCGAAGGCCAGGTTCGGGTCCTGCACGCCGGTCACGGCGGACGGTTTGTTCGCGTGCACGAAGTCCGGGAACTTGATGGCGTCGCGGATAAAGAATATGGGCCAGTTAATCCCGACAATGTCCCAGTTACCTTGCTGCGTGTAGAACTTGACAGCAAACCCGCGTGGGTCGCGAGCCTGCTCGGGCGATCCGCGATAACCCATCACGGTGGAAAATCGAACAAAGACAGGGGTCTTCGTTCCGGGCGTAAAGACCCGGGCGTCTGTCAGCGAGCTGATGTCGGTGCTCGGCGTGAAGTCGCCGAAGAGACCCGTCCCGCGGGCATGAACGACTCGCTCCGGGATACGTTCCCGATCGAAACGCTGAAGCTTTTCGATAAGGTGAGAGTCTTGCAGGACGACCGGACCCGAAGGACCGGCCGTCTGCGAATTCTGATTGTCTCCGACAGGAGACCCGTTATCACCGGTCATATCGGCAGCATGCGCAAACGGTGTCACGCTTGTTACCAAAGTCATCGAAAAAATACCTGCCGCAATCTTTCTAATCGAGTTTTTCACGTTTTTTCCTGGTTTTCAGAATTAACCGAAAAAAATATTAATCCCAAAAAGATAATTGCGAGATTGTGATTTTCTATCCTTTGGATAGTCAGAGTTTAAATTTCAATTAGCAAACGAATTTATAAATAGAAGCTTTGTCACCCGAATTATGGGCGAGCGCAAGCATAGGAGTCGCGTCGCTTTGGCGCTGGCATATTGCGGCAAAGCGATAGCGGACGATCCATTTTTTAGAGGCTTTTTGTCACGCATTCCGGATCATTAAGCAGCCCGGAATAACAATTCTCTATGGCATGCCTATTCAGTTCCCGACTTTAATCGAGAACCCTCGCAAAATTCCTTTTCACTCGCATGCGCAAGCGAAAAAGAGAATTGGTCAATTTAAACGAGTCCCCGTAAGCTCATCACTGCCAGAAGCTTTCAGGGAGTTTTCTGATTCAATGACATTGACATTTCTTTACCGTGCTAAATAGTCTTTACGAAATAATCGGCGAAAAGGCGCTCGTCAGGCGGCGTAGCCGCGCGTGAACACCTCGATCACCCCATCGATAAGCAGGTCCCGCTCGGTGGCGTCGGGCATCGTCCGCTCACCGACAAGGATTCGATGTTCCAGGTCTCCAGTCAGCATATCGTGGAAAAAGACGGCAGCGCGGTTGGGATCCGCCAGTCGAAGCTGGCCAGCCTGTTGATGGGCCTCGATGAAATCGGCACAGAAGCGGTATGTCCGTTCTGGACCCGCCGCGACCCAGGCCCGCCCGATCGCGGGGAATGCCTGCGACTCGGCAATGATCAGGCGATGCAAAGCCAACGCATCGTTCCCGAGCACGATTGTCAGCACGGCATCCGCAAGCACGCGCAGGCCTTCGTTCAGCGGCAGCGAAGCGAACCGGTTGTCGATGAGGGGAACCAGCATGGCGTCGAGCAGCCGGTCAATGGTCGCCAGGAAAAGACCCTCCTTGCCACCGAACCACGAATACACGTTGGTCTTCGACTGTCCGGCGCTTGCGACAAGTTCGTCGACGCTCACAGCGGAGAAGCCGCTCGCTAGAAAGCGCTCCGCGGCTATGTCGAGAAGATGTTGGCGCTTCGCGTTGGAATCAGATCGACCCATGTTGTCCTCGCTTCATGCGATAGGCGGCCGGGCCAGCCGTCGCAGGGCAATCGCGTTCGCCAGCGCATCGATCGCGACGGCAAGGAATTGCAGCGAAGCCGGGTCCGTCATTCTGCCGTCAGCCACTTTTTCGTGGACACTGGCGATGACCACCTGAGGTACAGCCACGACATGCGCGAGCATGGCAGCCAGCGTCTCCGCGATCTGCGACTGCGCACGCACCCCTCCGGTGAACGCGGGAGAAGCGGTCAAGACGAGACATGGTTTTCCTGAAAAGGGCGACCTGTACGCGGGACGGGACGCCCAGTCCAACGCATTCTTCAACACGCCCGGCATACCGTGATTGAATTCAGGCGACGCCAATACAACGCCATCGCATTTTTCCACCGCCCGCCTCAAGTCAAGCACCGCCTGCGGGAGCTTCTCCCCTTCATCATCTTCGTTGTACGAAGGAATGGACGACAGATCAAAGAGCTCCAGCGTCGCGCTTTCGGCAATGGTTTGGCCCAGCGTACGAAGAATCGCCGTGCAATACGATTGGCGGCGCAGGCTCCCGGAAAT
>DASYLW010000160.1:0-31202 GCA_036009385.1 Caballeronia sp.
TCGAATTTCCTGTCCCCGGAATACCGCCATGACCTGTCGAGCCTCGTGACGCTGCGGCGCGGCCAGCCGATGCCCTCCATCCGGGATGCGGGCGAACGCGCCGATTGGGAATGGGTGGGAGCCTGAGATGGGAGCACGCGCCCATATTTACGAAGGCGACCACACCACCGCGCGCGGGACCGTGGCCGACGGCATCGACGGTACCGGCTACAACGGACGCAGGATGGGCTATATCGGCGCACCCGTGACCTGTCCCACCTGCGGCACCACCGGCACGATTGGCCGCAACGGCGAGAGGTTCGAACAGGACTGGTACGGCAAAGTGCCCGCGCTGGAGGATGACTTCTGCCTGTGCGCCTGTAGTCCGAAACCCAGGCTGCTTGCCTCGCAGCACGAATGGACGGTTGACGCGTGACAGGAGGTCGAATGAGTTTTCGCTGGAATCCGCAGTTTTCGTCGGAACAGGAGGCAGAGGACCCGCCGTCCATCTGGTTCTTTCTCGCGCTGTACGTGATTGTTCAAGGTTTCGCACTTGCCATGGTTGTGCCTGGCCTGCCGAAGGGTTCCATCCCCTGGGACAAGTTCATCCATGACGCAGTAGCGGTGCCATTTTTCTGCTGGATGGCACTCAGTTGTTTTGTGTGGCTGCTGGCATATGACATGCCTGCGACGCATGCCGCAGCCCATAACACGGCGCGCTGGAATGAGATTACCGGCTGGCAGCAGCAAAACCGTACGGGCATGGCGGTGCTCGACAGCGTGATTCTCACGCCTGAGCCGGACCTGGCCGAGCGCATGCTGAAACTCGAAGGCAGTCCGCCTGAGAATCCCGGCAAGGTGATGGCGCTGGGCAGCATCGAGGCAGCGGATGACGGGTCACGTCTCCATGGGCTGCTGGAGGCACTGTTGACGCCGCTGGCCGCGAGGCTCGCGCAGGCGGTAAAGGCCGGGTCGTTCGAGATCGTGATGCAGTGCGACCACGAGGAACTGTCCAGTGAGGTTCTGGCGGTGTGGAGCAAGCTGGAGTTGCCGGGAAAGCCCGTTGTACGGTGGCTGGACAACAGCAGGGATGTCGGGTTTGCCGATATGTGGTTCGAGACAGATGCCGCACCCTACGGTAGGTACACACATGACAGGATACCGAAGTATCGTCTCCTGTTGGCGTGGCATCTGAACAAGGTCGGGCCGGACGCTGTGCAGACGGATTCCGAAGCGGCGGTTGCATTGCTGCTGGGTTCACCTGCACTCATGCATGAGAAGCCGGAGCTGAAGCGCCAGGCGTGGCTGCTGCGCCAGATTACCGGCGACGCCGACCGGGCGGACAGCCTGCTTGCATCGCTGCTCAAGGCCGAACAGGTGCCCAGCGAGCGTATCCATCACCTCTGGCACAGCGGACTCAAGGGGTTGACACAGCATGCGACGCTTGGCGCTGTCAGGGAGTCCGGCCTGAAAGCGGAAGAACATGCGATCGATCCGGCCATCGGCCCGCAGGCACCGGTAGCTCGATGGCTACTTCAGGCGCTGGCCGCGAAGATGGCGCACTTTGGCCAGGGAGCACAGCTCGTCGCACTGCCTCACGAGCGGGGTGTCGCGTTGAATGTGGTGGCGAAAGAACCGGATCGCGTGGCGGTGCCGTGGAAGAAGGAATACGACTACCACCCGATTTTGGGTCCTGAACTTGGCGGGTGTGCATCAATATGGGCGGTTGCCATGCTGCTTTCACCCAAGGGCTGGAGCACGGCGGATACCGTTATCACATGGGGCACTGCCATTGCGATGGTGGTGCTTTTCCTTCTGCGCCATCCTGGACCCGTTGCACGGGCGGCGGAATCGACAGTGGACTTTGTGGCGAGCATTATTGGATGACGAAAAGGGAGGGGACATGTCGAAATACATCAGGTATACCGCACCGTTCGAATCACGCGTGCAGTCGCGTGAAAGATGGCGCCGGGTCTACATGAAGGTTCGTGTCAGCATGTGGCTGCTGCTGAGCATTGCATGTGCGGTCCTGCTTGCGGCCATCGCCTTGTGGGGCTGGTGGGACCGGGCACCGGCCTGGGGGTATCCCGTGGCCGTAGCGATGTTTACGTGGCTCTATCTTGCTGGGGCGACAGCGCTGTCAGGAATCCGCGGCTGGCGGTCCTATGTCTCAACCATCATGTACATGGAGGCGATTGAAAATGGCTTGTGCAAGGACAGGCCGTTCACCTGGGAGGGACGCGGCCGGTGGTACAGGGAACACGGGTCACCCTGGCGGCTGCAACCCGTGCCGCAATCCATGCGGGTGCACCAGGGCGAAGAGGACTGGCCGATGCTCGGAAGCTGGAGCTGGACGAACAAAAATCACAGGGTGTGATTTTTAACTGATGAGATCGCGCCATGAAAGAACCTGGGAACCAGGACACTGGCGGTCGTGCGTATTTCAGGGAGACGCCGGTATTTGCGCTGGTCCGTTCACGCGAAGATGGTTTGCTGGACACAGCGGCAAGCATGACTGCTGGCGGGCGCGCGGTAGTGTGCCATTTCTCGTTTGTGCACGCCCTGATTGACGTGGCATACAAGCAACCAGGGCATGGGGTACTTCATCCGTGAGGCCAGCTCGGTCGATCCCGAGGTATTCGTCAACGCGGAAGGGTCGGGATTGATTGCGCAGTTGCGGCTGGCGTGGCCTTCGAAGAACCGGGAGATCGTACTGGCGCAGGGCCGCAATACGGCGACCTGTGCGCGACTTCTCCGTCACCGCACGTCCACCGGATTGCCAGCGTGCTTCGAAGTGGACGACGAGGCGATGGAACAGGTTGACCGGCTACATGAACGTGCGGGTCTTTTCGCCTGGCGGGACACCTACCGCGAAGTTCCGCAATGGAGTTTCGAGCGCCGGAAGCTGACGCTTGAGTGCGCGCTGAAGTCGATGGAAACGGTAGAGGCGAGCCTGACGGAATGTCAGGAAGCCGCACTGTTTGATCCCGAGTTCGGGCAGTGGCACTCATCGCAGCATCAACAATTCAGATGTCCAAACTTTAGACAAGTCACTTGCCTTGTAAAACTGCGTTGATACCTTCCGTTAGCTTGAAAGTCTTACAAAACACATGTCTAATATGTAGGTCAGTCCTTCTGTAGGTCGACAATGTTTTCCCGCACCGCAGCGTATGGGGAAACGTGGGAAATGGATGTTTGAGGGCACGCCGGGGAGCTGAGTTTTCCCTACGCACCGCCCGTAAGGCCATGTGCGGCGGGGCTCACCCGGCATGAGGGATAGTTTGTCCACAACCTTGCCAACAGTTTCTGTGGATATCTTCCTGGCTAGAACAACTCGTGCTGACCAGATACCAACGTCTGGAAGTCGCTTTGCACAAGCGGCAAGATAGCATCGGCAATGGGCTGCAATTGCTTCGTCAAGTAGTGATCGTAATCAATGGCAGCCTGCAAGGTTTCAAGCGGTTCCGGTCCCGCGCTGGTCATCACGTAGCTGATCCAGCCGCCGCGTTGATACTGCAACGGCCGGCCACGCTCGCGGTTGAATTCATCGGCCATGCGAGCCGCCCGCACATGCGGCGGCACGTTGCGCTCATAAGCATCTAGCGGCCGGCGAAGGCGTTTTCTATACACAAGCAGTTCGTCAAATTCGCCGCGTAGCGTACGACGCACATAGTCGCGTACGTAGTCTTTATACGGTTCCCCCTTGAAGATTCGCAAATAGAGTTCGCGCTGGAACTGCTGCGCGAGCGGGGTCCAGTCGCTGCGAACCGTTTCAAGTCCCTTGTAGACCACCTCTTCGCTACCGTCAGGCAGAAGGCTAAGACCGGCATAACGCTTCTTGCTGCCTTCTTCCGCGCCGCGAATGGTAGGCATGAAAAAACGGCGATAGTGCCGTTCGAATTGCAACTCCAGCGCGCTCTCCAGACCGAAGCGCTCCCGCACATGATCTTGCCACCAGGCATTCACATACTCGACGAGCTGCCCGCCAATACGCGCCGCTTCTTCCTCGCTGCGAGCGTGCTTCAGCCAGACGAACGTGGAATCAGTATCGCCATAAATCACTTCGTATCCTTCGGCTTCAATCAGCTCACGCGTCTTGCGCATGATTTCATGACCGCGCAGGGTGATCGACGAAGCAAGGCGAGGGTCGAAGAAGCGGCATCCCGTTGAGCCCAATACGCCATAGAACGCGTTCATGATGATCTTCAAGGCTTGCGAGAGCGGCTTGTTGTGCTCGCGCTTGGCTTCCTCGCGCCCTTTCCAGACCTGATCCACGATGGCCGGCAAGCTGTGACGCGTGCGTGAGAAACGTGCGCCGAGAAAACCCGGCATTGAATGCTGATCGTCGGGATGCTGCAAACCATCCACCAACCCGACGGGATCAATAAGGAAGGTACGAATGATCGATGGGTACAGGCTTTTATAGTCGAGCACCAGAACGGAATCGTAGAGACCGGGACGCGAATTCATCACGAATCCACCGGGGCTGGCCGCACCGGCGACATCACCCAGATTGGGCGCGACGAAACCTTGCCGATGCATCCGCGGCATGTACAGGTGCGTAAAAGCCGCCACCGATCCACCGCTTCGATCAGCGGGCAGACCCGTGACCGTTGCGCGTTCGAGCAGGAACGACAGCAGTTCAGTCTTCGCAAAGATCCGCGTGACGAGCTCGCAGTCCTTCAGGTTGTAGCGCGCGAGAGCGGGCTTGTCCTCATCGAAGCGACGCTGGATTTCATCCATCCTCTGGTACGGGTTATCGATGGCCTTGCCTTCGCCGAGCACGGTCTGTGCGACATACTCGAGGCTGAACGAAGGGAAGCTCCAGGTTGCCGACCTGAGTGCTTCAATGCCATCGATCAGCAATCGTCCCGCTGCCCCCGCGAAGAAATGGGTTTGAGTGAGCCCATGCTGCCGCCATTCCATCACGCTTGCACCGCGACCCAGCCGCAGCGGAATTTGGTAAAGCTGTGAGTGTTCCTGCAATACGCGCAGATCGAACTGAACCAGGTTCCAGCCGATGATCGCATCGGGATCATGCCGCTCAAGCCACTCGTTGAGTTTTTCCAGCAGGAGAGGGCGGCTTTCGCAGTATTCGAGTTTGAAGTCGATGCCGCTGCTGTCGCCATTGGGCGGTCCCAGCATGTAAACCTGACGCTCGCCGCAGCCTTCGAGCGCGATGGAATACAGCTCGGCTTTGGCGCTGGTTTCTATGTCGAGCGACACCAGTTTCAAGTTCGGCCGGTAACCTGACGCGGGTTTCAACTCGCTGTTCAGAAGCGGCCCGTCTTCATGAGACTCGCCGGTAAATACCACCGGCGCCGTGATAAACCGCTCCATCATGTAGCGGTCCGGCGGAAAGACGTCGGCTTCGTACACATCGACGCCGCCCTGCTTCAGGCGCCTCTCCAACCCCGTCAATTGCCGATATTGCCGGCAGTACAAGCCCAAGACCGGCCGATGGCTGAAGTCAACGAGTTCCAGCGCTCGGAGTTCCACCTGCTTCTCGCGCTGCAAAACGGTTTCAGCGCGCTCGCGTTGTTCGGCTGGAATGAACGCAACGGAATCCTGCGGGCGCAGCCGCAAGTGGCGGGGACCTTCGTCCGTCGCCAGCCAGAATTCGACCTCGGTCCCATCGGCGGTGTCCCGCCAGTGACGCGTCAGAATAAAACCTTGTTGATGCTCGTCCAGATACCCACCTTGGAAAAATGTGTCGTTTCCAGGGATTTTAGTGGGTGCGCGGGTTCCGTGTGAGGGCGTCTACTTATGCAGCGCTCGCCTTCTCCGCAGAGTACCGATTAGCAGGCAGCGCAAGTCCCAGATTTGCGCGCAGCGTGCTGCCCTCATATTCAGTACGAAATAGGCCGCGGCGGCGTAACTCCGGCAGGACCAGTTCGATGAAATCCGTCAGGCTGCCCGGCAAAATCGCGGGCATGATGTTGTAGCCGTCGGCCCCGTAGTTGACGAAGCGTTCTTCGAGTTGATCCGCGATCTGCTCGGGCGTTCCGACCACTTGCCAGTGCCCGCGTGCGCCCGCCACGCGCAGATAAAGCTGCCGGATCGTCAAATTCTCGCGCCGTGCCAATTCAAGCGTGAGCAGTTGACGGCTCTTGCTCGCATTCGTTTCCGGCAGTTCTGGAATCGGGCCATCGAGTGGATAAGCCGACAAGTCGAAACCACCCGTAAGACCCGAGACCAGCGCGAGACCCACCGCCGGATCGATCAGCGATTGCAGATGCTCGAACTTCTCGCGCGCCTCGCTTTCGGTGCGCCCGACAATGGGCATCACGCCCGGCATGATCTTCAGTTCATCTGGATGGCGCCCATGTTGTTCAAGGCGGCCTTTGACATCGGCATAAAAATCGATCGCATCCTGAAGGGTTTGCTGCGCCGTGAAGATAACCTCGGCGGTACGGGCGGCCAGCGCGCGGCCAGCTTCCGATGAACCCGCTTGCACCACCACCGGCTGACCTTGCGGTGAACGCGCAACGTTCAACGGACCCTTGACCTGGAAAAAGCGTCCTTTGTGATCGAGCACATGGCGCCTGGCGGGATCGAAGAAACGGCCTTGCTCTTTATCGCGCAAGAATGCATCGTCATCCCAACTATCCCAAAGATGATCGACGACTTCCGCAAACTCGGCCGCCCGTTCATAGCGTTCGCCATGATCGAAATGCTTGTCGCGATTAAAGTTCTTCGCTTCGTGCTCATTCGATGAAGTAACGAGGTTCCATCCCGCCCGGCCGCCGCTGATATGGTCGAGCGACGCAAATTTGCGGGCGATGTGATACGGCTCGTTGAAACTCGTCGACGCGGTGCCAACCAGGCCAATGTTCTCTGTCACGGCAGCCAGTGCGGACAGCAGCGTAATGGGCTCGAACTGAGCGATGTAGCTATGCGCCGTGCGGCTCAGGAAGTCCAGGTTATCGCCGCGGGTGCCCACGCCATCGGCGAGAAACAGAAGATCGAATTTCGCTGCTTGCGCCGCCTGGGCGAGCTGCACGTAGTGCCGGAAATTGACACCGGCGTCCGCCTGAGCGTCCGGATGCCGCCACGCGGCAATGTGGTGTCCTGCAGGATAAAGAAAGGCGCCTAGGCGCAGTTGTCCGGTTCGCTTGGCCATGGTGTGTGGAATCTGGTTGCTTCGTGAAAGGGGCACCGCGATGCGTGGAGTGCGCTTGGTGCTGCATGCTTATGCGCTTAAGCACTTTTGCGCCATAAGCGCTGGTTGTCGGGACGCGCCAGACCGAGATGCTCGCGCAACGTCGTGCCTTCGTAGCGGGTGCGAAAGATGCCGCGCTGACGGAGGATTGGGACCACGCCATCGACGAAGTCCTGCAAGCCGCCCGGCAATGTATCGGGCATGAGGTTGAAGCCATCGGCGGCGCCAGCCCTGAACCAGCGTTCGATGTCATCGGCGATCTGCTCAGGCGTACCTACGATCACGCGATGTCCGCCGCCTCCGGCGAGCGCCCGGATGAGCTGGCGCACGGTGTAGCCGTGCTGCCGCGCTTGTGCCAGCGTGGCGTGAAAGAACGTGTGGTTACCGTTGCCCTGGCCGGGCAAGCTCAGATTGTCGGGCAATTGTTCGTCCAGCTTGAGACGATCCGGCGTGACGCCCAGGACACCGGCGAGCCGGGTGACGCTATAAGTCCACGGAATCAGGTCGACCAGTTCATCGCGGCGGCGCAAGGCTTCAGCCTCCGTTGCGCCGATGATCGTGGTCAGTCCCGCCAGCACCTTTACGGCGTCAGGACTCCGTCCAAAGCCCGCCGCACGCGCCTTCAAATCGCGCCCATAGGCCGCTGATTCGTCGAACGATTGCGAGGCAGAGAACACCGCTTCGGCATGGCGCGCGGCAAGCTCGCGGCCATCGCCGGAAGCGCCGGCTTGCACCAGCACAGGATGTCCTTGCGGAGAACGCGGCACATTCAGCGGACCCTGCACGGAGAAATGCGTGCCTCGATGCAGGACGGGATGAACCTTGTCCGTATCGACAAATAGTCCGCTCGTTTTATCCGCGATGAGCGCGTCGTCCTCCCAACTGTCCCAAAGCGCCTTCACGACGCTCGTGAATTCCGCGGCACGTGCGTAACGTTCGGCGTGATCGGGCACCGTATCGCGCCCGAAATTGCGCGCCGAGCCCAGGTCCGCGGTGGTCACCACGTTCCAGCCTGCACGCCCGCCGCTGACGTGGTCGAGCGTGGCGAAACGGCGCGCGATGTTGTACGGCTCGTTGTAACTCGTGGAGGCCGTGCCGATCAAGCCGATATGCGAGGTCGCCGCCGCGATGCTGGCAAGCAGGATGGTCGGCTCGAGCGCGGTGATCGGGCGAAAGTCGATCTGGTCGGCGATAGAGGCGTTGTCGGCGAGGAACACAGCGTCGAAGCAGGAAGCCTCCGCAATTTGCGCGACCCGCACGTAGTGACGAACGTCAATGAACGCTTGGGGATCGGCGTCGGCCAGCCGCCACGCGGACGGAACGAAACCTGAATGCAGGATATTGACGTTGAGGTGAAGTTGTCGTGGCGGAGTGTTAAGAGGTTGGGTCATCTTGCTCTAGCGCTTATTAGCTGACGTTAGTTAGCTTCGGATTCTTGACCGGACAGCCACGCAAAGCGACGAATAAATCCGCTGATCGATATACGTCAGAGCACTAAAGCAATATGCGTTGTTCTCCATCGCAGGCGCAGAACAAGGCTTGAGAAACCCTGTAAGTGCATATGGTTAGCACCTATCGTTCGTTGTCGGCGGATTGACGTGGCACTTATCCTGATCGTTCGCACCTGTTCAAAATTGTGGAGAAGTGAATGACGACGTCAGCACCGGCGGACGCTGCGCTTTACGCACGTTTCGCGGAGATATTCGAGCACATCGGCGAAGGCACCATAGAACGTGAGCAGGGCCGTGAACTTGCTCGCGATGCCGTCCAGAGTTTGAAAGACAGCGGCTTTACTGCGTTGAGAGTTCCACGCGAACATGGCGGCAGCGGCGTTTCTTTGCCTCAGTATTTCCGTCTCCTGACGCGTCTGGGCGAAGCCGATTCAAACCTGCCGCAAATTATTCGCGCGCATTCGGGTTTCATCGAGCAGCAACTTGAAACCGGCGATGACGCAACACGTGAGCGCTGGCTAGGTCGTATTGCGAAAGGCGAGACTATTGGCGCGGCTACGTCGGAGCGCACCGGCTCCACCCACAACAGCGTGACCGTCACGCCGGACGCCGATGCAGGCTTTGTCTTGCTGAACGGCGAGAAGTACTACAGTACGGGCACGCTTTATTCCGAATGGATCAACGTAGCCGCGCACGATGCGCAGACCGATCTCCACGTGCTGGTTCGAAGCGATGCGCCGGGTGTAGCGCGCACCGACGACTGGGACGGGTTCGGCCAGCGTCTGACCGCTAGCGGTACAACTCGTTTTGACAACGTACGCGTACCCGTCGATCAGATCCTGTCGCGCTACGAGGCGTCAGAGCCGCGCCGCAATTCCTTGCTGACCGCGTTCTACCAGACCGTGCATTTGGCGACGCTCGCCGGTATTGCACGCGCGGTATTGCGTGATGGCGTGGCGTTCGTCCAGGGCCGTACCCGCACGTTTGGCGTAGCGGGGCAGTCGAGCCCGCGTGACAATCCGTTGGTGCATCGCGTAGTGGGGCGCCTCGCGAGTCTGGCGTATTCGGCTGAGGCGCTGGTCGAGTCCGTCGCCGCGGCGCTTGACCGGGTGCATCGGGCACGCATCGCGGGCGTGGCGACGACAGAAGACTACATTGCCGTCGATATCCAGGCTTATCAGGCGCAGCAAATCGTGCTCGAGCAAGTGCTCGAAGGCGCCACGCTGCTATTCGAAGTGGGCGGGGCTTCGGCGACAAGCGAGGCGCGCCGGCTCGATCGCCACTGGCGCAATGCACGCGTGATTGCTTCGCACAATCCGGCGATCCAGCGTGAGGCGGCGGTCGGCAATTACCATCTGAATGGGACTGCACCCGAAGAACGGTTCAGTCTTTCTCATTGCGCTGCGGATACGGCTGCTCCCGCTTTTAAACCAAACGCGGCGCGTGAAGGGAAATCGGCGGTACAGGACGATGCATTTGCCAGGACTGGCAAATAGGACTGAGCGATAGAACGGAGCGATAGAACGGTAAGAACGAGAGCTCGAGGTCTTTAGGCTTCGATCGCCGCTGACACGTTGCGTGTGGGTGACACGCAAAAAGTGACTACGGGCGTGGCCAAGGATGACCACGCCCCGGAATCATCCGCGTGACGGATGAAAACCGGCCGCCGTGACGGCCGGATCAAACTCAGGCCGGCACGATGTTCGATGCCTGCTTGCCCTTGGGCCCTTGCTTTACCTCAAACGTTACCTTCTGATTTTCCTGAAGGCTTTTGAAGCCTTCTGCCTTGATTTCCGAAAAGTGTGCGAACAGATCTTCGCCGCCGTCATCGGGTGTGATGAAGCCGAAGCCTTTTGCATCGTTGAACCATTTGACCGTACCGGTTGCCATGAGCGTATCCAAAATTTAGAGCTAACGAGTGAGAATAAAACCAGAGCGCCGAGCCGCGTCGCATTGCATTGTTGTGACAAGACCTCTCTAAGTCCATGAGCGCGTCCGTAACAAAAAATCGCTGCGGCGCTATGCGCTTTTGGAATTATGGCGAATCAATTGTACGCCGTGCCAATAATTATTGAAGCTTTCCAAACCGGAAAAGATGCATTGCGTGCGGATCAGGAAATCCCGTTCGCACCAGTGGGCGGTGCCAAGTCCAAATGATGGGCCTGGAAACAGCTTTTCGCTTGTATGCGGCGTTTGTCTGGACAAAGGGATTCTCCCAAATGGCGCATGCGCCTCTCCCTATATGGCGGAAATGCACTTAATGAATGCGTAATCTGCTTCATTCAGTTGCCGGTAATTGAGTGCCGCCGGATTGGAAGTAATTTTATCCGGCGGGAATTCGGTCGCGGCGTCACGCTCGGACGACTTTACCGGATCTATGGAAAAATTCAGTGTGACTGCACCTGTCTGCTGCGGCAAAAACGGCAATTGCACCGCCTGATCACGCAGCGTGCGGTTCGCGAGGCGGGTTTATCAGGGTAGCTTGACGCCGGACCAACGCATTGCCACGATAGATCACGTCGGCGAAGCCGGTCGAGCTTAGGCACAGTGAAAACCCGCTCCAAACCATCCAAAGATAAGGATTGTCATTAAGGGGTTGTCGCGTGAATCGTAAGGAAAAGGCGAGTCTCACGGAAGCCAGGGCGCACTACGCCAGGTCCATGGCGGCCGCGAGCAAGTCCGATGATCCGAGGCTTGAGCGCGTGTTCGAACTCGTGCCTCGCGAGGCATTCCTGCCGCCGGGCCCGTGGAAGATCATGATCGACAACGAGTACTTCGAGACACCCAGCGCCGACCCTGTCCATCTCTACCAGAATGCCCTGGTTGCGCTCGATGCAACCAAGGGAATCAATAACGGCGAGCCGTTCCTTCACGCAGCGTGGCTCGGCGCGGCCGCGCCGCAACGGGGCGACGTGGTGAGCCATATCGGCGCTGGTTCCGGTTATTACACCGCGATCCTTTCCGTGCTCGCGCTCCCCGGCGGCCGGGTAGAGGCGTTCGAAATCGAACCGGGCCTGGCCGAAAAGGCGCGCAAGAACCTGCAAGCGTTCGAGTCCGTGACCGTCACGCAAGGCGACGCGACCCAGTTGCCTTTGCCGGCGTCGGACCTGATTTATGTGAACGCAGGCGTCCTGGCGCCACCGGGCGCCTGGCTTCACGCGCTGCGTCCGCAAGGCCGCTTGATCTTTCCCTGGCGCCCGTCTGATGAATTGGGACTAACCCTGTTGATCACACGAACCAACGCCGGTTTTGAAGTTAAACCGCTCATGAACTCGTGGTTCATCCCTTGCGTCGGCGGGGCATCGACCGCGGATTTGTTCGTGAAGCCGCCCGATGTCCACGCGGCGTGGTCCGTCAAGTCAGCGTGGCTGACGTCTGAGCGTCTGCCGGACAAGACTGCGGTGGTTGCTTACCAGCATGTCTGGTTTTCTTCATCGGCGTTGGGTTGAAGCGCGCAGCAATGAGCACGCTAAGCACGCGTCAACGCGCGATGTCTATATCGATGTGTACGCGAGCAGGCTGCCGTCCTTGAGCACGCGTTCGAGATGTCGTGCGATGTCGGGGGCGCCGGTCATTTCGCCGAAGCTTCCGCGTGTCATCGGGCCGAAGGCCAGCAAGCCCGGTGACACCTCGCCCTCTGCGCTCCGGAGCTGACTGCGAAGATCGGTGTCGAGTCCAATCCGCACCGCATCCAGCCGCGCGAGCCCACTCTCCAGGAGCGACTTCACAAGCGGATTCCGGTCGATATCGCGTGCGGGCCCCGTACAGAAAACCACCGCATCGAATGAGTGCTCTTCATGCGCGCCGCCCGGACGCCGCAGGTTGACGCTGAAGTGCTCCGCCACGCGACTGATCCGCACGATGCCCGCCGTGGTAACGCTCATCTGACCGCTTTCGATTGCCCGTTCGATAGCAGTATGAATTTGCGGCGCGATGCGAAAGCGATGTACGTCCCAGAACGCCAGCAGCCTCTTCACCACCCGGTGTTGTTCGCGGGAGGGCAGCGCATTCCAGATCCGCGGAAGATCGAAACGCAGGGCGTCGGCGGCGGGTTGCCAGCCGATGCGGGCCTCGTCGCGCGCGATCCTCTGCCTGAGCTTGCGCACGAGTTCACGGGCGCTGGCGGGTGGGGCGGTGTTATCGAGGAAATCGGCGGCATCGGAGAAAAGTCCGTGCGGCTGGGCGCGCAAACCCCGTCGAGAAATCGCGGTGATGCGTCCGGTATGCCCGCGTTCGATCAGCGTGACAGCCACGTCCGCCATCGTCAGCCCAGTACCGACCAGCAGCACGGACGCGTCCTGCGGGATCGCTCGCAACGCCTCGCGCGCCCACGGATGCGTGATCAGCCGGGGATCGTGCAAAGCCTGTTCGTCGATGACGCCGGGTGGTTTGGAGGGTGTATGGCCAAAACACAGCGCAACGCGATGTGCATCCAGATTAGAGCTATCGTCCAGCGTGACCGTATAGCCTGATTCCAACTTGCGCACGCCGGTGGCGGTTGCTCGCCGATGCCTCACGCGCACGTGCGAGGCGGCCTCGGCCACGACGTCGTCCAGAGTAGCCGCGACATACTCGCCGTATCGCGCGCGCGACACGTAGTAGCTGCCCTGGCCGTCGCTGCTGCCGGCATCGATTGCATGGTGCGCCCTGAGCCAGCGCGTGGCATGCGTGGAGTCGCCGGCGAACAGGCTCATTCGGTCGGTCGGTACGTTGATCCGATGCAGCGGGTCTGACGTTCCATAGGCGATGCCCCGGCCGAGTTCCGCCGACGGTTCCACGATGGTGAAGTCGAGATCGACGCCAGCCGGACAGGCACGAATGGCGTGAATGATGAATGCGATGCCGGTGAAGCCGCCACCGATCACGACGATGTTCAACGGTGTAGGGCCGGAAGTGTTCAAGAGAGTGCTCATGATGCTGGAGCGTCGAGGATACCTCAGTCAGTGCGCGGGGTGAACGGCGTGTAAAGCTGGAAATTCGCTAAGCTTGTCGGGATTGGCGGGATTGATGTCGAGGGGGTATTGGTATAACGGGCGTGAGGTGAACAGGAAAACTGGCAGAAATAATTGGTCTGGTTATATCGGAATGCTAACGACCGGTGAGAAAAATATAACCGTTCTCCGGTAACGCTATCCGTGCTGGGATTCCAGGGCAGCTTGTACGATCGGCCGCGCCCATTCCGGCGTGGCGCTCAACGCAGCTGCATCATCCCGATCGGGAAACATCACCTGAGCTTCAACCATCTCGAGGACCAGCATAGGATCGGGAATATCCTGTCCTGGCGCGGCTTCGACGCTATTGTCGAAGACCTGCAGACGACTGAGGCACGGCAATAGTTTGATCAGGTTTGCGCGAGACGTTACCCAGCGCTCGCGAATCTTGTTCTCTGGAATTGCGTGGCCTTGGTTGGCTACGCGCAATTGCACGCGTTTTATATGTTGTTCAACGGACGAAAGGCCGCAGAACAGTATGACGACATCGTGAGAACGTGCCGCGTTGGCGAGCATGCCGGGCAGGGTCCTGCCACCCAGGGTGGTTTCGAAGGCGTAGTTCTTGCCATCGGCTATAGCCGATTCAAGTTGAGCGCGGCCGGTCTCCCACGCACGGCTGTTGGCTTCGGCGGGAGTCATGTTGAACTGCGCGGTCAACGCGCGAGCAAAGCTGTCGGGGTTAAACCAGGTGAGGCCATATTCGACCAGCATGGCGCCGCCGACCGAGCTCTTACCGGCGCCGTTGACGCCGGCGAGGACGAAAATGAAAGGCCGCGCTGCCGTACCGCTTGCTGGCATCAGTAAGATGCACCGGCCTTGGGCCGTTTCTTCAGCGCGCCCTTCGCGTCGAGCAGCGCGCTGAGTTTCTGGCCGGCGTCGGGTTGTTGCAGCACGGCGAGGCGAGCGTTGAATCGGTTGGTCAGCTCATCCAGCGCAATTTGCTCCCGCACCTTCAGTGCCTGGATCTCTTGCGTGAGCTGTTCGTACGTTTTGGCGTCCAGCAACACCATTTCCACCGCCGAGTGATTGGTGACGGCCACACTGCCTGATTGATGGACGAGACGCACCATATCCGCCCACTTGTTTTTTACCTGGGAGGCGTTTTGGCGCGGCAGTTCCTGGATGTTGGGCAGTTCGGTGATCATGACGTCGTTTCCCACAGGTCTCAGTAGGGCAATTATGGCAATATTAGCCAATTTGTCAAATAGGCCTTTATTTTTACAACAAGCGAACGATGCAAACGAGAATTCGTTCAGCTTTTAGAAATGTTGGTTAAAGATGAATAAGCCAAATATCTGAGCGGCGCGGCCTTTCCTGTTCATGCCACTGGCTAGATCGCGGTCACCTGCACGCTCAAGACGCCGTCGAATTGCTTCAAGGCGGGTTTCAGCAAGACAACGCCTATAGCGGGCTCGACAGTTATCTCACCAAGTTTGAAACAGGGCTCGCGCTGCCATGACAACGACCGCCGCTCTTACTTCGCGTTAGCCCGGCGAAACGAGGCTCCCGTATGCTCGTCCGGCAGCTTCGCGCCGCGGTTGAACAACTTCTCGCGCAGGGTGCCGTCGGCGTAAGCAGTCTTGTAAACACCGCGTGCTTGCAACTCGGGAATCACCAGGTCGATGAAGTCCTCGTAACTTTCGGGCGTCACGGTACGCGTCAGATTAAAACCGTCGACGCCGGTTTCGTCCATCCACGATTCCAGCGCATCAGCCACCTGAACCGGATCGCCAACAATAGTCGTGAACCGCCCGCCGAGTTTCAACTGATCAAGCAGGCGCCGCACGGTCCAGCCGGACTGTCCGTCCGTCACGCGCCGCACCGACGACTCTATGCCGCGGCTCTTGTGACCACCCGGCGGTTCGAGTTCGTCATCCAGATCGAACTTCGAATAGTCGATACCACTGCCCGCCGCAAAGTGCGCCAGTCCCGCTTCGGCGCTCGCATGGCTCGCGTACTCGGCGAACTTTTCCTCGGCTTCAGCCGTGGTGCGTCCCACCACGACCGTGACCCCCATGAATACCTTGAGACTTGCCGGGTCGCGGCCGGACTCGGCTGCTTGCTTGCGCAGTGCATCGACGAGTTGGCGCGTGCTTTCCTTGCTCTGGCTCGATACGAATACGCACTCTGCATGACGAATCGCAAACGCCTGGCCCCGTCCAGACGAACCTGCCTGGAACAACACAGGCGTGCGTTGCGGCGAGGGCTCGGACAAGTGATAACCCTCCACGTCGTAGTAGCGGCCGTGATGGTGAACCTTGTGGATCTTCTCCGGATTGGCGAACACGCGGGTGCTGCGGTCGCGCACGACGGCGTCGTCTTCCCAACTGCCTTCCCAGAGCTTGTACGCGATGTCGAGGTATTCGTCGGCGCGGTCGTAGCGTTCATCGTGGGCAATCTGCTCGGTGAGGCCCATCGCGCGCGCGGCGCTGTCGAGATAACCGGTCACGATGTTCCAGCCGATCCGCCCCTCGGTCAGATGATCGAGCGTGGAAAAACGTCGTGCGAGAAGATAGGGGGCTTCATAAGTCAGGTTCACCGTGACGCCGAAACCGAGATGTTGCGTGACGGCCGCCATGGCGGAAACCAGCATCAGGGGATCGTTGACGGGTAACTGTATGGATTCCTTCAGCGTCAGGTCGACCGACGCCTGATAAACGTCATACGCCCCAACGATATCCGCAATAAAAAGTCCGTCGAACAGTCCGCGTTCAAGCAATTTTGCAAGATCCGTCCAATATGAAAGCTTCCGGTAATCTTGTGACTGGTCCCGCGGATGCGTCCATAAACCGTGATTGATATGGCCGACACAGTTCATGTTGAACGCGTTCAGGAGGATCTTTTTCTTGCTCATTATGGGAGTGGCGCGCGAAGGGTGGGGAGGAAGAAGGGGAGTGAACGAAGGTTACAAAACTGCGTGGATAGAGCAGTTTTAGCAGCGTTTCAGCGATAAAGGCAGCAAGAATGCTTGCACAGCTTGAGTGCGTTGCAAACGATTGAATCAGCATTTGCATTCCTTGATGCTCCGGTTTTCCGTGCTGCATGGAATCCCGCCGAGCGAAATTGCCGGCGCGGACGAGAGCGGCCAACTGCAAACCGGCAGCAAACCCGAAACAAACCGCTGCCTATTCGCAAGAAAACGGATTTGCCTCCAACGGGCGCGTCCGGTAAGGTGACGCTTCCACCATGCAACTCGCATGGGCAGTGCGATGTACCCATCTTTGAGAAAACAGAAATGAACAAGCAAGAACTCGTTGACGCCGTGGCGTCCGCCACCGGCACGAGCAAAGCCGCCGCTGCGGAAGCTATCGATGCTTTTATCTCTACTGTCACGCAAGCCGTTGTCAGCGGCGACAGCGTTCAGTTCGTCGGTTTCGGCACCTTCAGCACCGGCGCCCGCGCCGCGCGCACGGGCCGCAATCCCAAGACTGGCGACACCATCCAGATTGCTGCAGCAAAGACGGTCAAGTTTACCGCCGGCAAAGCGTTCAAAGACCTCGTCAATCAGTAAGTTTGACGAAGGCGTCCTTGGCCGGTTTCCGGGCAAGGACGCAATCGAGCGGCGCTTAAATTCTTCTGATCTTGCTTCCGGTCTTCGTCAGACGAATGCGCCGCATCGATCCAGCTTCACGAAACGCGCGTGCTACCCAAGCACACCGCGCGCCGCCAGGTTGCTATAGAGCGCGCGTACCCCGAACGTCCAGGGCGTGATTTCCGTCGATAAACGCACGGTGTTGACAATCGCGCCCAGCGATGGCGTCGAGATAGTCACCACGTCGCCCAGATGATGCGTGAAGCCGCCACCCGGCGTGTCGCGATCCTTGATCGGCGAAAACATCGTGCCGAGAAACAACATGAAGCCGTCCGGATACTGATGATGCGTGCCATGCGTCTGCCCAACCAGGTCCGCCGGATCGCGGCTGATCTCGCGCATGTGGCTGACGCCGTCCAGCACAAAACCATCGTCCGCGCCTTCAATGCGCAGCGACACGCTCGCCTCGCGCACGGTGTCGAGCGTGAACGCGCCGTCGAACAGCCGCACGAATGGACCGATCGAGCATGAACCGTTGTTGTCCTTCGCCTTTCCAAGCAATAAAGCGGAGCGGCCTTCAATGTCGCGCAGGTTCACGTCATTGCCGAGCGTTGCACCCACGATAGTGCCCCCGCTGTTCACGGCCAGCACGATTTCCGGCTCGGGGTTGTTCCACTTCGAAGTCGGATACAAACCCACGTCCGCACCGAATCCAACCGAGGACATGGGTTGCGATTTGGAAAATACTTCGGCATCCGGACCAATTCCGACTTCCATGTATTGCGACCACGCGCCGCGCCGCTCGAGTTCGGCCTTCAATTTTGCCGCGGCTTCGGAACCGGGTTTTATCTTCGACAGATCCGCACCGATCAACTCGTTGATCATCGAACGGGTTTCCTGCGCCTTGCTTGCATCGCCGCCCGCGTGTTCCTCGATCACGCGTTCGAGCAGGCTCACCGCGAACGTCACGCCGCACGCCTTGATCGCTTGCACGTCGCACGGCGCAAGCAAATGCATCGCGCCGGTGGATGAATCGAGCGACGCACTTATCAGCGCATCGACTGAGCCAAGTGACTCCCCTGGGGCGTGGCGCGCGATCTCTGCGGCATCGTCGCGATCGAAAAGATCGGCGGTGGTGGCGACCGTTGACGTGATGTCGACTACTTCGCCGTGCCGCACGACGATCACCGATGGTCCGTTGACGGGCGCGGGCCGCCAGACGCGGCCGACCAGCAGCGCGTCGTCAAGGTCGGAAGGGAGGTAAGCGTGAGGCATGTTATGTGTCTCCACAGGTTTCAGAAGGATGACGCTTGTGCGTCCGCGCGCCTTAGTGGTTGTGCCGCGATTCGCCGCGCGTCTCGACGATGTTCAGGTATAGCGTGGCCGGCTCGAGGCATGCGCCGCTGCCTTGCTGTCCGACCATGCTTCGGTAGATCTCTTCCCACGGCGTCATGTTCTTCAGCACGGGCGGCTTCCATGCGGCGCGACGCTCAGCAAGTTCAGCGTCGGGGATCATCAGGTCGACCTTGCGTGTCTTCAGGTCGATACGGATCTTGTCGCCCGATACAAGCAGCGCTAGCCCGCCGCCAACGGCCGCTTCCGGTGATACGTTGAGAATGGACGGACTCGCCGACGTACCGCTCTGACGGCCATCGCCAAGCGTCGGCAAGGTATCGATACCCCGCTTGAGCAACGCTGCCGGCGGCTGCATGTTGACCACTTCCGCTCCGCCTGGAAAGCCGACTGGACCGCAGTTGCGGATCACAAGAATCGAGCGTTCATCGACGCCGGTTTCCGGGTCTTCAATACGCGCGTGATAGTCCTCCGGGCCTTCGAACACGACGACCTTGCCCTCGAACACATCGGGATGATCCGGGTCGGCGAGGAAGCGCTTGCGAAACGCCTCGTCGATCACGCTGACCTTCATGACGGCGCTATCGAAGAGGTTGCCCGACAGCACGACATATCCGGCCGACTCTTTCAACGGATTCTCATAAGCACGAATCACTTCGCGATCGGGCGCGGGAACAGTGGCCAGGTCTTCGCCCAGCGTCCGGCCGGTGACCGTGCGCACGTCCGGGTTCAGGCGGCCAGCACCGAGCAGTTCTTTCATCACGGCCGGTACGCCGCCTGCCCGATGAAACGCCTCGCCAAGGAAACGTCCGGCGGGCTGGCAGTCCACCAGCAACGGGACCTCGGGGCCCAGCCGCTGCCAGTCTTCCAGCGTGTGATCGACACCCATGTGGCGCGCGATCGCGATCATGTGAATCGGGCAATTCGATGAAGCACCGAGCGCGGCCGCGGCGGCCACGGCGTTCTCGAATGCGCCCTGGGTCATGATGTCCGACGGACGCAGATTTTCCGCCACCATGCCGACGATACGCTTGCCGGTCGCATACGCCATCCAGCCACGTTCGCGATGCGGCCCGGGAATGGCGGCGCAACCGGGCAGCGACATGCCGAGCGCTTCAGCAAGCGAGTTCATCGAGAGGGCCGTTCCCATGGTGTTGCAATGCCCGACCGAAGGAGCGGAAGAAGCCACCATGTCCATGAAACCGGGGTAGTCGATCTCGCCGGCAGAGAGGCGTTTGCGAGCGTCCCAGATGACCGTGCCGGAGCCGGCAAGCTTGCCGTGATACCAGCCGTCGAGCATCGGTCCGCCCGACAGCACGATGGCGGGAATGTTGACCGTCGCGGCGGCCATCAGGCACGCGGGCGTGGTCTTGTCGCAGCCGGTGGTGAGGACCACGCCGTCAATCGGATAGCCGTGCAGGATTTCAACGAGACCGAGATAAGCGAGGTTGCGATCGAGGGCAGCAGTGGGACGCTTGCCGGTTTCCTGAATCGGGTGAACGGGGAATTCGAGCGGAATGCCGCCTGCGTCGCGGATGCCGTCGCGTACGCGGGTCGCCAACTCGAGATGATGGCGGTTGCAGGGGGCGAGATCTGAACCTGTCTGCGCGATGCCGATGATCGGCTTGCCCGACTGCAGCTCTTCGCGCGTGATGCCGTAGTTCATGTAGCGCTCGAGATAGAGCGCGGTCATGCCGGGGTCGGACGGATCGTCGAACCAGCGGCGGCTGCGCAGACGCGGTGTTGCAGTGTCCGTGTCTCCGGTGGCGTTTGTATCGGTGGGGCGGGATGGGGTCATTTGCGTGAATGTCTCAGGTTTGTTTTTAGGGGTTCCGCTGGGCGGCTTAGGGCGTGGCAGTGCGTGTTAGTCCGTTGTCTCGAACGAGGCCGGGCCGTTGCCGTACGGGTTTCTACTGTTGCGCTGGATCTGTGCGGCTGCAGCATGACATTGCCGAGTTTGGTGAAGCCCGGATCAATCGATGGTTCATTCCAGAATACATCGAGTACCGCGCTGCAGATGCGGTGGCCGTAAAATTGTTACCGGTAACAGTATCAAACACGTACCGGGATGTCTAGAATAAAAGAGGCGCAACAGAGTGGGTGCCTCCGACGGATTCGCCTGCGTGAGAGCCTGGATTGTCGTTGCTGGCTTGCGTGCACCCGGAGGCAGAATGTCGCTGCCGGACATCAGACTGTGGCCTTATTGCGCAATCCTTCCGCTTCCAGGGCCGCCTGAACATGCGGCCTCTCAGCGACTCGTTGCTGGAACGCCGCGAGTGCGGTGTACGCGGCGAGTTCAAGATTCACATGGCTTGCCCAGTTGGTCACGGTAAAGAGATAAGCATCGGCTGCGGTGAAGTGATCGCCCAGCAGCCATGGATGTGTTGTCAGACGCTGCTCTAACAATGCATAGTTTTTTCGCAACGAAGCCATACGCTCCGACCTCACGGCTGTGGGTGTTGCCGGATTGAAGAGTGGGGAATAGCTCTTGTGCAACTCGGAATTGATGAAGCCGAGCATCTCCTGGAGGCGGTAGCGTGCGAGTGTCCCGTTCGCTGGCGCCAGGCCACTATCCGGGTTCAGGTCGGCCAGGTATTGTGCAATAGTCGGCCCTTCTGTCAGCAACTCGCCGTTGTCCAGTTCGAGGGCCGGCACGTTGCCCTTCGGGTTGATTTGATTGAAATTCGCGCCGTTTTCCGTGCGCTTGGCCTTGATGTCTACCTTTTCGAGTTGCAGTTCAATACCGGCTTCTCGCGCAACGATATGCGGCGCCAATGAACAGGCTCCCGGAGAGTAATAAAGCTTCATCGAGTTTCCTTAAATGTATTAGCTGTATTTACGATCGCGCTACGTTCCGAAAGATGCGGTGAAACGCGAAGCGCACCGCATGGTAGCGGGTGTATCGCTTGATGGCTGACCGTCACCGATATAATCCGGTAACTCCGAAGTTACTGGCCATTCCTGGAATCCAAGAACATGGGCCTGCCTGTACGCAAAAGCAAAGCGAATTCGCCCCCCGCCTGCCAGGTCACCGATGCGCTCGGCTTTTTGCGCGGGGCCTGGGCTCTCAACGTCATCTGGCAGTTGCGTGACCAAGCGCGCCGCTTCGGCGAACTGCGTCACGACATCCCGCGTATGTCTGCACGCGTACTTAGCGCTCGCCTTCACGAACTCGAGTCACGTGGACTTGTAATAAGGCGCCCACTCAGAAGCTCGCCACCTTCGGCAGAATACGAGCTGACGGATCTTGGGCGAGAACTGTTGCCGGCTATTGACGTTTTTGCATCGGTGGGCCAGAAGTTGATTGAGACTTGGGGAACAGAGGGCCCGTAGGTTTGCCGGCGCCTGCATCTCCTTCAAGGGAGATGACGGTGAATGCGGCCTTTCATTCGACAGCTATATATCTGGCACTCTGGCGCGTTTGATTAGCCGGACGTATTAGTCACCCGACAGCATCCGGCGTCCACGGTGCTCTGTAATTAGTGCCGGCTCGCGCTGTATCATGCGAGCGTTATTGAATGAGACCAGGCGAGTCAATGTCAGAGTTTATCCCGACGATGGCGGACGTCGCGCGCGAGGCCGGCGTGTCGAAAATGACCGTCTCGCGCGTGCTGGCCGACCGCGATGTATCCGCAACCATGCGCGAGCGCGTGCTCGCGGTGATCGAGCAACTGGGGTATGTGCCGGACGCATCAGCGGGGACGTTGTCGTCCGGGCGTTCGCCATTCATCGTGGCGCTGGTGCCGTCCATGTCGAGTTCGAATTTCGCGGATACCGTCCATAGCCTGAACGCGGCGGTAAGGGCGCATGGCCTGCAACTCCTGCTCGGCGATACCGACTACGACCCGAAGCAGGAAGAACAGCTTCTGCGCGTGATGCTCGCGCATCGACCGGAAGGCGTGATGCTGACCGGCTCGTTTCACACCGTTGCCACGCGAGCGATGCTCAAGCGTTCGAAGGTTCCGGTCGTCGAAACGTGGGACGTACCGCGCATGCCGATCCAGCAAGCAGTGGGATTTTCGAATGTCGATGCCGCATGCGAAATGATGCGGCATCTTCATGACCGCGGGTATCGGCGGATCGGGTTTATCGGTGGCGCGACCCGGCTTGACCGTCGTGGGCTGGACCGGCAGACGGGTTATCGCCAAGGCTTGAAATTGTTCGGACTGGGCGAGCCGAGAGTGATTCAGCATGGTGGTTCACCCGTGACCATGAGCCATGGCGGCGAGGCATTCTCGCGATTACTCGAGGCATGGCCCGATACCGACGCCGTGATGTGTGTGAGCGATATGTCTGCGTTCGGCGCGCTGATGGAATGTCATCGGCGCGGGATTCCGGTGCCCGGGAGGATGGCGGTTGCCGGGTTCGGGGATTTCGAAGTGTCGCGGTATTGCTATCCGAGCATTTCGACGGTGGCGGTCGATCCGCATGCGATCGGGCGAATTGCCGGCGAGATGTTATTGGCCGCGGCCGCTGCTCGCAAGAGCGGGTTGGAAGGGCTCTCGGAGAAGCGGCGAGTCGAGTTTCAACTGGTCGTTAGGGAGAGTACCTGAGGGCGGTTTTGTCCAGCCGGAAGTCATATCCGCGAGCTTGATGCCAAGGGCACTCAGCACATCTTCTACCGGGCCGACAGCCTCCACATGACACAACTGACCTGCACGCTTTGAGCTCCATGAGGCCCGTGGACTCGAATAAACAGAGGTCGCCTGCCGGTGCTTTCAGCCGTTCAACAATGCTGCATAGATCCTGATTCGGGGTGTTACTCTCGCTGGATCAGATACCCATTGCTTTGACCGGCTGAAGAGGAGTGGTAAATGAAAAGTAATCTTCATACCACAGAGAACAGGCTATTGTGCCTCCTCCCCGAAGCGGAACGGGCGTGTCTGAAAACGCAATGGGTGCCGGTTGGGATGACGTTGGGATTGGGGACGTACGAGCCTGACGACCACATCGACCACGCCCCTTTAGCCTGCGGTCGAAGACGCGAGTTTCGAACGCTTTTATCCCTGCTTTTATCTTTGCTTCTATCGTGTTGGCTGAGCGCCGCGTATGCGGCGCAAGAGTCGGAAACTGCCCATTCCACTCAGGCAGGCTCGAAGGCCAGGCAGGGAAGTGCGAAGGCGACCCACCATGCCGGTCTTGACCGATCCGGCAAGACACGCAAGGGCAAGGCCTCGTACTACGGTCAGAAGTTCTACTCAAAAAAGATGGCTGACGGTACGCCCATGAATCCGCAGTCCAATGTCGCCGCGAGCAAGACTTTGCCGCTTGGCACCAAGGCCCGGGTCACGAATCTGGAAAACGGCAAAACCGATGAGGTCGAAATCAGGGATCGAGGCCCCTATGTGAAGAATCGAATCGTTGACGTGTCGCCCAAGACGGCCGATAAGCTCGGTTTGAAAGAAAATGGCACCGCCCCCGTTGAAGTCAAGCCAGTTGAAGTTCCGCAGCCGGACGGCAGCGTGAAGCCCGGCACAGGCGCGGCGGACGCCGGCCACGGCAAGTCATCGGTCGACGTGCAGAATAGCCAGTCCTCTCATTGAGTCGACGGCTCAATGACCACGGGACGCTGTTAGTCATTGGGCTGGTGAAACCGGCGTCATGACGGGATGGTCACCGCGGTATTGGTGCGGTTGGCGTGACGAAGCGGCGCAAGTCGGTCCACGGTAAGGTCACGTCGAGAATTCCCGATGCTATCGGGCCGGCGTCTCCAGGGTTGAAGGAAATAACCAGCCCCGGTTTGGTAAAAGACCAGGCTGCTGGATCGCGCACGTCCTTGTTGATGCGGTCGTTGAAGTCGGTATCGCCGTCGGCATTGAGCACCCGCGAGGCGCGGTTCGCCAGAAAAGACGCCCACGGGGTTTCCGGCCGGAACAGGTCCACCGCTTTAAGCCGGTGCAGAGTTGGCGCTAGCAGGTAGGAGACGTTGTTCATGTCATCGGAGCCTGCGGCCAGACCGCATAGCTCGTAGTGCAACATCTTGACGTTGATGAACCCGGGCGTCGCCGATTGAATCTTGAAGTCCACAACCTGTTCGGCGGCCGTATCAGGCTCTCCGAAACACCAGTTCGCTTGTGCCGCGGCCGCCTCGCGGACGATCGCAGCGTTCCATTGTTCTGCCACGACGGAAAGTGGCTGATCGATTCGCGGCAGGCCCGTATGCTGCTCCAGTGGAATACCCGTCGAATCCTGTTTACCGATCGATGCGTAATGATCGTTTCGGCTGAACACAAAAGGGCCCGTGGCAAGGGCGGCGCTACGCAAGTCGTCGAGCCGGTCGTCATACTGCCGTCGCATGCACGAGGTCGGGCCTTCAGATCTCCTGCTATCGAGACACGAGCGTTGTACGACTTTAAGCCACTGCCCCTGACCGGTGCGCAGAATTGTCTTTCCTGCTTCGGAAAGCGATGACAGCGCGTTGTCGTAGCGTTGCGCCATTGCCGAATCCTGGGCCGACAGCTGCGGATCCGCGCATACAGTTCTCGCGAAGTGCGTTTTGGCCTTACCGCAGTCAAAGCTTGCCGCATTTGTGATCGACGGCGCCAGGCAGGCAATCGACAAGCCGATTATCAATGAATATCGTCTATAGGCCAGCAGAATGGTCGTTCGCATCGGTGTGTACTTTATGGAATCGGAGCGTGTACCGAAGAACCGGTAAAACGCCGCCCGAGTGCGTTGAGTGTGTCTCTCAAACCGGATAAACTCGCGCTGCTTGTTGCAAGCGACACGATCATACGACACGAAGGCGAAGCGTTATTGTGAAGGGTTATTGTGATAAGTGAACCGGCATGTGCCGGATCGCAATGGGCGCGGCGCGGCGACCCGGTTAGCTTTTGACCGCTTACCGGATCGGTTTTCGAATCGCCTGTCGCCCGTCGCCGGGGCCGCAACCGTGAGAGCGTCAATGCACTTGCCTACTACGGATCAAAGGAGATTCGCTTGCGTAAGATTGCCGGCCTGACTGGCCTGATAGCACTTGTCCTTATTGCCCAAAGCGTCACCGCGGCCGAAACAAGATGTGGCTGGATCGAAAATACCATGCCGTCCAGCTTGACGCTAACGGACCGCGAAGGGTCCTGGGACTTGGCCGCAATTGACTGGCAAACCGATGGTTTCGACCACGTCCCTTCGACGAATCGCGGTGACACGTGCGGCTGCATTACCGGTGTGGCCGACAAGCAGTCCAGGCGCATCACGAAGGTACTGGGCGGAAAGCTGCTGCCCGTGGCGACCTGCCAGCGCGACAAGAGCCACAAGTAACTCCTCAGGGTGCGTACGTCAAGCCGCGCGACAGGATCAACGTGGTTCGGAACGGGTTTCAGTCATGACTTGGCGTAACTTCAGGCTCAGATGCCCCCTGCATTTGAAAGCAAATCGGCGCTGACAATCTCCTGTCATCGACAGACAGCACTCCTTTTGTTTACGTCTTGATAGACTTGCACTTCCAGAAAAAACCGGGGAAAACGCGTGGGCCTCGACGAATACTACAGGCGGCTGGAACTACCAGACACGGCGTCGCCAGCAGACGTCACACGCGCATACCGGCGGCTGAGGGCGAAGTACCACCCGGACCGCAACAAGGGGCGCGAATCAATAGTCGAGCCGGTGTTCAAACACGTTCAGGAAGCGTTCGAGATACTGATCGGCAAGCGTGAGCCGCGGGTGTCTGGCACGGCGGCGGCTCCTGCCGGAAGTCACGCCAAAGCCGCCGCTTCACGCAAACACCGCGGCCCGCCGACGCGCGGCGCGAGCTGTCTCGTCAGGCTTTTTGTGCCGCTCGAAGCCGCGATTCATGGTGGCGAAGTCGAAGTGAGCTACCCGGTAAACGGGCCGTGCCGCCAATGTCAGGAACGAGACTCGCAGTGCGCGCGCTGCGGCGGCAGCGGCCAGTCGGTCTCGGGTACGCGCTGCAGCGCCTGCGTGGGGACCGGCCGGCCGCTGGCGAGTGACTGGTGTTCGGCGTGCCTCGGCACGACTGTCATGACCTACCGGAAGTCCGAGACAGTCAGGATTCCTCCGGGTGTGTGGGACGGTCAGCGTCTCGTCGTCGAAGGCGCGGGCCATCCCGGACCCAATGGCGGTCCGCCGGGCGACGCTACCTTCTCGGTCGTGATTGCATGCGGCTCGGCGTTTCGTCGCAACGGGTTGAATCTCGCTTGCGACGTTCAGGTTGATTTCGTGACAGCCACGCTCGGCGGTAGCTTGGAAGCGCAGATCCTGGGCCGCGCGCTGCGGATCACGATTTCGCGTAACGCGCACCCGGGCAGCACGATTCGTCTGCTCAGGCATGGGCTCACGGACCGCAACGGCTCGCGCGGCGACCTGACACTGCAACTGGTGCTCACGATGCCGGCTGCGGTTTCACATCTGACCGACAACGAGCGACAAAGGCTACGCGAGATGTTTGCAGACGCGGAGCATCGGGCAAGGCAGGCAATTCCGCACCGCTCGTAAGACAGCCATCTTTTCTGGTCGCCGGTAGCGCGCTGTGAAAATTATTAGGTAACCTGATCAATACCAACGCTCTCTCGAAGAGATAGATGTCGCTTGACGACCCCGCCGTAGCCGTTTCGCCCCGGCACATGGCACGGTGGCCAAGCGTAGCGAGTGGCACATGGCGGACAAGTAGGGGATCGAGCCTGTGCCGCGACACGTTTGCGGCAGCAACGACAATCGCATCCGGGCTGCCCAGGGGGAGCGCCGCTGTCTGGTTGATTTAGCGCGCACCGGCCTACTGCCGACTAGCCACCAACATTCACTCGTCAGAGGTTTTCATATAACATGCAAACCGGATAACCTGACAATGATCAACTGAAGCCCCGGAGCCCCGTGACAAAAGCGCTAACCCTGACCCAGCAAGTCGCCCAGCAAATGACCGGCGATATCCGGGATGGGCTTTACCCGATCGGCACCAAGCTCCCGTCCGGCAAGGATCTGGCCATGCGCTTCGGTGTCAGCCAGTCGGTGATCCGTGAAGTCACGGAGCGCCTGCGCTCGAATGGCCTGATCGACAGCCGTCAGGGCGCGGGTTGTACTGTCAAGGCTCGCACGGAAACAGGAGGTTTCCGCGTCCCCCACGCGGTCGGCGCGGACCGGGCGGACCTCGCGGACGTCTACGAGCTGCGGCTCGATCTGGAGGGCGCAGCGGCGGCGCTGGCGGCTGTGCGTCGGACCAAAGCCGACATCGACGCGCTGGCGGCCATTCTCGAATTGCTCGCCGATAACCTCTACACGCCGGACCACGCGGTGGAGCTGGATATTGCGTTCCACGTAGCGATCGCCGATGCCACCCACAACCGCTACTACGTCGATCTGCTCCAGTACCTCAACCTGCAGATTCGCCAGGCAGTGCAGACGGCACGCACGCATTCGCTTGCGCGTCAGCGCCTGCCTGACGAAGTGCACCGTGAGCACGTCCGCGTATTCGAAGCGATTTGTGCTGGCGATCCCATAGCTGCGCGTATCGCTGCGACCGCGCATCTGCAGAACGCGGCCGCCCGCCTGAACCTCGCGATTCCGAGCCGCGATGCGCTCAATAGCGTCGCACCCCTAAGCACATTGACGAACGAATAAATGTCCGACACCTCTTTCCCCCAACGTCTGATCGGCAAGCTTGGACCTGACGCTGTCATCACGGCTCCCGGCGACATCACACCGTGGCTGTCGGATTGGCGCGGCATGTACACCGGCCACGCCCAAGCGGTCGTGCGCCCGTCGAGTACCGAAGACGTTGCAGCAGCCCTCACGCTCTGCTCGGAGGCGCGTGTGCCGGTTGTACCGCGCGGCGGCAACACGGGCTTGTGCGGCGGCGCCACGCCCGACGCCAGCCCTGTGAACGTGATCCTGAGCCTGGACCGGATGCACGCCGTTCGCAGTATCGATACGATCGGCAACACGATGGTCGCCGAAGCCGGCTGCATTCTCGGCAACCTGCGGCGAGTCGCCGCCGATGAACACCGCCTGCTGCCGCTCAGCCTCGCCGCCGAAGACTCGTGCCAGCTGGGCGGCAATTTGTCGACGAATGCGGGTGGCGTGAATGTCGTTCGCTATGGCATGACACGGGAACTGGTGCTCGGACTGGAAGCGGTCCTGCCGAACGGCGAGATCTTTCACGGCCTGCGTACGCTACGCAAGGACAACACCGGTTACGACCTGAAGCAATTGCTGATCGGCGCGGAAGGGACGCTGGGCGTTATCACCGCCGCGGCGCTGCGGCTTTATCCGCGCAACGACATGCGTGTGGTCGTGCTGGCGGCCGTGAACTCGTCGCAACAGGCGCTCGATCTTTTCGAACTATTGTTCGAACGCGGTGGCCCACGCATGCAGGCGTTCGAGTTTTTTACAGCCGAATGCCTGGACATGGTCCTTGAACAGGTCGATGGCATGCGTGCGCCGTTCGTCGAACGCCATCCGGCTTACGTGCTGATCGAACTCGCCGATACCGTCGATGAAGCCGCGTTGCGCGAACTCGTGGAGACGGTGATCGGCGAGGCGCTTGAGCGTGGGTTATGCGTAGATGCTGCGGTATCCGAATCAATTGCACAAGTGAACAGCATGTGGCGGCTACGCGAGGAAATCTCCGAGGCGCAGCGCGCCGATGGTCCGCATGTAAAGCATGACGTCTCGCTGCCGATTGCTTCCATTCCCGCGTTTCTTGCCTCGGCGGGTGAGCGCATCGACCAGCATCACGCCGGCGTGCGCCTGATCGTGTTCGGTCATTTCGGCGACGGTAATCTTCACTACAATCTCTCACGCCCGGTGGGAGCGCCGCGCGATTTCTTTAAGCTTCATGGAGAGGGATTGACCGCGGAAGTGCTGGACGAAGTGGCGCGTTATGGCGGCAGCATCAGCGCGGAACATGGTATTGGACAACTCAAGCGCGAGTATTTCAGCCGCTATAAAGATCCGCTGGACATCCGGCTTATGCGCGAGATTCGCAAGGTCTTCGATCCCCACGGCATCATGAATCCGGGCAAGATTTTCTGATAAAAAACGGGCGCCCGGTACTCGACGCGAGCGCCCGACGAAATGCATCGATACGATAAACGCACGTCCTGGCCAATAACGTGTTGAGCATGCCTATGGGTAGGTCTTCGGGAATCGTCAACATACAGGCGGCTACGCCGGCCGAGATCTTGCCGCTGCATTCGACTTACGGCCTGTCGCTGACGTGAAACGTCCTTACAACGCGTGCGTATGCCTAGCGCGTCGGCGCGTTGGCGTTGCCGGCCAGATTGGCATTCAACTGTCCGGCGAGCCCATACAGCACGCTAAGAAACGGCACCGGGATTCCAGCCTTTGCCGCGAGCTCATGAGGCGCGCCAAGGATAGCTTCAATCTCCAGCTGACGGCCCGCTTCCACGTCCTGGAGCATCGACGTCTTGAACGCCCCGAGCTTGCGGGTCTGGGCGTTGCGCGCCTGGGCAGTCATGTTCAGTTCGATGCCGATCTCTTCGCCAATGCGCCGTGCCTCTTCCATGATCGAGACGACAAGCTGCGCCGTCAACGGGTCGTCGAGAATCACGTCGGCGGTCGAACGGGTGAGAGCGCTGATAGGGTTCATGGTCATGTTGCCCCACAGCTTGGCCCAGATATCGCTGCGAATATTGCTCGATGTGGATACGTCGAATTGAGCAAGCCGCAGCAATTCAATGGCATGGGCCGCTTGATCCGTGACGCCTGTTGCGGCGGGTCCGACAATAAGCTGGTTGCCATTGCCCTTTTTAATCACGCCAGGCGCGGCGATTGACGACGAAAGATGCACCACGCAGCCTGAGACTTGCGACGGCGGCAACGCAGACGACACGACGCCTGCCGGATCAACCGATTCGAGCCGTTGCCCTTCAAGCCGGCCACCAAACGAATTGAGGAACCACCAGGGCACCCCGTTCATGGCCGAGACAATATGCGTGCCTTCGTTCACCAGTGGCGCCAGTGACTGGGCTGCCTGTATCAGTGCCGGCCCCTTCAGGCAGATGAACAGCAGGTCCTGCGCACCGAGCGTGCCGGACTGGTCGGTCGCGTTGACATCGACTACATACTGGTCGCCGCCCTCGATGACGGTCAAGCCATTGCGCTGTATGGCGTCAAGATGCGGCCCGCGCGCCAGGAGGTTCACTGCAACGCCGGCACGCGCCAGCCGGGCAGCCACGATACCGCCGATGGCGCCTGCGCCAACCACGGTGATTTTGATGTCTCGTTGATTCAAATTTATCCCCTGTACGAAGCGTCAATGCGATCGACGCTTCGAATAAGTGCGGCAAGGACATTTTACCCAGCACCACGCGCAGGCCAAAATTGTAGCGAATCCCGCGTGGTGCTTTTCACGATTTCATCGCTGATTTTTATCGCTGCTTTTTTTCGTTGATGGGCAGTGCATTTCCTCCGCTTGAATAAGCAGCGAGCCTTGAGCGGCCGGTTTTTGCAGGCAAGCATCGAAAGACGGTATTGTTATCGGCTCAGCTATAGTCGCGGCTTGACTAGCCGTCAACCTGTCGATCCGACGCCGGAGTCCCATGAGCCTGTCACTCAGAAGCGTTCGCTATTTCATCGCTGTCGCTGAAGCCGAATCGGTGACGGGCGCGACCCAGTCTCTCAACATCTCGCAATCGGTCATCACGGACGCCATCAAGGGGCTTGAGACCGAAGTCGGCGCGCAGCTCTTCGTACGCCACGCCCGCGGCATGGTCCTCACGCATGCGGGGCACCAGTTCCTGCGTCACGCGCACCAGATT